>JBAVSO010000079.1:0-37345 GCA_049695635.1 Candidatus Cybelea sp. | reverse complement strand
GTGCGGGATAACGCAGATGTTGGAGCTGGCACCCACCGCACGCCCCGAAAACCGGACAGAATGGCCGTGCGCGCGCCGGAGACTCACGCAAAACTTCGATCAGATCGGCAACCGCGTAGCGAGGTTTTACCTCGCCGATTCGGACGCGGGCGAGCTCGCCCGGAATTGGGCCAAAGCAAAAGACGACGACGCCGTCGGCGCGGCCAACGCCCTGGCCGTTGGCGAGGAGATCCGTAAAGGCGAGCTCGAGTTCGAATCCCTTACGCAGCGTCGGGGCGGGGTTAGGCGCTGTTTCTCTGGTCGTCAAGCGCCTTGAGCAGCGAGTTGGCTTCGTCGATCAACTCTTGAATGCGTTGGGTGGTCGGGTCTTCGCGCCGGCCGGCCGCGGCGATCCGCAGCGAAAGATAGGCCACGGTCGCGCCCAGCGCGGCGACGCTGACTCCGATACCAATCCAGAAAAGCGTTCGCGCGAGTCCCCGCTCGTCGGCACTATCGAGGCGCTCTTCTTCTTCCGGCCGTTGCGATTGCATGGGCTTATTCTTCGCGCTCTGGGTGGTGGTGAGCCTGTTTCGCGGGCACGGAACCGGCGGTCGTCAAGATCACGTCGTCGAGGAACTGTTGCGTCGAAAGCTTCCGGTAACCGTCGCCGTGCACGCCGAAGTAGATCCACAGCGTCCGCGCAGCATACCCATCGAGATTCCAGCGGCCGAGCACCCATTGCGGGCGGTTGTTGACCGCCCGAAAGAGATTCACGACGACGTTGCCGCCGTCGTCGAGCAGATCGGCCTCTTGATATGCAAATGCCGTGCCGTTTTCATTGGAAAGCTGATAGAGCCGCGCGGTAAGCACTCCGGCCTGAGGGATCGTCACGCGCTGGCAGACGCCGGAGTTTCCGAGTGGCTCGCCCGCGCCGCTCGCTACGCCGGAGTACTCTTCGTATCTGCCCTGGTACGGGTGTTCAATCGTGGTGTACGCGTTGACGTCGCCGCACTGGTACCAACCGCCATCAATGCTTCCGCTCTCGAAGCTCGAGTTCGTCACCACGTTGGACGACGGCGATGATGCGGGACGCGAAGCAGGCAGACGCGGCAGGTTGAAGTGGCCTGCAATAGCGTGCCGCTGCTCTCCGCTAGGGGCCGCACCAACGAGGAGCACCAGCAAGAATACCGCAACTACGGTGTGCAGCGCGGTCGGGACCCCAGCTGGAGAGGTGGTCGAGCGGTTGAAGGCACTCGCTTGGAAAGCGAGCAGAGGTGATAAGCCTCTCGAGGGTTCGAATCCCTCCCTCTCCGAGGCTTTCCGGTCGGACACGCTCGGCGGATCAGCCGCCCGCGACCCGGTCGAGATGCGCGAGCCAAAAGTCGAACGAAGACCGCGCTTGCGCTTCGAGCATTGCATCGCCCGCAACGACCTCTCGGCCAAGATCACGCGCGAGCACTGCGCGCGGACCGTAGTTTACGTCCATCACCATATCCGGAAGGCGCAGCGCTGCTGCGAGCTCGTCGGGCAGACGCGCTTCGGGGGGCAGCGTGCTGATAACGATCTCGGGCGGATTCTCATTTAACCAGAGTCTCGCTTCGAACCGCCGGCACGCTTCGTACGCGCGCTTGGGATCGCGCCCCCATAGGAACGTGTACGCGTCGTTATCGTGAAGGTCGGCCAGAATGGCGCGAGCGGTCGCGCCGTAACCGAGAACTCCGACGCGCTTGAGCGCCACCGGTTCGTCGAGCAATGTCTCAACTGCGCCGCGAGCGCCGATGCCGTCAGTGTTCGCGCCGACGGTCCGGCTTCCGAAAAAGATCGTGTTGACGGCCTCGGCCCGCCGCGCTTCGTCGCTCAGCGTATCGCACGCGGCGAGTACCTCTTCTTTGAGGGGATAGGTGACGTTGCACCCCGTGTATCCTTGCGCTCGTAGCCGCGCGACAGCGGCCGCTCCTTCGCCGCGCGGGACGCGGATCGCAACGTAACTGCCGTCGATCTCGGCCTCTTCGAGAAAGCCGCGATGCAGGCGCGGGCTGCCGCTGTGCTCGACCGGGTCACCGATCAGCGCGAGCTTCATACGCGACGACCGGGCAGCATCAATCGCTCGAAGAAACGGAAGATTCGCGTGACCGCAAAGTCTTTGCGCTCGATCGGCTCGGTAAGGATCGTGTAGTGCCCGCAGAGCTTGCCTCCGAGCACATCGGTAAACAGCTGATCGCCCACGACGGCAATCTCTCGCCGGCGCAATTGGAGGGACCGCTTGGCGCGCAGAAAGCCGAACGGGAGCGGTTTGAGCGCGTTCGGAAAACACGCAATGCCGAGCCGGGCCGCCAGCCCGCGGACTCGCTCCGAAAAGTTGTTCGAGAGCATCACGATCCGGAAGCCCCGCTCGCGGGCGCGCGCGACCCAGTCGAGATGTTCTTGGGCGAGCTCGGTCTCGCGAAAGCCCAAAAGCGTGTTGTCGAGATCGACGATCAGGCCCCGGATGCCGGCCGCTTCGAGCTCTTCGTGCGGCACGTCGTGAAGCCGCGGCGCGAAGCGATCCGGTCCAAACATGGCCTCTGCCTTGTACCGGTTATCCCCGGTATCCTCGGCCCTGTCCACACGGCCTCCACCCGCCTGCTAGTTTAGCCGCGCTATTCCACAAAATTTCCCCCGGCTAATCACTCCCGATTCGCAAGGAGTTTGGGCGCGACCCCAATATCTTGTGGTAACCGGCACAATGTGACACAATAGGTATCCCGCTGCCGCCGGAGAATCTATCGAACACGAACGTGTGTTCGATATGGAGCAAGGAGTCCCCAATATGAAGTTCGTGCGCACCTATTCGACCCCCGGCGATCCTTACGCGGGCGTCACCTTTGAGCCGCGAGACTCGCGGATCGTCAACCCCGACGGGTCGGTTATCTTCGAAGCCAAGGACGTGCTGGTACCTGCGACCTGGAGCCAGGTCGCCGTAGATGTCCTCGCTCAGAAGTACTGCCGCAAAGCCGGGATCCCGAAGGCGACGCTGAGAGTCGCCGAAGAGGGCGTGCCGGAGTGGCTGCAGCGCTCGATCGCCGACGGACCGGCGCTGGATGCGCTTTCGCGCGACGATCAGTTTGGGTACGAACGCGACGCGCGCCAGGTCTTCAACCGAATGGCCGGCTGCTGGACTTACTGGGGCTGGAAGCACGGCTACTTCGACTCCGAAAACGACGCCCAGATTTACTACGACGAGATGTGCGCAATGCTCGCGCGCCAGATCGGTGCGCCGAACTCTCCGCAATTCTTTAACACCGGCCTGTATTGGGCGTACGGCATCTCAGGACCGGCGCAGGGGCATTGGTACGTTGACGCGGCCGATGGTGTTGCCAAAGCGTCGCAGGATACGTATTCTCACCCACAGGTTTCGGCCTGTTATATTTTAGGGATCGACGATGATCTCGTTAACGAGGGCGGGATCTTTGACGGTGTAATTCGCGAAGCGCGCATTTTTAAGGGCGGCTCCGGATCCGGGGCCAACTTTTCGAAAATTCGCGCGGCGGGCGAAAAGCTCACCGGCGGCGGCACGTCGAGCGGGCTGATGTCGTTCCTCAAAGTCTTCGATCGCGCTGCCGGCGCGATCAAGTCCGGCGGTACGACCCGCCGCGCCGCCAAGATGGTCGTGCTCAACGCCGATCATCCCGACATCGAAGAGTTCGTCAATTGGAAAGTGCGCGAGGAGCGCAAAGTTGCCGATCTCGTTATCGGTTCGCGCATATTCGAGAAGCGTCTCAACGCGATTATCTCGGCCGCGCACGACACGCGCGTTCCGGAGCACGCTCGGCTCGACCCCGCGCTAAACGCGTCGCTTCGTACCGCCATTCGCGAAGCGGTCGCTGCAGGCGTGCCCTCCGGCGCCGCGCAGAATGCGCTCGACTACGCGCGCCAGGGCTACACGCGGCTTGAGGTCGAGCAATACGAAACGAGTTGGGATTCGGAGGCCTACATCACCGTTTCCGGCCAGAACTCAAACAATTCCGTTCGACTGACGAATGGGTTCTTCGAAGCGCTCGACCGCGACGACGATTGGCTGCTGACGGCGCGCACGACGGGCGACGTCGTCAAGCGCATCAAAGCGCGCGACCTGTGGGAGCAAATCGCCCTTGCGGCATGGCAGTGTGCCGATCCCGGCCTGCAATTCGACGACACGATTCAAGAGTGGCACACGTGTTCGAACGACGAACGAATTAACGCGACAAACCCGTGCGTCACAGGTGAGACGCTGGTCGCCACAGCAGATGGCCCGCAACGGATCGTCGACCTAGTCGGCAAGGCTGCATTCGTAATTGCCGGCGACGGAAAGCCGCATCTTGTTACGCATGTTTTTCCTACCGGAACTAAACCAGTTTACCGCCTTCGAACAAAGGCCGGTTATGAGGTCCAGCTTACGGCGGATCACAAAGTCTGGACCGAGAATCGCGGCGATGTTCCGGCGTGCGAACTTCGCACAGGTGATCGCGTTGGACTTGGCGGGTCCGGTTTCGGCCCTCTCGACCTAGAGGAGCGCCTCGCGCTTGGCATCGGGGTGGCCGTAGGTGATGGCTGCATCTCTCGCGCCGGTCGTCCTCAACTCATTCTCACTATGCACGCTGACGAAGCGCCAGTTTTGGCCGATATTTCGCGCGGAATCAACGACGCAAAATCACAGTTCCTCGACGATTCTCGCAGCCGCCGCGCTACGAGCGTCAGAACGTACCCCAAAGGCACCGGCTCCCGCGTCTCCACGAGCAATGGCCGCATCGTTGATATATTCGCACGTTACGCAGTTCTCGACAAAGGAAGCGCGCAGAAGCGGTTCAGCGATGCTGTCTACCGTCTTGATAGGCACACTACTGCGACGGTACTGCGTGGACTGTTCACTGCTGACGGAACCGTTGCGAATTATGGAGACAAATCTCAATATATCTCTCTCGACTCTTCCTCGCTGCCCTTGCTCAAACAAGTACAGCATTTGCTCCTGTCCTTTCGCATCAAATCGAAGCTTTATACGAACCGTCGCGTAAAGCTCGTCAGCAATTGCCCCGATGGCAAAGGCGGCTTTGCAGAGTATAACGTAGTTCAAATGCACTCGCTGCGGATTTCGCGAGACTCGCGTCTCGCCTTCGCACGTGAAATAGGTTTCCATTTCGCTTCAGACAAGGCTCGCGCGTTAACGAACCTAAATCTATTCGTAAGCTGTTACGCCGATCGTCCAACAGATGAATTTGCAAAGCTCGAGCCGCTGGGAGAAGCGCCGGTCTTTGATCTGACTGAATCTGACACACATCACTTCGTCGCAAGTGGCATTATGGTGCATAATTGCTCTGAATACGTATTTCTTGATGACACGGCGTGCAATTTAGCTAGTCTCAATCTGGTCAAGTTTCTCAACGAAGATGGAAACTTTGACGCGACGCGGTTTGCGCAAGCGACGCGCATTTGGACGACGACGCTTGAGATCTCAGTCGCGATGGGGCAAATGCCGTCGAAGCGGATTGCCGAGAAGAATCACGGCTACCGCACTCTAGGTTTAGGCTATGCCAATCTTGGTACGCTGCTCATGCGCATGGGCTTGCCGTACGACTCCGAAGAGAGCTTCGGCTGGTGCGGCGCCATCAATGCGCTACAGACCGGTATGGCGTATCGCACCTCCGCCGAAATAGCGCAGAAGCTCGGGCCGTTCGCACGGTTCGAC
The DNA here is from genome assembly GCA_049695635.1 of Candidatus Cybelea sp. Lineage (GTDB taxonomy): Bacteria > Vulcanimicrobiota > Vulcanimicrobiia > Vulcanimicrobiales > Vulcanimicrobiaceae > Cybelea. The sequence continues at coordinate 31,665 of JBAVSO010000079.1, read as the reverse complement.
GCGAATCGAGAGCCGATGCTGCGCGTCATTCGCAACCATCGCCGTGCAGCCTACGCAGCCGCTGCCAGCGAATACGAAGGCCTCACAGTCAGGCCTGTAACGCATACTCCCACGTTGTTTACGCAACAAACGTGGGCGCTCGCTCGAAAAATGTGGGACGATGCGCTCTCTATTGGTGAGGTAACCGGCTATCGCAATTCGCAGGTGAGCGTCACCGCGCCAACGGGAACAATAGGGCTCGTGATGGACTGCGATACGACCGGCATAGAGCCGGACTTCGCCCTCGTCAAATTCAAGAAGCTCGCCGGCGGCGGCTACTTCAAGATCGTAAATCAATCCGTTGACGCGGCGTTGCACAAGCTCGGCTACTCGCAAGAGCAGATCGAGGCGATAGAAACGTACGCGAAAGGCACCGGCACGCTCGAGGAGGCGCCGCACATTAATCGCGCGACGTTGAAAGCCAAAGGCTTTGACGACGACGCGCTCGCGCGCGTCGAGGTCGCGCTTCCGAGCGCGTTCGAACTTCCATTCGTCTTCAACAAATTCGTGCTTGGCGACGATTTCTGCAAAGAGAAGCTCGGGCTTAGCGAGGAGCAGCTGAACGACTGGAGTTTCTCGATCCTTCGCGACGGCCTCGGGTTCAGTACGCGACAGATCGAAGAAGCGTCGGCGCATATCTGCGGTCGCATGACGGTGGAGGGAGCGCCCGATCTCAAAGAAGAGCACTTAGCGGTCTTCGATTGCGCGACGCCATGCGGTAAATACGGCACGCGCTACATCAGGCCGCTAGCACATGTCGACATGATGGCCGCGGCGCAACCGTGGGTCAGTGGCGCAATTTCGAAGACGATCAACTTTCCGCAGACTGCTACGTTAGCCGACGTCAAGGAAGCGTATCGCTACTCGTGGGAACGCATGATCAAAGCGGTTGCGCTCTATCGCGACGGCTCGAAGCTTTCGCAGCCGCTCGCTGCAAGCTACGACTTCGGCGGAGACGCCGGCGAGCAAGAATCGGTCGCCGCGCAATCGCAGCCTTTTGCGACGCCGATGCAGATTGCTGAGAAGATCGTCTATCGCTACATCGCCAAGCGGCGGTCGATGCCGCAGCGGCGCAGCGGGTACACGCAAAAGGCGACGATCTCGGGACACAAAGTCTACTTGCGTACAGGCGAGTACGAGGGCGGTCAGCTCGGCGAGATCTTCATCGACATGCACAAGGAAGGTGCCGCCTTCCGCTCGTTGATGAACAACTTTGCGATTGCGATCTCACTCGGCTTGCAGCACGGCGTACCGCTCGAGGAGTTCGTGGAGGCCTTCACCTTCACGCGATTCGAGCCGAACGGCCCAGTCATTGGACACGATCACATCAAGATGGCGACGTCGATCCTCGACTACATCTTCCGCGAGCTCGCGGTAAGTTATCTCGGCCGTTACGATCTTGCCCACGTGCAGCCGTCGATGCAGATGGACGCGATGGGACCCGAAGCGCAAGAGGAGTACGTCGCCGAGGAAGAGGCCGGCGTTCAAGTGCGTCCCGCAGGCATCGCGGAGAAGCTGCACCCAGTCAGCGCGCATTTACACCCCGGTCAGGAGCCGCCGCAAGGCGGAAGTCCCACGATAGCGCAGGAGGCCCCGGCGCCGGCCTATCACCCGAGCAGCAACGGCGGTGGAACGGCGGTCGCGATGCTTGCGCGTACCCAAGCAGTCAATGCGTCGAAGGCAAAGGGTTATACCGGTAATGCATGCTTGGAGTGCGGTCAGCTCACGATGGTACGCAACGGCGCCTGCGAAAAATGCGACTCCTGCGGAGCGACCTCCGGCTGTAGCTAGTCACGGAGACAGCGCCGCTCCTCAACGGGGCGATTGGTACTGCCCGCAGGCTTGAGCCCATTGGATATCGTGCCATGCAACTAGAATGCGCCGATGCCGTTCGGCGTGCCCCATCCAGTTGGGCCGCCATAACTACGATATTCGTGCGTGCCGTCCTTGCAAAGGTACGCCGGCGTGCAAGAACCATCAGAACCCTTCTCGATGTGGAATAAATCGGTGGCTCCTCGGTGCTCTTTCTCCCAGAATGTCTTCCCGCCGTCCTGCGACGTTGCGTTGCCGGCGAGCCCGAACACGCCTGCGATTTGGGGTGATGAGGCGCTCGTACCGCCGGCAACCACCCAGCCGTTAAAACCGTAGGTGTCGTAGACCGCCACGCCTGTTGCTACGTCTGCAACCGCTGCGACGTCATCTCCCGTTCGGTAGTGGCAACCCCAATCGTGTTGCCACGACGGCTTCTTTCCCGTCGTTGCACAGCCGCTCGTGGTGCCGAGCCATGCGCGCTCGGTAAATCCGCGCCTTGACTTCTTGTCGACGTAGAGCGACGTGCCACCGACGGCGGCGACGCTGTTGAGGCCCGCAGGATAGGAAAGGCCGGCACCGTAGCCGGAATCTCCGGCTGCAGCGACATAGGTAACGCTTGGAGTGTCGTAACGGGATTGCTTGAAGCCACAATTGCCATAGCAACCGTAGCTATTGCTGATGATATGGGCGCCAAGCGTGACCGCTTCGGCCACGGAAGCTTCAAGGTCGGAGATTGCGCCGCTGTTCGCTTCGATAAGATATATCGTACAGTTCGGACAGGTCGCTGAGACCATATCCACGTCGAGGTCCTCTTCACTTCCCCACCCGGCGCTCCCTGACGGATAGTTGCCTATTTGCCCTTTTTCATTGTATTTGGTGAAATTTGCAGCCGGGAGGCCGAAATACGATCGATAGAAAGCGAGATCCGATGTGATGTTGGGATTGTCGTATGCGTCGACAATCGCAACGATCTCTCCCGATCCGTTCGTAGAAGATGGGAGATTGTAGGCGCTTTGGAGTTGCGCAGGGGTATAGCCGCCGTTTGGCCCGGAGCCGCGATCGGGCGCGATCTGCGCTCCGGTGCGAATGAGCGCGAAACACTCTGCGTCGCCTGGGCCCGGATGCGGACACGCTGCGATTGTATTTGGCCTCCAGAGTTTCGTCTCTCTCGACGGCGGTACGTAGATCCCCGATGAGGCGCCAGTCGCCGGCAGCGTGGATGACTCGTGCGCGTCGCACGCCGCAGCGTTGAGCACGATGATGAGCACGCAGATGGTCCGTACAGTTGAACTCATGGTTCTTCCTTTCTATTGCTGCAGCGCTGGGCTGTAAGCGAAGCCTTCAGGGGAAGCTGCCGGGGCAAGGCCCGTGGCAAAGCTGTACTTGTAGCTGAGCTTGGTGGGGCTATACGCGTAAATATCGACGCTACCACCCTGGGTAATGTTGCCGCCGATGGCTCCGTTTGTTTCCATCACGCCGAACGTATCGCCCTTGCCATTGAGCGCGCCTTGCATCGGGTTGCCCTGGAGCGGAAAGGGGCCGCCAACGACCGTGCAGGCGGGGTTGCAGCCGGAGTACACCCATAGCTGGCCGCCGCCGCTCGCGCCGCCGATAACGTCGACCGAAACGAGGTTTCCGTTCTTATCGATGCTCAAGCCGCCATAGGAGGCGTTCATAAACCCGGTGGCCGCCTCGCCTGGTCCAGTACAACTGGGCCAATAGGTTAGGGCTGCCCCGGCGTAGCCGGCGTTCTCTGAGGCCAACCAGCAGTCGCCGTTTTTGGCCACTGCGACACCGAAAGCATAGCCGGTAATGTTCGGATTGGTGAGCTTCTTCGTGCAGCGTTTTAGGGTGCAAAGTACGAGACCGCCGACGCGACGCTCGAGGTGACCGCGATCGTGCGCGTTGGCAACAGCGATGACGCCCGTTGCGGCGTTTAAACTGGCCGCATTTACGGGCGGACCGTACGGATCGCGAAACTCTCCGAGCTTCGTCCCGCACATGCCGGGCCCGCTATAAACGGCGAGCGTGTCATCAATCTGTCTGGGAACGATGAGGTTCCCTTCGCCGTCGGCAGCGATTCCGTTGGGCCAAACATAGCCGCTGTAGACGACGCACATAGGGCCGCGTCCGCGCCGATAATCGCTCTTGAATCCCAGGATAGACGTGTCGGAATATGCGCTAACGTAAATGCCCGCCATCGCCGTAGCCGGCGCTGCGATTCTGTGAAACTGAGTCAGGCCGCGCTGCGCCTGCCGACCTTCCAGCGCAGCGGCGACTGTCGATGGGTTGGGCGAGCTTGCGGAACACCCGGCAAGGATCGTTAATGCGGGGAACGTCGCTGCAATGCCCAGGCCGATCAGAAAGCTTTTCATGGGCCTATGCTGCCACCGAGCGACGGCTGTCGGAACGGACACCCACACGGCTTATTCACACAATTAGCCGAGCGCTCATGAGGTCGCATGTAACGTGCTCGCGAAGTTGTCTTCGTCATGGAGCGTGAGGGGCGCGGTCCGATATCGCCGGACTTCGGAACGCTACTGCGGCGTTATCGGCTCGAAGCGGGATTCTCTCAGGAGGCCCTTGCAGAGCGCGCGCGGCTCAGCCTGAACGGCATCAGCGCGCTGGAGCGCGGCTACCGGCGCACCCCGCAACGCGAGACGGTTGAGTTGCTAGCGGGAGCGCTGACGCTTGATGCCGAGCAGCGCAGCGCATTTGAGGCCGCGGTATCGCGCATGGCCCTGCCGCGGCGCAGGGGCGAAGCTGCGGTCACGGTGGGGCCTTGGCCGAGCGCCGGAAGCGAAAGCCTACCGGTAGCGCTCGCTCGATTTGTCGGTCGAGGCGCCGAGCTCAATGAGATTGCAGCGCTCCTGGCCGAGCATCGTCTGGTCACGCTGACCGGGGCCGGTGGCATTGGCAAAACGCAGACCGCGTTGCGAGCCGCACGGGCAGTGAGCGAAGCCGGTAATACTGCCGTTTGTTTCATCGGGCTCGCGACCATCAACGCCCCTTCGCATGTGGCCACGGCGGTCGCGAACGCGCTCGGCGTGCAGGAGGTGCCGAATCACCCGCTCCTCGAGACGCTGCTTGCGTTCCTCATGAACAAGTCGATCCTGCTGGTGCTCGACAACTGCGAGCACGTCATTGCTGAAGCCGCTGCCGTTGTCGGCGCCCTGCTACACGCGTGCGCGGACGTACGAATCCTGGCCACCAGTCGTGAACCGCTGAGGGCGGCCGGCGAGCGCGCCTACCGTTTGCCCTCGCTGGATGACGGCGACGCGACCGACCTCTTCGTCGATCGGGCGCAAGCCTCGGATACGCGTTTCAAGCTAACGGACGAGAACACGCCCGCCGTACGAGAGATTTGTAGGCGCTTAAGCGGTATTCCGCTCGCCATTGAGCTTGCCGCCCCTCGAGTAACGGTTCTGCCGATAAAGGCGCTTGCACAAGAGCTGAGCGATCGCTTCAGCATCCTGACCGGCGGCGAGCGGACCGCGCTGCCGCGCCAACAGACGATGCGTGCCGTGGTTGAATGGAGCTACGAGCTCCTTACTGCACCCGAGCAGCGTTTGTTTGAACGCCTTTCAGTTTTTGTCGGCGCTTTTACGCTGGAGGTGGCGGAGCGCGTTTGCGCCGTCGACGGGATCGCCGAATCGGACGTGCTTAATCTCTTGTCGCGCTTGGTGGACAAGTCCCTCGTCCTAGCCGACGTCGAGGAGCACGAGCCTCGTTTCCAGCTGCTCGAACCCTTTCGGGAATATGCGCGTGCGGTTCTGGTGAGTCGTCGGGAAGAGCGCAGCTTTGCTCACCGCCATGCACGCGCATTTTTAGAATCGGCCGAGTCGTTCGAGCGCTGCGAACATTGGATTCGCGAAGAGCGCCGGCATCGCGCGGGGCCAGACCCGAGCAACTATCGGGTCGCCGTGCAGTGGGCGCTCTTCAGCGGCAACGACATTGACCTTGGTCAGAGACTGGCGAGCGTGTTGGGAACGTGGGGCGCGTGGCTCGAAACGGAGCGGCGTCAATGGATCGCTGCTGCACTCGAATTGGTGGACGATCGCACACCCATAGAGGTGCAGGCGGCGCTACATCTTGCAGAGGCGTGGGTAGCGGAACCCTTGATGCTGTATCAGGAGCTGCTTACCAAGAGCCGGAAGTCGCTCAAGTATTACCGCAGGCTTCGCGACGTCCCTGGCCTCGTTCAGTCGCTAAGCTTTTGTGCTCACGCGTTATTCTATTTGGGTCAAACCGTCGAGGCACAACAGCTGTTAGGCGAGGCCCTTTCGCTCGGCAGCCAGCTCGGCGGCAGCGACCGGCGCTATTTGGCATATGCTTTACGCCTGGCGGCGCGCGCTGCATCGAGCGACGCCGCGATGGCTCGCCGCTATATCGCGACTGCCATCGATATCTACAACGAGTTTGGCCAACGATCCGGTGCGGTTTTTGCACGCCTCGACCTTGCTGCGTGCGAATTTCGCGCCGGCGATGCAAAGCTTGCGCTTTGCCATGCTCAGGCGGTATTCGCCGAACCGCCTCCCAAACAGCGCATCAGTGCCTGCTACGTTCTGAATGAGATGTCGCTGTATCTTTGCGCGCTCAAGCGATATGACGAGGCGGCGCTGCGAGCCGGTGAGGCGCTTTCGTTTGCGCGGGAGCGGCAGTTCGATATCCTAGTCGTCTATGCGCTCGAAAACCTCGCCGCGGTCGTTGTTTTGCGCGAACTTGGAAAAACGTCGGGCATCCGGGATCGTGCCGCAAGCGCCGGTAGACTACTTGGCTATGTTGACGCGCGCCTCGAAGTCCTCGGATCTCCTCGCGAACCGAACTTGCGCCCGCGATATGAGCGTGTCTTGGATTTGCTGAGAGAAGCGCTGGGTACGCAACTGGTCGTTCAACTCATGGCCGAAGGCGCCCTAATCACCGAAGAGCAAGCTGTCCAGAACGCGCTTTACTCCGGCTGAACGTCCCAATCTTCGCTGTTCGAAAACTCGAAAAGCATGTTGGGATCCCACCCGCGGACCGCGGGATTCGTCCCGGTGTAGCCTCCGTGGTAGAAAAGCGGCACGAATAAGATTCCGTCTGCGACCTTACGCTGCATCCCGTTGAACGCCGCTTGGCGGCGGGTTTGGTCCGCCGTCCGCGACTGCCGGTTGAAGAGCGCGTCGTAGCTCCGATCGCACCAACGCATCACGTTCGGACCGTTCGGCGCTACGCGATCGCACGTGAAGAACTCGCTTTGTTCGGGATCGCTGCCGCCGTAGTAACCACCCCACGCGAGATTAAACCGGCCGCTGTAATAGACACCGTTTGGAACGGAAAAATACAGGTCAGACGGGTAGGCGCGCAGCGTGACGCGAGCACCGATGTTTGCGAGATATTCCTGAATTAGCGTGGCCGCGGACCGGCTCTCTTCGCTCCAGCCGTAATATGACATTTGAATCTCAAACGGGATTCCCGCTTTGACTCGCCGGCCATTCTGCATCTTCCAGCCGGCTGCATCGAGCTCCGTCGCTGCGCGCCGCGGGTCGTAGATGGGCAGCCTAATCGAAGCGTCGTGCGCCCAGAGCACCGGCGCGATCTCCGTGCTCGCTCGGGGCCAAAGCCCGTACGCGACCTTATGCGCGATCGCAGCGGTATCGATAGCGTCCAACAACGCGCGCCGGACACGAAGATCGTCGGTCGGCGGCCGAAACGTCTGGAAAGCAACGTACGTGACGACATTTTCCTCTGTGCGGACGAGCCGGAAGCCCGGTGCCGAACGGCTTTGGATAACCTGTTGGTCCGTCAGCGAGTCGACGACGTCCGCCGCGTGGGTGAGCAAGAGCAAACGCTCCGTGTTCCGGTCGGGAACGATCTTGAGGACGAGCCGGCGCAGATGCGGCTTTCTACGAGCATAGGAGTTTGGCTCGAATATAATTTCATCTCCGCGCCGCCACTGCACGACGCGGAAGGGACCAGTTCCGAATGGATGCTCGTTCCAAGCTGCGTGGGTGAGATCGGTGCTCGTAAACGCATGCGCGGGAAGAATTCCAATAATAAAATCGGTCACGGCAAAGAGAGAGCTGACGGCGGCAGCCCACGGCCGGCGCAGATGGAGCACGACGGTGTAGGGATCAGGGGTGTCGAGCCGCTCGATCGTGCGATATGGCTGCACTTCAGCCACCGGGTTGCGCGGATTAATGATCGCGCGATACGTGAAGGCCACGTCTTTTGCGGTGAGCGGCACTCCGTCTGCAAAGCGTTCGTTGCGACGAAGGTGGTACGTCACAGTGCGCAGGTCGCGCGAAATATCGCCGTTGCCGACGCTCGGAACGCGGCTCGCTACGACGGGAATGAGCCTGTTCTGAGAGCTAAGGCCGACCAGCGGCTCGGCATATAGCTGCGTCAGGTCGATATCCGTTTGCAAGAACTCAAATAGCGGATTGAGCGATGGTGGGTCGTTCGCGCGCACAATCGTCATTTGATGCGCCGTTCCCCAACCGTGGCCCGCTCCGACGCGCGCACAGCCGGCGATGCAGAGCACTAGAGCGCTGAATGCCGCCAGCCTCCCCGTCGTCACCATACGCATGGCTACGAGACCTCGCTCGTGGCGAGGTCGAACGCTTGGCGCAAGAACGGTGTGACGGCGCGTAGCTCCGCGGCGGTTCTAACGAGCGCGACGTGCGAGACGCGCTTGCCGCTGCGCCCGATCTTGACGAAGCAGGACGCCCTCACCGCGCGGTGGAGGTGAATCACGACGCGCAGCGCATCTCGCATGACCGTCAAGTCTGCAAAGATACGCGTCGTGCGGAAAAGGGCGTACCGGTCGCGCGTCACTACCTCGATATCGCCGAAGCGTCTTACGGACGTCTCGAGCTGCCGATAAAGATCGACGAGTTCCGGCGACCGATCCCTCAGGATACTTGTTGCGCTGCCGACTCCGCAGGCGTGCCGCTGATTTGCCGCGCGGAAGCTGCGACGACACCGCGGACAGGCCCAACTCATAATGTCAATAGCGAAGTCGAGACAGGAGCATGATTCGCAGTTTTCAAAGCGTTCACAAGTGACGCCTGCCTTCGCCGCTTTGAACAGAACCCGCTTCGCGATGTCGCTTGTCGCCGTCCTGACGCTTGCGCCGGCCGCTAGCGCAGGCGTGCCACCACCACTGCAAGCTGCAACGCCCCCGCCGGCGGATGATGAAATTCACAAAATCAAGCACGTCATCATCATCATGCAAGAGAATCGCTCCTTCGATAGCTACTTCGGAACGTTCCCAGGAGCCGACGGGATCCCGATGCGCGACGGCGTTGCGCAAGTCTGCGTTCCAGATCCGGCGAGCGCGGCGTGCGTCCGGCCTTACCACGACACCAGCGACGAGAACACCGGCGGCCCGCACGGCGCAAAGGCGGCCGACCTGTCTATTGACGGCGGCAAGATGGACGGCTTTATCGCCGTCATGCACGGCGCCCTCACGACCGGCGGCTGCCCGACCGACATCCCAACCTGCATCGTGAAAGGGCACGAGCGCAGCGTCATGGGTTATCACACCCGTGCAGAGCTGCCGAACTATTGGGCATACGCGCGCAACTTTGTCTTGCAGGACCGTATGTTCGCAGCGGTCCGTTCCTGGAGTCTGCCGGCGCACCTGTACATGGTCTCCGAGTGGGCCGCGAGCTGCGCGACGGTCGCCGATCCAACCAGCTGCAAGCCCGAGCGAAAGTATTTTACCTCCAGCGATCTGCCGCGCGATGTCGCCAAAGGATTTCAGCAGGCTTTTGGGCACCCCGATTATCCCTGGACCGATTTAACGTATCTGCTTCACGCAAATCACGTCGCCTGGGCATATTATGTCATGGACGGCTTTGAGCCGGACTGCATTAACGATCAAAGCAGCTGTAATCTCAAGCCGCAGAGCGCACGGACGCCGGGCATCTGGAATCCGCTCCCATCCTTTACCGACGTCAAGCTAGACGGCCAGCTCGCAAACGTCAAAGACACGTCGCTCTTCTTTACCGACTTGCGCAACGGCACTCTGCCCTCGGTTGCCTGGCTCACGCCGGGCAACCGTTACAGCGAACATCCGCCCGGGCTTCTGAGCGCCGGACAAGCTTACGTTACGGGAATAATTAATGCGGTGATGCGCAGCAAGTATTGGGCGTCGACCGCGATCTTCTTAAGTTGGGACGACTGGGGCGGTTTTTACGATCACGTCCCGCCTCCGGACGTGAACTTTTTCGGTTACGGACTGCGCGTTCCGGGCCTGGTGATCAGCGCGTACGCGCGCAAAGGGTACGTTGACCACCAAACCCTTAGCCACGACGCCTACGTCAAGTTCATAGAAGACGACTTCTTAAACGGCGCGCGCCTCGATCCTAAGACCGACGGCCGTCCCGATCCGCGCGCGAGCGTCGCGGAAAATGCGCCGCAGCTCGGGGATCTGCGCAGCGATTTTGATTTCGCGCAGAGCCCGCGTCTGCCGCTCATCTTGCCGGGCGGCATAGGCCCGTCCTACAAGCCAGGTTACACCGGGCCGCCTTAAACGACCCGGATCACCGCCATCATGCCGTGGTCCTCGTGAAAGAGCATATGGCAGTGGAACACAAACGTTCCACGCGGCACGTGGCGAAAATCCAATAGTATCTTCGTGATCCGCGGCTTTACGAGCGGATAGTTTGGATCGCGCGGATTCGGCAGCAACGTTCCGACCGGAACGAAGACGGTGTCGGCCATCAACGGCGTTCCGCGAACCGCGCGATCTTGCTCGAACGCCATTTGATGGATGTGAAACGCGTGCGCCTCCATGGTCGTATTGATTAAATACCACTCCTCCACTGCGCCACGCTTCACGACGATGTCGGCGTTCGACGGTACCGTAGCGCCTGGACCGTAGATCGGCCAGAAGGGATGCTCGTGGAAATCGGGGTTCGTCGTATCGGTAATGTAGTAAGCCTGGTGTGACGGAATCTTGCCCTTCTTCGGAAAGACGTACTCCGTGAACGTCAGCGCTCGGCGCGCAACGCGTGCGGGGTGGGCGCGAGCGTATGCAACCAGTCTCCCCGCCGGCGTGTCAGCGATTACCGCGGGCTTCGACTCGATCGCCAGCGACGGCACTTGGGCGTTGGGAAGTGTGGAGATCTTTACGAGGTCGTGATGTATTTGAAAGAAGGCGTCTTTGCCTTCGCAGTAGTGCTCGGAAGAGATCGTCAGCTTTTCGCCCGGTGCAACGGTTACCAGAATGTCGGCCCGCGACATGGACGTGAGCATGAGCTCGTTTGTGGAAACGTAGTTCGAGAGCGGACGCTGCGAATCACCTGAGACCGGAACGCCGTCGAGCCCTACGAGATGAATCGCTTGCAAGCGCCCTTCGGCGTCGCGCATCTGCAAACGCGAGGCCGAATCGGACGTGCCGTTGACGATCCGCAGTAACTGCGGTTTCCCATCGGGAACCTGGAGCGAAACCGGCGTGTCGGCGCCATTCGCCGCGACGTAGACTTCTGAAGCGATCCCGTCGCAGCCGCTCCGATCGAGCGTCACGCCTCCTGCGCTCATAGGATATGTCACTGGCCACGGAGGCGGGTTGAACGGGTCGTACGAAACCGGCTGCGCGCGAAGCAGCGCGGCTTCGTGCGCAATGGCCGCAGGGACGAACGCGTCGCCGGCGGGGGCGAACGGATTGTCGAACACGAGCGGTATCCGGTAACGAAGCATGATCAGGTGCTCGGCGGAACGAGGAAGCTGCATTTCGTCGGGCTCGACGATCCAAACGCCGTCGAGCCCCAATGCCACTTCGGCGTCCGACGAGCCGTGAGCGTGGGGATGGTACATGTACGTGCCCGCCGGCTGGGTGCGCGGAATCGTGATATGGTATTCACAAGCGTGCATCGGCGTGCTCAGCGTCGATAAGAAGATGTTCTCTTCCGATTCGGGTCCTTCGTATCCGTGCAAGTGAATGTTGGTATCAACCGGTGCCATCGCCATCCATCGGTCATCAATGGTGTGATTTAAATAGCCGACGTAGTGGTTGGTAACCGCCGCGGGCATCGCCATCGGCATGCAGGCGGGAATCGCGGTGGAGGCTACTTGCGCGGCAGTGCGTGGAGCGCTAATCTCGTTGACGACGCGCAGGGCGAAATGGTCGCCGCGGCGCACGCGAATCGTCGGCGCAACGGTTTGTACCGCGCCATCCCACTCATACCGATAACAGAACCGCTGACTCAGACCTTTCCCGTCGGTGCGAACCGCCAAGATCAGCTCGTGCTCGCCGCCCGCATTAAGCGGAAGCTTCCAGACCTCAATGTCAGGCGGCTCGACCAGGTCACGTGAAGCCCCGAACGTGCCGCACGCCAATGGGTGAGACGTTGCGGGCGCGGCGAGACCGGCCGACACGCTCGCACCGCCGATCAGGGCAAGCACGAAGGCCCCTAGCCACATGCAAAGCTTCATCCATTCTCCTCTCGCGTCGCAAGCTGCGGCGGCACAAACGGCATTGCAGGGCTCCCTGAAGGGAGTCCCACCGAGCTATTTATTTCGGAGCTTCCGGCTTATTCCTGGATTACGGACGCGCGCCCATCAGCTCGACGAGGTTGCCCGAAGGATCGCGCACGTAGAACGAAAGGCTTTCGCCGTCGGGCTCTTCGTTGGTACGCTCTTCGACGATTTCAGTGCCGCACGCCGCAAGATGCCGGCGCACGGCGGAGGCTTCGCACGAATCCAACCGCACGGCGACGTGATCGACGTTCCGCCCGCCCTCGACCGGTGGTCGCGCCCAGGCGCCCTCGAGCGCTGACGTATCTACCAGGTCAATGTGCGAAGCGCCGGCGCGAAGTTCGGCCATGGCATAGCGGGTAATGCGCGTCTCGAGTCGCGCGCCCAAAACGTCCTGGTAGAACGCGAGCGCGGAGTCCATCCCGTTCACCAAGAGCAGGACGTGTTCGATGCCTTTAAGCGCAAAGGGCGGTGACGTCACTCCTTGATGTAACCCGTGAGTTCGAAAACGGTGCCGCAGCCGGTGCCGTAACTGGGGGTGCAGGTTCCGGTTCCACCCGCGCTGGTGGTGCCATAAAGCGTACCATCCCCTGCGGTAAGCGCGGCGTCCGGGAACGCGCCGTCCTTGCCGCCCTTGAAGTCGTGCAATATCGTTTCTCTTCCCGACGTCGTTATTTCGAACACGGTTCCGCAACCGACGATTTTGGTTCCGATCCGGCAAGAATGCTCGCCGCCCAATCCGGTCGTCCCAAAGAGCGTGCCATTGACGGCAATGAGAGCCTCGGGAGCCGTACCGTCGCTCGGGTAGCCTTTGAAAGCATGGAGCACGCGAAGCGCTCCGGAGGTGCTGATTTTGAAGACCGTTCCTGAGCCGTGCGGACCAAAAGTAGCGGCCGTCCCATATAGCTCGCCATCGAGCGGCGTAAGACCGGCATATGGATATCCTCCGTCATCGCCTCCGGTGAAACTATACAGCACGCGCTCCTTACCCAATGTCGTCAGCCGATAGACTGTGCCGCCCCCTCTGTTACCGCCGTACCCGGTCGTTCCGTAAAGCACGCCATCAACGTTCGCGACGTACCCATACGGCAGAACGCCATCGCTCGGATGGGAAGAGCCCTGGAAATTGTACACTGAGCGTTCCTTACCGGACGTTGTAACTTCAAAGACGTTGCCGCATGATCCGTTGCCATAGCACGGGAAGCGTGGTGGGCCGCCATATCGCGTCGTGCCGTAAAGTGAGCCGTTCAACACGGTAAGGTCCGCGCTCGGCCAGTTGCCGTCCACGCCGTCGAAGTTGTAGAGCACGCGTTCGTTCCCCGCTGCGTCCATCTCGTAGACCGTACCGTATTGATAGTTCGAACCGCCGCAGCAGGTCGTGCCGTAGAACTTCCCATTCAACAGCGTCAGTCCGGCATATGGCGACGCGCCGTCATTCGGTGGTCCGTCGAACCGATGAAGGACGTGCGCCGCTCCCTGGAGATTCACTTTGAAAATCGTCCCGCAAGGCAGAAGGCCGCACCGCGGCGTTCCGCCGTAGACCGTTGTTCCGTAGAGCTCGCCATCGTCGTAAAGCAGTCTCGCTTGCGGCGACCAGCCGTCGCTGCCGCCTTTGAAACTGAAGAGCACTCTGTATGCTTTTTTCGGCGGAGGGGGTGGTTGCGTCGGAGGCGGCGCTGGTGGAGTTGTAGGCGGGGGTACGATCGTCGCGGCAGCCGAGCACGACGCTAAGAACGTAACGGCGAAACTAATGCCAAACGCGCGCCAAAGAATGGGTAGAGTCATGATGCACTTGCACTCCCTTCTTTTGGTCCGCTCTGTTGCGACCGCCGAAGATCAACTCACGACTGTGACTGCGTTCAAGCATCCGGCCGACCCGACCTGCCCGGAGGATTTTGCCGTTCACTACACCGTCGGGTGACGCCGGCAACCCGCAAAAGGATTTTCCGCTTCCGGGGCCCGATAAGCGCAACATGAGCCGTCTTCTTGTTGCAGTCTTTGCCGCGTCACTACTCGTCGCGCCGCTTAAAAGCCAAGCCGCCACCTCGGCTTCGCCGTCAGCTCAGCTAATGAGCAAGCTGCAATGGCGCAGCATCGGGCCTTATATCGGCGGGCGGTCCGTCGCAGTGGCGGGGGTTCCAAGCGATCCGAACCTCTTCTATTTCGGCGGCGTCGAAGGCGGCGTTTGGAAGAGCACCGACTACGGCTTGAGCTGGTCGAACATCACCGATGGCAAGATCCCGGGCGTCGCCAGCCCGATCGGCACGATCGCCGTGGCGCCATCGAATCCAAGCGTCATCTACATCGGCACCGGGGAGGCCGACATTCGCAGCGACTTTGACACCGGCGATGGCGTCTACAAGACGACCAACGCCGGTAAGACGTGGACGTATGCGGGCTTGCGCGATACGCACATGATCGCCAAGCTGGTCATCGATCCCGGAAACCCCAACGTGGTCTATGCTGCCTCGATGGGGCACGTCTTCAAACCGAATGCCGAACGCGGCATCTTCAAGACTACCGATGGGGGGGCGACCTGGCACAAGGTTCTCTTCGTTGACGATAACACCGGCGGTGTCGACCTCGCGATGGATTCGCGCAATCACAACGTGCTTTACGCGGCAATGTGGCAAGCGCAGCGCCAGCCCTGGAAACTCACCGACGGCGGACCGGGCAGCGCCCTCTACAAGAGCGTTGACGGCGGCGCGCATTGGACCAAGATCTCAACCAATCCAGGATTCGCGACCGGCACCCTCGGCAAGATCGGCGTCTCGGTCGCCGCCAGCAACCCGCGGATCGTTTACTCAATCGTGCAGGCAGGCAACGGCGGCGTCTTCCGCTCGAATGACGCCGGGGCCACGTGGAAGCGCGTCAACTCCGAGTGGAAGCTTCGCCAGCGCGCCTTCTATTATACGGCCATCTTCGTGGATCCAACGAACCCCGACGTCGCGTACGCTCCCAACGTAGACGCGGTCTACAAAACGAAGAATGGCGGAAAAACGTGGAGCGAGATCAGCCCGCCCCACGGCGACAACCACATCGTCTGGATCAATCCTCGCAACCCGAAGATTCTTCTCGTCGGCGACGACGGCGGCGCCAGCGTCTCGACGGACGGCGGTGATACGTTCAGCAGCGACGTCAATCAGCCGACCGGGCAGTTCTATCACGTCGCTCTGGACAATCAGTTTCCGTTCCACGTCTTCGGCGCGAGCCAAGACGAAGGCGCCTTCGAAGGGCCCACTGCTGCCGTCGGCCCGGGAATCGGTCCTAGCGAATGGCACCCGGTCGCATTAGGCGAGAGCACGTTCGTCGCTCCCGACCCCAACGACCACGACGTTACGTACGGAAGCGGTTACTACAGCTCGTTCGTTGCGCTCAACTGGAAGACGGGGAACGAGAAGAACCTCAGCCCGTGGCCTCGCTACATGGCCGGTAACTCGGCATCGGCAACGGCGTACCGCTTCGGATGGACGCACCCGATCTTCTTCTCACCCGCCGATCCGCACGAGCTGCTCGTTGCGGCGCAGGTCGTCTTTTCGAGCATGGATCGCGGACAGACGTGGAAGATCATCAGCCCCGATCTGACGCGCAACGATCCCAGCACCGAAGAACCTACCGGCGGTCCCGTCTACTACGATCAAACCGGCGCGGAGACGTTTCCCGACATCTCATCGCTCGCCGTTTCTCCACTCGACGCAAACGTGTTGTGGGCGGGCTCGGCCGACGGGCTCGTGCATGTGACCACCGATCACGGCGCTCATTGGACGCTCGTGACGCCGCCTCAGCTTCCGCAGTGGACGCAAATCAGCTCGATCGAGCCGTCGCACACGGCAAAAGGAACGGCATATCTCACGGCGTCGCGCTACATGTGGGACGACTACCACCCGTACGTCTACGCAACGACCGATTACGGCGCGCACTGGACGACGCTAACGAACGGATTGCCGGCCGATCAATACGTCTTCGTGGTTCGGCAGGATCCGCGCGAGCCGAAGCTGCTTTTCGCCGGAACCCGCAGCACCGTCTACGTGAGCCTGGACGGCGGAGCGCAGTGGCAACCGCTGACGCTCAATCTGCCCGGCGTTCAGGTGCGCGATCTCGCCATTGATACCCGCGAAGGCGAGCTCGTCGCGGCGACTCACGGGCGCGCGTTCTGGATCGTGGATAACGTTACCCTGCTCGAGCAGCTGGCTCACCAAACGGCGTTGTCAACCGCCGGCGTGCAGCTCTTCACGCCCCAAAACGCCTGGCTCACTAATGCTTACGGCGGCCCCAGCTTCTCCATCCCGAATTTCGGCGACAACCCGAAATACGGCGCGGCGGTCTTCTTCAATCTGCCGGCGGGTTACAACGGTTCGACGCCCGCAACGCTCTCGTTCCTCGACGCGAACGGGGCGACCGTCCGCAGCTTTACGCTCCACCCCAAGCCAAAGCACGAGCCGAAGCTCACGCCCGAACAAGAGGCAGACCTCGACGCGACCCAAGATCGCCGGCGCGATACGGACAAATTGACGGCGGTCGAGTCCGGAATGAACGCCTTCCAGTGGGATCTGAAATATGCTCCGGCTTACGACTCCCCCGGATTCCGGACCGTACCCACCGACGACTGGCCGGACGTAGGGGACGGACCGACGATCGTGCCGGGTTCTTACACGGTGGTGCTGCAGTATGGCTCGCAGACGCTTCGCGCGCCGCTGACGGTGCAGCTCGATCCGCGATTTCACCCGCCGGCCGGCGCTCTGGAGGCGCGTTTGGCACTAGAGATGGAGTTGCGTAACGCGATCGATCGCTTGGATCGAGCAATCGCGGCAGCCCAGAACGCGCGCGGGCTTAGTTCGGCTCAGCGTGCACAGGTGGATGACGAGGTCGCGAGCCTGGTGATGCTCGACGTTCATTCCAGCGAAGCCGACGTCGTGCATCCGACAAAGATTCGCGAGCAACTCGGATTTCTGATGAATTCGCTCGAAGGCGCCTACGCTGCGCCGACCCCGGCCGAGTACGCTACGGCGAAGGACCTCGAAGCACTGGCCAGCGCCGGCGAGACGCGTCTGGCGAGCCTAGCGGCGCACTAGGCGACGGTCAGGAGTAACAGAAAGAGTCCGAGGAAGCGTCTCCACCTTGGAGGCGCACTTGGTGCGCGCGGTGTTTGGGGTCGAACTCGACGAAAAACTTCGGGTCGAAAGCAATCGCGCCGTCCTGTGCAACGTCGAGTTTGACCATCCAAGTCCCGACGCCGTCGGGATAGAACTGATCGTCCCACGCTCGATAGAGCGAGTTGGTAAAATAGACCCGTCGGCCATCGCGACTGATCTCCACCATCTGCGGACCGCCCGCCAGCGGTCTTGACGGGTCGCTCGGATGCGCCGCGCGTCGTGCGATCCCGCCGATATGAACCGAGCCGACAAGCTTGGGATGGTAGGGATCACTCACGTCGTATTGCCGCATTTCGCCCGTTCCCCAGCACGATGCGTAAAGGAAACGGTCGTCGAGCGAAAGGTCAATATCGCTGAGCAGCGGAGGAACCGCGGAAAAGCCTTTCAACAAATCGGGCAGTTGGGCCGGATCGGCCGGCTCGGCGGGAATCTCGATGACTTTCTGCACGCCCCACTTGCCGTTCTCGCGATGCCATAACCAGATCGAGCTCGACAAGTCTTTGAGTGAGACGACAACTCCGGCAAACCCGTAGGTTTTCGCCGGGTCGTGCGCCGGGCGCAACTCGAGCACCATTTGCTGCTCGGCGCCGAGATCGAAACTCTCTACGTGCGAGCGGCGACGTAGATCCCAGAAATGCAGTTGGTGGCCGTATTTGCCTTCGAGCAACAGACTCGCGTTGAGACCGCCCTCGATCATGTTCGGCGTGCCCCACTCGCTCGTAATCATGACGTCGTGGGTCAGATGCCACCAGAAGTCGTAGGCTAAGTATTGCGGTCCGCGATCGGCTTCCCAAGCCCCGATGATGTCGAACGTGTAGCAATCCATCGTGAAGATGCCGCCCGGGCCGTCGCCGGCTGCGTTTCCGAGCGCACTGACGTAGATCGCGTCGGGTCCGCAGTGGATGGTGTGCGGTCGCGTATAACCCGTACGCTCGATCAGCTCTTTGGGTTCGATGACGCGCACGATCCGCGGCTGCGTCGGATCGGGCTTCGTATCAATGATATGAATCCGCGACGAGCGCAACCCTGGAACGATGAGGTAACGCCGCTCGACGTGCGGACGTGGCGCAAAGGGACAGAGCGCCGAGCTGCACGCGTTCCAACCGAAGTGGTGCAGCTCGTCGCTGGTGTTTGGAAGCTCGACGCGACCGAGCTGGGCGCCATAAGTTTTCGACGAGGCGTTTGTGTCGACGACCGCGAGCGCGTCGGGCGATCCGTCTCCGGTCGCGCTGAGCAGCGCCACGTACGCGAGCGTCTCCGGAGGAGCCTTCATCGCATCTTTCGGCGATGCGTAAAACGTGGGATCCGGCTTGATCTGCATGGGGGAGTATTAGGTGAGCAGCAGGACAATCCCGGTCGCGAGCAGGGCTACCCCCCAAACGAGATCCACGTTGAACCAAGCCGTGCGCAAGAAGCTCACCCCGAATCTCGTGTAGACCACGAGCGCAACGGCCGTCATCGCGGCAAGATAACCCAAAGTGTGGACGGCAATCACGAGCCCGCCAAACGCGTATGGCGCATGCGCGGCAGGCATTGACCCCGGCATCGGCATCCCGCCCTGCATCGCTGCATGCCGGGCGGTAACGAACGGAACCAGCATCAAACCGGCGCCGTGCGCGCTCGACATGAGAAATCCCCAGGCCGTTAGACCCCAAAAGCCAACCTGCATCCCGACCCAGCGCGGATGGCGTGCGCGAATCAGCCGATAGCCGCCGAAGCCGAGCAGCACCCCGGCAGCGACCCGTTGGACGATCGCGTGCGGAAACTCAACCGAAGCGAAAACGGCGACCAGCACGACGACGGCAACGGAGAGCAGATGCCCCAACGTGAGCGGGACGACGGCGCGAAGAACCGCCGCAGTGCTGCGCTCTTGCAGCCCGAGGGCGACCGCGAAGAGCCACCCCATCGCGGGGTTGATGCCGTGATAGCATCCCAGCATGAAGAGCGCGAGCCACAGGTACGGCGAGGTCACGTCTTAAGCGACGGCGAACGAGCGTTCACGGCAAACATTTTCGGAGGTCATCATGACACTCGTTCGCTTTTCCGTGCGCGGCGTTATTTGCGTCGCGACGGCGGCCCTTCTCTCGGCCTGTGCGCAGCAGGGCGCTTTCATGCCCGCGAGTTCGTTCGTGCCCGAACAGATCGCACTTCCAGACCTCACTCCGCCCAAATGCAACGGTCAGAAGAGCGCGAAGAAGTATTCATCGTTGACTGTTACGCTCTCCACCAAGGGCGGCTCGTTCTGCGTTCCCGAGTTCGGGGGTTTCGGCGGTACGATCAAATACCCCGGCGCCAATCCTTCGGTGAAACTGGCACTCATCAGCAGCACCAAGGACTATAACCATCTACCGCAGCTCGGAACGGGAACGGCAATTTTCTATCTGCAGCTCGCGATTTCGGCCGGCACAACGTTCGGAAACCAGGTTCCGGCAGGCGGTGGGCTGGTCGCGAAGCAGATCGTTCCGCGCCAGCCGTACACCGCGTACGGTCAGGCCGAGATCTCGGGATTCAAGTTCAATTTTGGGCCCTGCTACACCACCGCCAAGAAAAGCAAGTACGGCGGCATTCTCGGCGGGATCGGCACGCTTTTGAAGGGCGCCTACGTTCCATCGGCGGCGAGCGGGCTCATCGAGATCTACTCCGGCAAGCAAACCGCAACGCAGTGCTAGGCGACGGCGCCGGGTAAGATGATGCCGGTAAGATTGAGCGGGTCGTAAGCTCCTAGCGTAACGCGTTCGACGTCGGCGCCGCTGCGGCGTGCCGCGCGAAGCGCGTCTACGGCTTCGGGCAAGGCAAACTGCTCGCCGACGAATCCCGCGACGAAGCGTCCGCCGCGAATCTCGCCGCGCGCCTCCATTCGGCGCAGCACCGCGAGCAGCTCGCGCCACGGCGGCGCGAGGCTCTCCCGCGCAATGACGTCGCGGAAAACAACGCCCCAGCGCGCCAACAAACGCCGCGCGAAAGCCTCGCGGTCGATTCGCGGCGTCGCGGCCGACAGCAGCGTCCAACGGCCGCTCGAAGAGCGGGGGCGCGCACGCAAGCCCTTCTCGCCTAACCGGCGCTTGGCATCGCTGAGCGACCGGAGCGCGTCGAAACCGTCGGCGGTTACCAAACCCGCCGCAACCAGCTGCCAGAGCGCTTCCTCGACTTCGCTCGGGAGCCGTTTGGTGGCCCGCGCGATCTCGGCGAAGAACGGCGCGTGCAGAACCTCGATCAGATCGAGTATCTCGCGGGCCGCGTGGGAGAGCGCAGCGCAATCAATGTCGCGCCGAACGATCAGCTGATCCGCGTTCGCGCGCAAAAAGAGTCCGATCGGAGCGAGCCGCGTCGGACGCACGCGGGCGCGGTCCTCGCCTAGGTTTGTCTCGATTGCGGGATGCGGCGAGAGGCGGCCCCACATCACATCTCCGGCGTAACAGAGCCGGTCGAGCAGCTCAGGACGATAGCCCGCAACGCGCGCCGGCAGTATCTGCTCTTCCCACGCGTAGGCCGGAATTTCGTATCCTTCGAGCTGGCGAACGATCTGCAGCGCCCCGTCGATTCCGTGCAAGCGGGAGGCCGGTGCCACGTGTTGCCAGCGTTGTAGAAACGTGACGTACGCAGCCGTCGTGACCGGCTCGATCTCGCGGCGCAACGTACCGATCGTGCGGCGGTGGATGCGCGCGAGAACTCGCCGGTTGCACCACTGCGCGACGGCGTCCGGGCCGGTGAAGCGCCCGCGCAAGACTTGACCTTGCGTCTCCAGGCGTAAGAGCGCCGCCTCGATCGCTTCGTGCTCGATCTTTAGACGAGCGCCGATCTGTGCGGCGCTCAGCGGCCCACTGCACTCGAGCCAGCCCCGCAAGACCTCTGTGACCGCCTCGTCGCGCGATTCACCAGAACCGCTGTACGCCGCTCGCGCCGCATCGGCACGTTCGGTGCATGTCCACACTTCGACGGAGTTCATCCCGAGCGAAGTCGAGGGGCTCAGGCTGACACATATGGCGCGGCGATCGGCGACGAGCTCGTCGAACCAGCCGTTCCATGCCGCGACGGGGGGCAGGACGACGAGCGACATCAGCGCGTCATGCAGCTCGTCTGGATCGCGAACGACCGGCCACGATTCTGCTGCGACCTCGGCGATGGCCGCCGGATCGAGTACGCCGGCGCCGTCCACGTCGTCCCGCAGGGTCCGCCGCAGCTGCACCGCACGCGCCCGCCGCTCTTCAAGCGGCGCATCGTCGAGATACGCATAGGGGTTCGCATTGAGTATCTCATGACAGAAGGGCGACGGCTCCGGCGTGTCGATCGCGACGGTTCGAATGCTCCCGTTCTCGACGGCTCGCAGCACCTCGCGAAGCCCATCGAGATCCATCGCCTCGGTCAGACAGTTACCGATCGTCTCCCGCACCAAAACGTGATCGGGAATCCGAATCGGTCCTGTGAGATTCTCCGGACAGGCGGCCTGATCCGGAAAGACGGCTGCGAGCAGATCATCGGCGCGCATCCGCAGCAGCTGCGGCGGCACCTTGCGTCCACCGCTGAATCGCAAGACCGCAAGCGCTCGGGTCGCATTCCAACGCCATCTTGCCGCGAACATCGGCGCAGGCAGCAGCGCTTGCGTCAGCGTATTCTCGACGCTGGCCGACTTCACGAATTCAAATGCGGCGTCGAGAGGAAACGCATGCTGATCGGTGAGCGAGAGCACGAACCCGTTGTCGGTCGCTGCAGCCTGCAACTCAAGGTTGAACGAACGGCAGAAGCGTTTTCGCAGCGCGAGGCCCCACGCCCGGTTGATCCGCGCTCCGAACGGCGCGTGGATAATGAGCTGCATCCCGCCGCCTTCGTCGAAGAAACGCTCCGCGACGATCGTGCGGTCGGTAGGGACGGCACCTAGAATCGCTCTACCGGCGCGTACGTAGGCGACGGCCTGTTCCGCGCCGGCACGGTCGAGCGAGCATTCATGCTCGAGCCATTGCTGCGCGGCTTCGTCGTCGCGCTCGTCGATTGCGGCGCGCACCGCAGAGACCTCGCGTGAAAGCTCGATCGTTCTTCCCAACCCCTCACCGTTCCAGAACGGGATCGAGGGCGGTGCGCCGTGGGCGTCCTCGACGCGGACGACCCCGGCTTCGACCCGACGGATCTTCCACGAGTTGGTACCGAGCAGAAAAATGTCGCCCGCCATGCTTTCGATCGCAAAATCCTCGTCGAGCGTGCCGATGACGTGACCGTCCGGTTCGACGACGACGTTGTAGTTTGCGGTATCCGGAATCGCGCCGCCGCAGGTGATCGCAGCGAGGCGCGCGCCGCGCCGCGCGCGCAGGCGGCCGTTGACGCTGTCGTGGTGAAGGAAGGTTCCGCTGCGGCCACGCGACGTAGCGACGCCGTCGGCGAGCATCGAAATGACCTCATCGAAATCGCCGCGCGCCAAGTCGCGATACGGATACGCCTTGCGAAGCATGGCGTAGAGTTCGTCCACCTTCCATTCGTGTTGGGCGCAGGCGGCTACGATCTGTTGCGCGAGTATGTCGAGCGGCGCGGCGGGTATCGTGAGCGCATCGAGCGCCCCCGCGCGGATCCCGCGAACGAGCGCCGCGCATTCGAGCAGCTCGTCGCGCGTCGTGACGTATAAAATGCCCTTCGGCTTGGCGCCGATCCAGTGGCCGGAGCGGCCAATGCGCTGCAACGCAACCGCGATCGCGCGCGGCGAGCCGAGCTGCACGACGAGATCGACCGAACCGATGTCAATGCCAAGTTCGAGCGAGGCCGTCGCTGCGACCGCGCGCAGTTCCCCCGCGCGCAACCTGCGCTCGACGTCGAAGCGCGTCTCGCGCGCCAGACTCCCGTGATGCGGCATCACGAAGGCGTCTCCGAGACGCTCGTTCAGCGCAAAGGCGACCCGCTCGCTCATGCGCCGCGTGCCGACGAAGATCAAGGTGGTGCGATGCGCGCGAATCTGCTCGGCGACCCGATCGTAGATTTCGGCCCACATTTCCTTACTCGCAACCGGTCCGAGCTCGTCGGAAGGGACTTCGACCGTCAGCGTCATCTCGCGCCGGTGCCCGACGTTAACAATCGTCGCGTGTGGGCTCAAGAAGCGCGCGACCTCATCGATCGGGCGGACCGTCGCAGAGAGACCGATCCGCTGCGGACGGCGTCCCGTCTCACGCAAGACCAGATCGTCCAAACGCGCGAGCGTCAGTGCAAGGTGCGAACCACGCTTGTTGCCGGCGATCGCGTGAACCTCGTCAACGATCACGGTGGTAACGCCGGCGAAAAGCCGGCGTGACTTTTCGGCCGTTAGCAGAATGTAGAGCGACTCCGGCGTCGTGACCAGCACGTGAGGCGGCGTTCGTAACATTTGCTGGCGTTTTGCCGCCGGCGTATCGCCGGTCCGGACGGCCGTACGAATCTCCGCGAGCGGCGTGGAGTTTTGAGCGGCAAGCGTCAGGAGCGCTGCGAGCGGCTTCTCGAGGTTCTCGCGCACGTCGTTGGTCAGCGCTTTGAGGGGCGACACGTAGACGGTCAGCGTTCGATCGGGAATCGCGCCCGCGGTCGCGTGCCGCACGAGGTCGTCGAGCGCGACCGTGAAGGCCGCAAGCGTTTTTCCCGAGCCGGTTGGTGCCGAAATCAATACGTCGTGGCCCGCTCGAATTGCGGGCCAACCCTGCGCCTGCGGCTCGGTCGTCGTACCGAAGGTCGAGCGGAACCACTCTGCGACCAGCGGATGAAATTCGTCGAGCATCGCGGATCCTTTTTCCACTGCTACCAACAAAACCAGCCGCTCGGAAAGAGCTGCGCTTCCTGGCCCGAACCCGGCTCGGATGCTAAACGTCCTCCTGGCAGCCGCCGTCTTACAGATCGGCGACATGGCGCGAATCGTTGACCTCGAGGAGCCGGCGATCTCACCGGACGCCGGACGAGTCGCGGTCATCGCGATTGCGGAGGATCTTCGACGAAACAGCGAGGTCAACACCCTGCTGCTCGTCGATTCGCGGTCTTCGCGTACGCAGAGGCTCGTCACCGGCCGCGACGTCGCCGTTCCACGCTGGTCCCCTCAAGGAACTCAACTCGCCTATCTCGCCCGGCCTTCGGAGAACGGCATACGGCAGCTCTTCATCCGTACTTCGGACGGAAATACCATCCAGCTCACCCACGCGCAGGGTGACGTCGTTGACGCAGCCTGGAGTCCCGACGGGCGCCGGCTGGCATTCGTCGCGACCGACCCCCAGGATCCGGCGCCGTTCTTCTATGCCGGCGACAACGACTACACCGCGACCGCGCTGACGCCGCCCGAGCACCTCTGGCTCGTTTCGGCCGCCGGCGGCAAGGCCACGCGCCTTACGAGCGGGTCGTGGACGATCGCGCCGACCGATCCCGGCGGAATCTTCTCGCCGCAGATCGCGTGGACGCGCGACGGCCGCCGCATCACGTACACGCGCGTCGAAAACACCTTCAGCGGCGACAGCGAGTACTCGACACTCTGGCAAGTGGACGTGGCGACACGCGCGACGCAGAAGCTCACCGCCCATTCGGCTTTCGAGCTGAGTCCTGCGTATTCGCCCGACGGCTCGCGTCTTGCCTACTGGTATCCGCGCGACGGCGATTTCAACGCCGAGAACACGCTGCGCGAGGTGCGCCAAGGCACGGATATGCAAGACGCGCCCGACCTCGACCGTAATGTTGCGGCGTCACTTTGGCTGCCCGATTCACGTCATATGCTGGTCTGCGCCGCCGACGGCACGCAGAACGTCCTTTGGCACGTTGGGCCCGGCGAGACGCGCCGAATTCCGTTGGGCGATCTTCATCCCGTCTGCGATCCCTATTCGAGCAGCACGTTCGATGCCGGAATCGCCGGTGACGTCGCACGCGACGGGTCGATCGCGTTCGTCGGCACCAACGCAACGAGCGCCCGAGAGCTTTACTACTTGCCGGTAGATTCGACGATGCCCCGCCAGCTTACGCACGTCAATGCGTTCCTCTCGCAGATCGCCGTCGGCGCAATGAGCGAACTCGACTGGACGGGGCCGAACGGCTTCGCCGAGGACGGCGTGGTGACCGATCCGCCCAACGCGCAGCCTGGCGTGAAGTATCCTGTCGTGCTTCTCATTCACGGAGGGCCGGGGCTCTCGAGCAGTCGCGATTTCGTCCGGGAAGCCTGGCCGCTCGCACAAATGATTGCATCGCACGGCTACGTCGTGCTGCAGCCGAACTATCGGGGCAGCGACAATCTCGGAAACGCGTACATGACGGCAATCGTTCGCAACACCGTGGTTGGGCCGAGTGCCGATATCCTGGCGGGACTCGACGCGCTCGAACGGCGCGGCGGCATTGACGCCTCGCGCGCGGCCGTTTCCGGGTGGTCGTATGGCGGAGAGCTGACGTCGTGGCTAATCGGTCACGATCATCGCTGGCGCGCCGCCGTCTCCGGTGCCGCAGTCAACAGCGAATTCGACGAATACAATCTCTCGACATCGAACGTGCAAGATCGCTATCCGCTGGGAGCGTCGCCCTACACCGGCGACGGCCAGCGTATCTATCGCGAAAACTCTCCGATTACGTACTTCGCACGGATTACGACGCCGACGCTGATCTGGGGGACGACGCAAGATCCTGTGGTGCCGATCACGCAGTCGTACGCGCTCTTCCACGCGCTAACCGAAAATCACGTGCCGGTACGGTTCGCGGTCTTCCCGGCCTCGACGCACGGGCCCGCCGATCGGCGCCAGACCGCCGAGCTAACTCGGCTCTGGCTGGCGTGGCTCGACGCTCACCTGCGGTGACGCGGGCTCATCCAATCGCGGTGGCCCGGCGTTATACCATACGTGAAGTTCATTAGCGGATTTGCCCTCAGCCTCTTGATTGCCGGCGCCGCGATCGCGCCGGCGAACGCATCCTCGCAGCGCGCGGTCTTTGCCGGCGGCTGCTTCTGGGGAATGCAGCTCGTCTTCGAATCGCTCAAGGGCGTCGACTCGGCGGTCGCCGGTTACGCCGGCGGGAGCGCCGACACGGCACAGTACGAAACCGTCAGCACCGGCACCACCGGACATGCCGAATCGGTCGAGATTACCTACGACCCTGCTCGAATCTCATTCGCGCAGCTGCTCGACGTCTATTTTCTCGTCGCGCACGACCCCACCGAGCTGAACCGTCAGGGGCCCGACACCGGCACGCAATATCGCTCCGAAATCTTCTATACGTCACCGCAGCAGCAGTCCGAAGCTCTCGGCGCAATTGCGCGGCTAGCGAGCCGGCACGTCTACTCGTCGAAGATTGTGACGCTCGTCGCACCGCTTCGGGGTTTCTATCCCGCCGAAGCTTACCATCAAGATTTCGCCGTGCATAATCCGCAGAATCCATATATCGTCTTTAACGACATTCCGAAGATGGCGAAACTGCGCCAACAATACCCGGCGCTCGTCAAGCCTAACGCCCCGTTCAAGAGCTAGCGCCCTTTTAGAGTGGCGCGTCGTCCGTGTGCTGCGCGTAGGAGCGCGGATCGAAATACCACTCAGGCAGTGAATCCGGGAACGTGATGTCGGTGAAGTCGTAGTCGACGGTGGCATCGCGCCCGAGATACTCGGCGTCGGCCTGATAGGTCGGAGTGCCGTGAATTTGGGTGACGATCGGCATGTTGTGCATCCAACCGAGAGTGACCGTGAAAAGCATCGGATAGACGTGCTTGCCGCTGTCCTCCTCGTAGAGCTTGTCGGTTGCGACCACCTCTTTGAGCTCGAGCGTTTTAGCGTCAACGTAAAGCTCGCGCAGGCGGTTGCGGTCGATATCGCGGCGCGGCATCAAGCTGACGTGAATCAGGTCGCCTTCATTGGCGACACGAGTGACGCGATAATCGAACTCGCCGAGAGCCGTGACGCTCGCAATCGTCTTGGGAAGAGCTCCGGTCGGCTCAGGCGTCGGAACGAACTCGCGTGGACTGGTGTGCGGATGAAGGGGCGCCGGCTCGAAGAGGTCGGCGGTCGGAGGGCCCGGATCCCACGGCTCATTGAACGACGGGCGCAAGAACTCCAACGTTCCGCGGGACGAGCCGCGATAGACTCGCCGGCCGAGCGCAGCGCGGTCGGAGGTTCGCACCCAGATGTGATAGGTGTAGCTGTTGAGCAGATCGGGATAGCCGTCGTCAAGGGTTTGCTTACGAATCAACGTGTACGTGACGTACGGCGGCGGTGGGCGATGCGAACGAAACTGCCGGCGAATCAGAAAGAGTAAGCGATCCGGCGAGGGGAGCGGAATTGGTGTAGCAGTTGCGGCTGGACGCGGCGTCGACGAGGCTCGCCACGGCGGCACGTTTCCGGCGTGCGAGGGCTCGGCAGCGATAAGAATGCCGAGCAACAGAGGCGCAGCAATGAGCGCGGGTTTCACGCGTTCATCTTAGCTATGCGACCGGTAAAGCTCCTACTTAGGGGCCATTCGTATCGCACCATCGAGACGTATTACTTCGCCGTTGAGCATTTGATTCTCGATGATGTGACGCGCGAGCGCCGCATATTCGGCGGGTCTGCCGAGTCGCGACGGGAAGGGCACTTGCTTGCCTAGGGACTCGCGTGCCGCCTCAGGCAAGCCCGCCAGCATCGGTGTGTCGAAGATGCCCGGAGCGATGCTCGCAACGCGAATTTGATGCTGCGCGAACTCGCGAGCAATTGGAAGCGTCAGCCCGACGACGCCGCCCTTCGAAGCCGCGTAGGCCGCCTGACCGATCTGGCCGTCGTACGCTGCAACCGACGCCGTGCAGACGATAACGCCGCGATCCTCACCGGGCTCCACCGAACGCTCGAGCATCTTCGCAGCGGCTAATCGGATCACGTTGAACGTGCCGATGAGATTCACGGAAATGACCTTCGCGAAATGTTCCAGGGGTTGCGGACCGTCCCGCCCGATCACCCGTTCGGCGGTCGCGATTCCGGCGCAGTTGATCGCGCCGTGCAGTGCGCCGAACTTTTGTGCGGCGGTATCTACCGCGCGCTGCACCTGCGCGCCGTCGGTTACGTCGGTGCGTGCAAAGACGACCGATGCGCCCAGCTCCCGCGCGAGCTCGGCACCGCGTTCGCTGACGTCGCAAATTACGACGTTCGCGCCGTTGCGAGAGAACTCGGCAGCGCACGCCGCGCCGAGGCCCGAGCTGCCGCCACTAACCAAAAACGTTCGTCCATCTAACTGCATGGCGCGTGCTACATCTTTGCGGTGGCGATATCCTGGACGGCCGCGAACGGTCTCAAAACCCCCCGGCGCCTGGTGGGGTTAACACCGGAAAAGGAAAGGAAACATAGTGGACACTCCGTTTTTGAAGCCTTATTGCCGATTCGGCGGCAGTCTCGCCGGCGGCCTCGCTGCCGGTCTCGGCGGGGCACCGAGGCCCGTATCGTGACGGTCGCGTTCTACGGAGCGGGCAGGCTGGGCTCCGCAATGATTCGGGCGATGCTGCGCCGCGGGCTCACGGTGCACGTCTGGAACCGCACCCCGGAGAAAGCCCGCGCACTCGAGGAGTACGGCGCGCAAGTCTTTTCCGACCCGGCGCAAGCCGCGCAGGGCGCTGGGCGCATTCATCTCTGTTTGAGCGACGACGCGAGCGTGGATGCCACGCTCGATGCGGCGCTCGAAGGAATTGCGAAAGAGAGTCCCATCATTGACCATACGACCGTTCTCCCGCAGCGCGCGGCCGAGCGCGTGCAACGGCTCGCCGAAGCAGGATATGCTTTCGTGCACGCACCCGTCTTCATGGGGCCGCCGATGGCGCTCGAGGCAACCGGCGTGATGCTAGCCTCCGGCGACCCGGCGCTCTTCGAACGCGTGCGAGAGGCGCTCGACGAAATGTGCAGCGACCTTCGCTACGTCGGCTCGCAACCGCAGGACGCGGCGACCTTCAAGTTGATGGGCAATGCGATGATCTTGGCGGTCGTCGGCGGCCTCAATGACTTGTTGCGCATCGCCGAAGTCCAGGGCCTCAGTCGAGAGGAAGCCTATCGGCTATTCGATTTTTACGATCCATCCGGCCAGATCAGGGGTCGTGGAAAGCGAATGGCTGCCCAAGAGTACGAGCCCACTTGGACGATCGATATGGCGCATAAAGACGCCGCGCTTATGCAGTCCGCCGCTCACCACGAAAGGCTTTGGGTCATTGACGCGATGGAATCGCTGTTGCGCAGCATCTCCGATCGCGGGCTGGGCGGTCTCGACCTGGGCGCGGTCGCCTCGCGCTGATGGATCTGAATCCCCAGGCCAGGCAAATGGCCGACGAATCCATGGTGCGCAATCTTGAAGCGCAGGCGCACGCCATCTGGCCGCAGGAGGCGCCGCTTCTCGAACGCTACGCGTTGCCGGAAGAAGCGTCGATCCTCGATGCAGGCTGCGGCACCGGCGAGATCTCGTCGCGCGTGGCACAGCTCTTTGCGCGAGCGCACGTTCTCGGGGTCGATATAATCGAAAAGCACCTGAGGCTCGCGCGCGCGAGGTACGCCCACTTGGCCCCGCGGCTGCGCTTCGATCGCGAGAGCATCTACGCGCTAGACGCGGCCGACGGCTCCTTCGACCTTACGCTTTGCCGCCACGTAATCCACTCGATTCCACAGGCCGATCGCGTCCTTGCCGAACTGATCCGAGTCACGCGGCCGGGCGGATACCTGCACCTAATTCCCGAGGATTATGGCATGCTGCACTTTGCGCGCGCCGCAATGGATCCTAGAAATTTCTGGCATGAGGTGCCGGCCGCGATGTCAAACGCGACCGGCGTCGACTTGTTCGTCGGCCGTCACGCGTACGGCATTCTCGCAGGCCTGGGACTCCACGAAATCACGGTAGACTACGCCATCGTGGATACCGTACGCGTTGCTCGCGAAACGTTCGCGACGGTCTTGGAGGCGTGGCGCGACGGATATGCGGGACCAATCGGCGAGACGACGTCTATCAGTAAAGAAGCGGCGGAAGCCTACTTCAATCAAATGATTGTAAACGTGCGCGATCCGCACGGTTACGCGGTATGGATGGTGCCGATCGTCAGCGCGCGAATTCCGGAGCGAACGCAACCGTGAAGGCACTTCAAATCGTGCGTTTCGGCGCGCTGAAAGATCTGCAAATTCGCGACGTTCCGGATCTCCCGTTGCCACCGCAATCCGTTCGCATTCTCATCGAGGCGGCGGCCGTTAACCCTAGCGATGCCGGCGTTGCGCTGGGACGATTTGCGAGCGTCACCCTGCCGCGCATACTTGGCCGCGACTTTTCCGGCCGGGTCGTCGAAGGACCGGCCGATCTCATCGGTCTGCCCGTCTGGGGATCGGGCGGCGGGGAGCTCGGCATGACGCGCGACGGCTCGCACGCCGAGTACCTGATCCTTCCGGCCAAGGCGGCGATTCGACGCCCTTCGCATCTGAGCGCGCAAGAAGCGGCGGTTGCCGGCGTCCCATTCGTCACCGCTTGGAGCGCGCTTGTCGAGCTCGCGCGTTTCGCGAAGGATGAGACGGCAATCGTCTCCGGCGCGGCAGGCGCCGTCGGATCGGCCGCGGTTCAACTCGCGCTGGCGCTTGGAGGACGCGCAATTGCGCTGGTTCTCGAGCGCGACGATCTCACGCCGCTCGATGGATTGGCGCTCGCCGGTATCGTACGCACGGATCGCGACGACGTGCCCGCAGCCGTCCGCGAGCTCACCGAAGGCCGCGGCGCTGACGTGGCCCTCAACGGCGTCGGCGCCCCGGTCTTCGCAGCGCTCTGCCAATCGCTGGCAAAGGACGGACGAATGGTCGTCTTCTCTGCGCGCTCCGGACGCAGCGTCGAGCTCGATTTGTTTGACTTCTATCGGCGGCGCCTTCAGTTCTTCGGTCTCGACACCGCATCTTTCACCCTGGATCGAGTCTCTGAGCTGTTTGAAAAGTTCAGCCCGCTTTTTCAGTCTAAGTCGGTCAAGCCCGCACCAATCGCCGCACGATATCCGCTCGCTAGCGCGCGCGAAGCGTACGAGCGCGTTGAGAACGGCGAAACCGGAAAGGTCGTTCTACTTCCGCAGAGTTAAAGGCGGCGGGAAGGGCAGCGCGGTGCGCCGCGGATAGGGTGGCCCGGTCCAGACCGGTCGCGGCGTTGGGGGCGGCGCCGGCGTGAAGACGGCCGTTGGCGCGACGGACGGAACGGACGGATCGAAGGGCGTCGGCGACGTGACGATCTCACGCGTCGCAAGCGCGACGACGAGCCGACGCTCTTTCGCTTCGTAGTGCAC
>JBAVSO010000078.1:0-20682 GCA_049695635.1 Candidatus Cybelea sp. | reverse complement strand
CACGGCGACGGCACCATTGATTGCCTTGCCCGCGGCGGGGCGATCGGGTGCCGGAAGGGTTCCAATCGACCGGCGCACTTTCGTTACCTCGCCGTTTCGTCCGAGGTACGTTACGCGAACGCTCTCGAGCGCTTGCTCGTCGGCAGCAGCATCTGCGGCAGCGACAAAACGCTGTTGCAAGTCGTGGAGGTTCTCTGCCAATTCCGTCATCGCTCTTCCAAAGCAAAGCGCCCGGTTCGTTCTACGCTACCGGGCGCCTCCAAAACCGCTGTCGACTTCGCTCTGCGGCTTGCGATCCGTTTTAGGTGGGCGTTGGTGCCGTGTGCAGCCTTCGATATGCCAGATACGCGTCGATCGAACCCGTTTGTGCGAAAAGCCTCCAGAAGAGATTGGACGTTGCCATGCGCTTGCAGTCTCCTTCTGAGCCGTATGCTCCCGGCGGCCCACGTCGCCTGAGTATACCATGTGACTTTTATCACCGGTAGTCTTGACTTTTTTGGCCCAGACCACTCTCTTGACAAGGCTCAGATTACGCTTCTTCGTGTGGCTTCGTAGAGAGCAATCGAACCGGCAACGGCGGCGCTCAAACTCTCAGCGGGACCAGACATCGGGATCGCCAGCAGCTGCTCGCAAAGGCTCTCCCAGCGCCCCAATCCACGCCGTTCGTGGCCGACGATGATGGCGAGGGGGGCTTGCCAGCTCTCAGGGCAAATGAGCGCGCCGCCGGCAGCAAGACCAAGCAGGCGCACCCCGGCATCGCCTGCCGCTACGGCGGCATCGGGCGGGTCGGCGACGCTAAGGGCGATGCGGAAGGCCGCGCCCATGGACCCGCGGATGACTTTCGGGTGGTACGGATCCACCCCGAGCCGGCCAAAGAGGACGCCGGGGCAGCCGAAGGCGTCGGCCGAACGCAGTAGTGTGCCCGCGTTGGCCGGATCGTTGACGTCCGCAAGCACCAAGAGCGGGCTTCCGCGTTTGAATAGCTCGTCGGGCCGGTGCAGACGAATCGGCGCGACCGTAACGATTCCACTCGGCGTCTCCAGGTCGGAGATGCCGGCGAGCGCGGCCTCGTCCACGATAAAGACTGGCGTCTCCTGAGCCTCGAGCTCGTGCAGCAGGGCCGTCGAGTCGTAGGCTGTCTGGGTCGCGTAGACTTCTTCGACGGGAAAGCCGGCGGCGACGGCTTCGGCGAGCAGTGTTGGTCCCTCGAACGCGAAGCGCTGCCGTTCGCTGCGCGCCTTGCCGGTTCGTAACGCTCGGACGGCGGTGAGGCGCTCCGCACGCCTTCCTAGCCGCGTCGCCATCCGCCGGCCCAAGCGCGCGTGCCGATCATAATAAGGCCGGCGAAGATTGCCGCGAGCGCTATTGCGATCCTGTCATTGAAGTGGTGCGGTACGAGGCTGCGCACCAGCAAATTGACCGCCGCGAAAAAGACGACCAGAAAGTACGCAAGCCAACCGATCTCGGTGGCAACGGACGATCTTCGATGTGGCACGGTTACTAGAACCTACGAGGCGCGGGCCCGCCGTTCCGCCAAGCCCGCGGCAATGGAAGAAGTGCCCCGACTCCTCGCCTCGCGGCGTCTCTTCGAAGGCCGCGTCTTCAACGTTCGCTCCGACGAGGTTCGCTTTCCGGACGGAGCCGAGCAGCGTCTGGAGATCGTAGAGCACGGCGTCTCGCTCGGAATCGTCGCAACACCCTCGCCGCGCGAGATCGTGCTCGTCCGTCAATATCGCCATGCAGCTCGCTCGCTTCTTTGGGAGATACCGGCAGGCAGCGCGGAACCCGGAGAGACTCCGCTCGACGGCGCGAAGCGCGAACTGCGCGAAGAGACCGGCTACGCGGCTGGTCGAATTCGCCCGATCGGTTCGGTCTGGACGTCGCCCGGCTTCTGCTCGGAGGTGATGCATTTCTTCCACGCCGACCGCCTTACGGCGGGCGAGCCAAGCTTTGACGAGGACGAACGGATCGACATCGCATGCTTCGAATTCAGCGCGGCATGGCGGTTGGTCGCTGAGGGCACGGCCGACGCAAAAACCGTGATCGCACTCTTCTGGCTGCAGGGCGGCGAGGATAGAATTTAAAAGATATTCCTCGCACCGTCGCCGTTGCTACCAACGTGGCGGAGATGGGTCTTGGAGGTAAGTCGTGGACATACCTAGCGACATTGACACCGTACTAAAACGATTGTTGGAGCGCAATCGCAACGGCGGGGAGCACTCAGTGCTCGCGCCCGAAGACGAAACGTATTTAAGCTCGCTTGTTGCTTCAGTACGCGGAGGACGACGAGCGGTCCTGATCGTCGAAGACGCCGACGAGCATCTACGTTACATGTTCAGTAACGCCACGCGCGCGGAAGCCGTAACGATGCTCGGCAAAGTCGTCGAGGCGACCGGCCGCCGTCTCGCCGACGGCGACGAATAATTCGCGAAGATAACGCGCCGTAGGCGCACTAGCCGGTGAGCGTGATTCCGTCGACCTTCCCGTTCGGCGTAACTTCGAAGTTGTAACGATACTGCGAGTTTGGATAGCGCACCAAGAAGACGTAGAGCGTGTCGCCGTTCTTTTCCGTCGAGCTGGAGATCGGCACGATCGTTTGCAACGTTCCAAGCGCGGCAAAGTCTTCGCGAGCGACGAGTTCGTCCGTGAGATACGCGCTGAACGTCGGCGTAAGCTCCGAGCGATCGATATTCCGTGCCGCAAGCCGCGCGAGCCAATCCTTAGCTCTGGAGATCACCGGGTTGTCGAGCTGTGCCGTCTTGGGTGGCGCGAGCACGTCGAGAATGCGATCCCCGATCTCTTCCGGTATCGTAGCGGGACCGTGGAGCGAATCGGCGTTCGAGAGCACGATGACGCTGACGTGGTCTTGCGGAAGCAACGCGTTCATCGCTCGGTAGCCGGAAATCTCGCCGTTTGACCAGTAAAAATCCCGACCTCCGCGGCGGTCGACCACCCAGCCCATGCCGTACTGTGTCGGTCCGGCGGTCGTTCCGGGCGTAAAGAGCAATCGTACCGAGTCTACGCGCAGCAAGACGGGCATCTCGATGTCCCACTTGGCGAGATCGTCAATCGTGGTAACCAAACCGGCATCGCCGTTAAGCCACGAAGGATCCCAAGCCGGCGCGACCGCAAACCTGCTGCGCGATCGCGTGTAGCCCGTCGCGCGGCTTGGTGAGATACCGCTGTCGCCGGCAAGAAACGTGTGATTCATCACTAGCGGAATGAAAATGTGCTGCTCGAGATAATCGGAGAGCGGAACGCCGCCGGCACGCTCGACGATCGCGCCGGCAAGCAAATAGTTGAGCGGGTTATTCGCGTAAACGGACCCCGGCGGCGCGGCCGGTTTCATTTTACCGACCGCCGTCAAGACGCTGTTGACGTCGATCGATCGCGTGAAGTCGGGCGCGGTTCCCGGCGCCGGATACGTTGGTAGTCCCGACGTTTGCGTGAGCAGCTGACTTATCGTGATGTTCTCGCCAAGTTTGAACCCCGGAAAGTATTTGGAGACCGGGTCGTCCAGCTTGAGTTTGCCGTCTTGAGCGAGCAGCAGAACCGCCGCGGCCGTGAACTCGGTCGTGAGACCGCCGGCGTAGAACTCGGTGTCGGGCGTCATCGCGACGTGCGGGGTAACCGTCGCGAATCCAAAGCCTCGCGCGTAGACCAGCCGGCCATCCTGGACGACCCCGACTGCGATCCCAGGCGTGCGGCCGTCATGCACTTCATCGAGCGCCAGCCGGTCTATCTCAGCAGAACTGGCGGGCGCGAGCGTAGGCGCGGATTGGCCCCACACTATCAAAGGCGGGGCTTGCGTAAGAACACCGGCGAGGAGAACCGTCGCAAAGACGGCGCCTGAACGCCTCATGGTCCGAAGATTATATACCTTTGTGCCTCGACTCGGCTAGGGCATAGGGCGTCCCGGGTTATTTTTGAGCCGCTTTTTTCGCCAAATCGAGCAGGACGCCGAATGTTTTTTGATCGGAAACGGCAAGGTCGGCGAGCGCCTTTCGGTTGAGCGTCACACCCGATTTCTTGAGCCCGTGCATGAGAACCGAATACGAAAGACCCTCGCGCCGGGCCGCCGCGTTGATGCGGCTGATCCACAGCGAGCGAAAATCGCGCTTGCGAACTCGGCGATCGCGAAATGCGTAAGCCATTGACTTGAGCAAGGCCTCGTTCGCAACGCGATAGTTGCGACGACGCGCTGCGCGAAAGCCCTTGACGAGCTTCATCACCTTGCGGCGGTGCTTGATACCGCCGACGCCGCGTTTGATCCGTGCCATTCTTCTTGACCCTCCCTACACCAAATATGGGATCGTTGGCGCGAGGCGTTTGAGGTCGCCCTTGAACGTCGGCTGATCCTTGCGAAACTTCCGCTTGCGCTTGCGCGTCTTCTTGCTGAGAATGTGACCGCAACCGTCGAACTGATGGCGGTGCAGCACCTTACCGGTCGCGGTGACTTTCACGCGTTTGGCGGTTCCTCGGTGGGTTCGTATTTTAGGCACTAGTCTGCTCCTTCGCTTGAACTGAGAACTTCGGCGGACCGGTCGGCACCGCGCGCGGCGCCAAGATCATGAACATATTCTTTCCTTCGAGTCGCGCTTCGCGTTCGACGATGGCGAGCGGCGCCATGTCTTCCGCCATGCGGTCGAGCAACCGGCGCCCGAACGACGTGTAGGTGATCTCTCGCCCGCGGAACATGATCGTCACTTTGATCTTGCTTCCGTCGAGCAACAACCGCTCGGCCATTCTTGCCTTCGTCTCGTAGTCATGCGTCTCGATCTTCGGGCGAAGCTTTACTTCCTTTAGCTCGAAGTGCCGCTGCTTTTTGCGAGCGTCCTTGTCTTTCTTCGACTGCTCGTATTTCAGCCGCCCGTAGTCGGCGATCTTACAGACCGGCGGCTGGGCGTTCGGCGAGACTTCGATCAGATCGAGCCCAGCGGTTCTCGCGCGCGCCAGCGCGTCTTCGGTTTGCAAAATCCCGAGTTGCTGTCCGTTTTCGTCGATCACCCGAACCGCACGAACGCGAATTTGATCGTTGATCCGCAAAAGTTTCGCTATGTGTTCATCTCCAAAAATAAAAAGGCGCCGCCGGAGCAGCCCCACCGTGGAACCAGCCGAGAGTTCCTAAAGTGAAGACCGGATCGCTCGCGAGCATCCGGTGAGCGGAACGAGCCGCTGCTTCGGCCCGCCAACAATATCACGCCCGGCTGGGGGAGTGTCAAGAGCGAGCGTGGACGGCGCGGATGGCGTCCTCAAAGTGCTCGAGGAAGTAGGCCACGGCGCCATCGTCAATAACGAGCGGCGGCGCGATCCGCAAGACGTCCGGCCGGGTGTCCTTGGCGGCGATGCCCCGCTCGAGGAGTGCCTCGGAGAGCCGGTGCGCGGGGAAGGCCAGCGCGATTCCGATCAGCAGGCCGCGTCCGCGCACTTGGGTGATTGAAGGCGAGCCGATCGCGCGCAGCCCTCGCTCGATCGCCGCGCCCGCGCGTGCGGCCCGGGCCGGAAGATCCTCGGAGACGATCACGTCGAGGGCCGCATCGGCAACCGCCGAAGCAAGCGGGTTTCCACCGAACGTGCTGCCGTGATCGCCCGGTTGGAAGAGACGCATCAACTCATCGTTGGCAAGCGCCGCCGAGACGGGGTAGTAGCCGCCTCCCAGCGCCTTGCCGACGATCAACACGTCAGGCTTGACGTTTTCGTGATCGCAACCAAACATCTCGCCCGTGCGCCCGAATCCCGTCTGGACTTCATCGGCAATGAAGAGCACGTCACGTTGCCTGCAGAGCGAGCGCGCGCGTTGCAGGTATCCCGGCGGGGGCACGTTGACGCCGCCCTCACCTTGAATTGGTTCGATTAGGATCGCGCACGTGTTCGGATTTATCGCGCGCTCCAAAGCGGCGAAGTCGCCGAACGGCACGGCGACGAATCCCGGCAGAAAAGGACCGAAATGCGCGCGATATTCGCGCGTCGTGCTCGCGCTGATCGCGGCTATCGTTCGTCCGTGAAAATTATCTTCGAAGACGACGATCTCGGCGCGGTCTTCCGGAATTCGCTTGGTAACGTAGCCCCAGCGGCGCGCCAGTTTGACCGCCGTCTCGACGGCCTCCACGCCGGTATTCATCGGCACGGCTTTGTCGAAACCGCAGACTCGCGTAAGCTTCTCCAAAAAAACCGGCAGCCGGTCGTTGCGCATCGCTCGCGACGTCAAGGTCACGCGCTGCGCCTGCTCGATGAGCGCGGCATAAACGCGGGGATGGCAATGCCCAACGTTCACCGCGGAGTACGCGCTGACGCAGTCGAGATACCGCTTGCCCGCAACGTCCCAGAGCCAGACGCCCTCGGCCCGTTCGACCACGAGGTCGAGCGGAGCGTAATTCCGGGCGCCGTACCGCTCCTCTTCGGAGATTAGCTCTCGCGCGCGGTCCGAAAGGAGATGCACGCCATGGCTGTTAAGGAATTTTCCTTGGCTACCTGCTTCGGCCGTCTCGAGCAGCTTATCGCTCGCGACCATCCCGGCGTCTCGACTGCGGGACGCACGCTCGCGTACGTGCAGCCCGCGCGTCGCGAGCGCGCGGTCGTCCTGCTTCATGGCATGAGCGCGAGCCCGATCCAGTTCGAGCGCATTGCCCGCGACCTCTTCAAGCGCGGCTATAACGTACTCGTGCCCCGCTTGCCGCATCACGGACACGCCGATCCCCTCTCGACTGCACTCGAACGCTTGCATGCCGAAGAGCTTTACGAGGCGGTCGCCGATTACGTCGCGATTGCGCGGGATCTCGGCGAGCACGTGACGGTCGCGGGTTTCTCACTCGGAGGTCTGCTCACTGCCTGGATCGCGCAGCATCTTCCGGTCGAGCGCGCGGTGCCGATCGCGCCATTCTTCGGCGTTTCGTGGATTCCGAACCGATTGATGGGTCCGGTCGCCGAGCGATTGCTACGCGTGCCGAATCGTTTCCATTGGTGGAATCCGATTCTGCGCGAGCGCCAGTTTCTCGCAACCAACGGTTATCCGCGCTACGCGACTCACGCCATCGCGCACTCCTATCGTATCGCACGCTCTTTGCTCGACGACTCGCGCGAGAGTCCACCCGCTGCGGCGCACGTCGCGATCGTCGCCAATGGCACCGAGGTCGCCGTCAATAACTTTGCGATCCGCAAGCTGTATGAAAACTGGCGACGCCACGATCCTGCGCGCGTCGAGCTCTCAAAGCTCACCGGTTTGCCGCCCTCCCATGACATCGTTTCGCCGCTGCGCAAATGGCGGCTCGCCGATCGCGTTCATCCCGATCTGCTCAACGCTATCGATCCGCTCGCAACGGTGGAGACCGCGTAGTTATAGGTTCTCAGCTTCGGCCGAACGGCCCCAGTCCGCGGCGCTGCCCTTGGGCGAAGACGCCCGACATGATCGCTTATCATGACGAGGAATGGGGTGTGCCGCTCCACGACGATTCTTCGCTCTTCGAGCTGATCGTACTCGAAGGGGCGCAGGCCGGACTGAGCTGGCAGACCGTGCTGCGCAAACGCCAGCGCTACCGAGAGCTATTCGGAGGCTTCGACCCCAGCTTCGTCGCTCGCATCACGCCGGCGCGCGTCGGGAAGATCTTGCGCGACCCCGGTGTCATCCGCAATCGTGCCAAGATCGAATCGGCGATCGGCAACGCGCGCGCGCTGCTTCGCTTGCGCGACGAATTCGCGAGTTTCGATCGCTACCTGTGGCGATTCGTCGACAACAAACCGATCGTCAATCGGCGGCGGCGCATGCAGGACGTGCCGGCTTCGACGAAAGAATCGCATGCGATGAGCGCCGATCTCGTCCGACGCGGATTTCGCTTCGTCGGTCCCACGATCTGCTACGCGTTCATGCAGGCGGCCGGGCTGGTCAACGATCATCTGATAAGTTGTCCTTGGTACGAGCGCGTGCGCGAGGATACGTAAATCGAGCGCGGATCTTCGGCGCTTTCGTATGGAGAGACGCTCGATCGGGCCCGCGCGTTCATGGCGCGCGACGACGAGCGCATCTTGCCGCAGGCTCGGACGCAGTTGCTCGAGCGCGGCGCCGCGACTCCACTCGCGGTCGTGCTCCTTCACGGGCTGACCAATAACCCGGCGCAATACGCGCGGTTCGCTCCGCTCCTGCACGAGCACGGCGTCAACGTTTTCGTTCCGCGCTTTCCGCGGCACGGCCATCGCGACCGTCTTACGACGCGAACCGCCGAGGTCACTTCCGAAATGCTGCTCGCCACCGCGGCCGAAGCGGTCGACATCGGCTGCGGGCTCGGAAGCCGCGTGGCCGTCCTTGGAATCTCGTTGGGCGGCGTACTCGCCGCGCACGTCGCGCAGTTTCGCGCGATCGACCGCGCCGTGCCCGTCGCCCCGATTTTTTCGTTACCACGCTTGCCGCATTGGCTCAGCCGTCTGGTGGAGCGGCTGCTATTGACGTTGCCGAATGGATTCCTTTGGTGGGACCCGCGCGTGCGCGCGAACGCACCACCGCCTACCGCCTATCCGCGCTTCTCGACGCACGCACTTGCACAAATGCTGCGTATCGGCGACGCGGTTGAGGCGGTGGCGCGCCGGCAGGCGCCGCTGACCGCGCACATCGTCACGCTCGTCAACTGCAACGACCCGGCGGTGAATAACGCGGTAACCAAGCATATCTCCGAGCTCTGGTCGCGCCGGAAACCGGCCGGCGTCGAATACGTCGAGCTGATGGATTTGCCGACCTTACACGACATCGTCGACCCGGGCCAACCGCAAGGATGCACCGAGCTCGTCTATCCGAAACTCTTGCAGGCGCTCGGGGTGGAGCTTACGCCGTGAGGAGTTTACTCGTCGCCATCGCGCTGTTACTCGGCGCAATCGCGACCTCGCCGCCGAACGCGACGGTTCTCCCCGATGGGACGTACCGCTACACGATCGGCATCGGCGACCACACCGTGGGAAACAGCACGATCGTCGTTCATCGCGACGGTGCCGTCATCGTCGTGGAGGAGCGAGCAGACATACCTGGACTTAACTTGACCTCCGTCCGCAAGCTCGAAGAGTCTACGTTTGCTACGCTTTCTTACGCGGTCGATACTACCGGTGGGCGGGCGGTCGTTACGGTCGTCGGCAATGAGGCAACCGTGACGCAAGGCAAAATCAGCAAGAAGATTTCGGCAGCACCCGATGCGCCATTCTTGGTAAGCGACAATCTAGTTGCGGCCTGGGCGCAGACGCCTGCCACGCTCCACGCCGGCGGCGCCGAGAAGCTGACGCTCGCGTGCGTTTGCGGCGGCGGATTCGTGGCAGTTCCGCTGACCGTCACGAACAGGGGAACCGGTACGCTGAGCGTCCATGGCGCCGACGGCGTCGATGCTACGCTCGCATTCGATCCGCATAGCTACGTGCTCGAGCGCCTCGACGTCGCGTCGCAGCAAGCCTCCGTCGTGTTGCAATCGCAAAGTTCGCAAGTGTTACCGTTGCCGCAACCCAGCGCCGCTACACCCGTTCCGTTGCCGGCCGCGCGATACGCGTCACGCGACGTTTCGATTCGCACCGGCGACGGTGTGACGCTCGCCGGAACCCTCTCGATGCCGGATGCCGCGGCTGCCGTTCCAGCGTTCGTTTTCGTCCACGGCAGCGGTTGCATCGATCGCGACGAGACGATCGGTCCAAACAAAGTCTTTGCGCAGCTTGCCAATGCCTTGTCGAACGGCGGTTACGCCGTCTTGCGCTACGACAAGCGCTCGTGCGGAAAGAGCGGGGGCACCTTCGCGACCCGCGATCGTTTGATCGCCGACGCACGCGATACGATCGCATATTTGCGCGCGCAGCCCGGCATTGACGCGAGCCGCGTCTTCGTGCTCGGACATAGCGAAGGCGGCGAGCTGGCGCCTTCCATTGCAATCGCCGACGGCCACCTGCGGGGCATCGTCTTGCTCGCTCCGCCGGCGCTTCCGCTCGAGCAAGTTCTTTTCAAACAGTTGATTCGCAACGCGCCCGCCGTCCAGCGCGCGGCCGCCGAGAAACGAGCGCGAGCTTACATCACCGCGGTCGCGACGGGCAAGAGGACCGACGCATTTGCCGTGTGGTTGCGCAGTTCGTTCGGTATTGACCCGGCAGCACTGATCGCAAAGGTGCCGTGTCCGATTTTGATCGTGCAAGGGACCAAAGACATTCAAGTGCTCGCCGCCGACACGCCGCGTCTCGTCGCGGCGGCACGTTCCGCAAACCGAAAGCTGACGGTCGTCATGCTGCCGAACGACGACCATCTCTTCATTAAGCTCGGGCCGGCTGACGTCTCGACGGGCGGCG
The DNA here is from genome assembly GCA_049695635.1 of Candidatus Cybelea sp. Classification (GTDB taxonomy): domain Bacteria; phylum Vulcanimicrobiota; class Vulcanimicrobiia; order Vulcanimicrobiales; family Vulcanimicrobiaceae; genus Cybelea. The sequence continues at coordinate 10,386 of JBAVSO010000078.1, read as the reverse complement.
AGTATTTCACCCCGTCGTACCTCGACCCAGCGCTCTTCACGGCGATCGAAAACTGGCTAAATATAAAAACGTAGCTTCGGCCAGAGCTCCGAGATCGGCGTACGAATACCGGTGCAGACCATGATCGGAATGTTCTGCTCGTACGAGATGACCCAGGGCGGATTGAATCGCGCCGCCACACGCGCGGTGCGAAAGAGATGCCGGCTGGCCCCGCAGTCGCCGTTGACGTCAATGACGACGTTGCCGCTGTAGCCGTGCGTACCCCAGAGCCAGTAGTTGTTATGGCCGGAGAGCGCCGGCGGCAAGCCGTACCGCGTGCCAAAAAAGTCGATCGCGGCGGCTTCACCGTAGTTGCTTGCAACGATCGCAGTCTGATCCCGTTGCTGTGCCGGAAGCGAATAGTAAATTCGCGCTACCGTTGCGGCCAGCTCCGGCCAGCCGTGCATGTCTGCCCAGTCCTCGGGTAAGGCCGACTTGCGCATCTTCTCGGTCGCGAGCGCCGCTCGTTGGATATGCAGCGCGCTGCCGACAAAGCGCGTGTAGTCGAGCATCGCGGGCTCCGATAGAATCGGCAACGAGAACGGCGCGAAGAACAGCCAGGCGGCGACGGTGGCCGTGACGATCGCGCCGCGCACCAGCGTCGCGCCGATCCAGGATTCGATCGCGACCCCGCCGCCGGCCATGAGGATTGGATAAACGTTGGCGGGATAGTAGTGTTTCGCGTGCAGCGCGATCATCATCGCGATCACAATGAGGTACGCGTATCCGAGAAATCGCGTCGTTGTGTTCCGAAGCAGCCAAATCAGTCCCGCGATCCAGATTGGCGAGGCGAAGAGATTGGTCAGCAGCAGCTGCTGAAAGAGAAACAGTAACGGGCCGGCGACGAGGTTCTTGCCGTTCGCACCGTTTCGGAGCAGCTCCCACATCGGAAATCCGTGCAGCGCCTGCCAGAGGAAGTTTGGAAACGCGATAATCGCCGCGACTCCGGCTCCGGCGTAAAACCAGCCTGAGCCCAACACTCGACGCTGCGGCGTCAGCGCCAACCCGGCAAGCAGCGCGACCGCGAAGAAGAGCACGCTGTACTTGCTTTCGATTGCGATTCCGACAACGGCACCGGCGGCGAGCCACCAGCGGGGGTCAGCGCCTTTGACAATTCGCAGCACGTAAAGCGCGCAGAGCGGCCAGAGCCACAGCCCGGCCATATCGGGACCGGCTTTTGCGCCGAAGCTTTCCAAAACGCCGGCCGCGAGATATGCCAGCACCGCGAGCACCGCCGCAAAGGTTGCTCCCCCAAGTTCGAAGGCCAGCAAACACGTAACGTACGCGCCGGCGGCGGCAAAAATCGCCGGAATCGCGCGCAGCGCGAAGAGCGAATGGCCGAAGAGCTGCGAGCCGGCGGAGAGCAGCGGCACGACGGGCGGCTGATCGACGTAGCCCCAGGCCGGGTGAAAACCGCAGATGATGAAGTAGAGCTCGTCGCGGAAGAAGCCGTAATGCGGGTTTGCCGCGAGGTGAAGACCGAGCGTGACGAGGGCGGCAATCGCCGCGACCCGTGTGCGCACGCCGAAGCTACGTCGGATCGAACGTTCCGCCGGCGATCATCGCTTCGGAGATGTCGCGTGCTCGGCGATACCGGCTGCGCGTCTCCGGGTTCGCATCGGCGGGAAGCTCGGCAAGAATTCGTTCCAGTTCTTCGTCGAACGTCGCGCCGATCGACGATGGAGTGTATGGGCCGTGATAACGCAGGCGTTGCGCGATCATCAGGCGGTAGATTCGGTCGGTCGCGAGGTCTTCCATGTAGCCGTCGAGCAGGCTCGCGCCGCGCCCTTCGAGCACGCCGTTGCGATAGCGAATGACGGTACGAACGGCGGCCCGCGTTCCGTCGAGCGTCGTCACGCCGACCCCGGCGGGGACCGGACGGAGATCGGGGTGATTCGTTTCCAACGACGGTCGTCGTTCCAGCTGATTGGGATACGGAAACTGCGCGACCGCGATCGCGTTCTGGTCGGGATGGCCGGTCCATGCGCCGTCCATCAGACAGCCAGCCTCGTTCGCCTTGTCGCGCTCGAGCACCGCGAGCGCGCGCGCGTTGAGCTCAGGATCCTCGCGGCTGGGGTAGAGCGCGGTCATGCCGCCGATCGCAAGCGCGCCGTGCTTGTGCGTCAACTCGGGCAAGAGCGTGCGCACGCGCTGAAAGAAGGCGACGTCGAATGGGATCGTGTTGCGATCCGCAAGCACCCAGCGCGGATCGGCTAGATTGTAGTGGATCAGGCTCGCCATGTAATCCCAGCGCCCAAGGTTCAATCCTAGGATGTACTCGCGCAGATTAAAAAGGAACTCTTCGATCTCGTAGGCGATCGGATGCGACTCGATCAGCGCCATAGCCTTGATCGCATCGCGCGTCCAGCCCCTCGCCGCGATCAGCGCGTCGAAGACCTCCTTCCACCAAAGCGCCTCCTGCGCCGACTCCGATTTGGGAATGTAGATGCAGAGTGGATGCCGCAATCGCTCGTAATCCAGGTTGAAGACGAGCAGCGCGAGATCGAAGAGCGAGGCGCTGGTGAGAACGTGCGCGATGATGCCCGCTTGAGCGAGATGGAGCCCGCGCACGCGATTCCACACGACGGTGGTGCTCGGCGCGATCGCGACCGTGCCGCCGCGTTTTGCGTCTTCGTACGTCAGCTCGCCATAGAGCGCGGCGACGATGTTGCGATGCCCGAGCATTAGATGCTCCCAGGTGTTGGCCATGGAGTCTTCGAGGTCGAGCATTACTCCCGGAGCCCCGGAGTTGAGCATCTTCACGCAGAGTTCGCCGTCGTCGGCGGGGCCGGTCATTTGATTGCGTTGGGCCGCGCACCAATCGGGCAGCTCGATCCGCCACGTCGAACGGGTCGCATCGGAGGGCGGGAGATATTGCGGAAGTTCGCCGGCGTGGGCGCGCGTGAGCCGCTCCTTGCGCGCCTGCGCGAACGCCTGCTGCACCGGTGTAAAACGCCGGTGCAGCGGCAGATAGAATGCGATGAATCCGGCGGGCAGGTCGCGCTCGACCGCGCCGGCCGGAGCAACGTTCACTCCTAGGCCGGCACCTTGGCGTCAACGTCGTCGTAGAACTGCTCGGCTTCGGTAGAACCCCGCAACGCGGTCGTTGAGACCTTGCCTTCGCCGATCACGCTGGCGACTTCATCGAAGTAGCCCGTACCGACCTCGCGCTGATGGCGCGTTGCCGTATAGCCGAGTGGCTCGGACGCAAACTCCTGCGCTTGAAACTCGGCGTACGCCGTCATGCCGCGCGCTTTGAAATCGTAAGCGAGCGCGAAGAAACTGTGATTGAGCGCGTGGAAGCCGGCCAGCGTCACGAACTGGAACTTGTACCCCAGTGCGTTGAGCCGGTCTTGGAAGGCGGCGATCGTTGCGCCGTCGAGCTTCTTCTTCCAGTTGAAGGACGGCGAACAGTTGTAGGCCAGCAGTTTGCCGGGATAGCGCGCGTGGATTGCGTCGGCAAAGCGGCGAGCTTCCTCAAGGTTCGGTTCCGAGGTCTCCATCCAAATGAGATCGGCGTACGGCGCGTAAGCCAAGCCGCGCGCGATGCAGGCCTCGATCCCGGGTTGCGTGACGTAGAAGCCTTCGGGCGTGCGGTCGCCGGTGAGAAAACGGCGATCGCTCGGATCCACGTCGCTGGTGACGAGCTTCGCGGCGCTAGCATCGGTACGCGCGATCAGAACCGTCGGCACGTCGAGCACGTCGGCGGCGAGACGCGCGGCGGTTAGATGGCGCACCGCTTGCTGCGTCGGGATCAGTACCTTGCCGCCTAAATGCCCGCACTTCTTTTCGGAGCTGAGCTGATCTTCGAAGTGCACGCCGGCCGCTCCGGCGCGGATCATCGCTTTCATGAGCTCGAAGACGTTGAGCGGGCCGCCGAAGCCGGCTTCGGCGTCGGCGACGATCGGCAAATACCAGTGGGTCCCGCCGCGTCCCTCGAGCGACTCGATTTGATCGAGCCGCGCCAGCGCGTTGTTGAGCCGGTCGACGAGCGCGGGCACGCTGTTTACCGGATAGAGGCTCTGATCGGGATACATCTCGCCCGCGGCGTTCGCGTCTGCGGCGACCTGCCAGCCGCTGCAATAGAGCGCGCGCAACCCCGCTCGCGCTGCCTGCACGGCCTGATTGCCTGTGAGCGTTCCGAGGGCCGATACCGGCGCATCGGCCTGTAAATCCAGCCAAAGCCGCTCCGCGCCCATGCGCGCAAAGCTCTGCTCTGCGACGAAACTGCCCTGCAGTCGCCGTACGGCTTCGGCGTCGTACCGTCGCTCGATGCCCTGCCACCGGCTCTCGTTCCAGTTCACTAGTCTACTCCTTCCCAAACTTTTTGGATCGGTCTGGGCTGTTGCTTGGCCAATATTGGATGGTTAAGTATTTAATTTTGGCCCGATAAATATTTATCCCATATAGCAGGTGTGCGAATGAAAAGTCAAGGCGTGACCGAGTACAACTCGTGGTACGGGTCGAGGGTCGCAAAATCGCGCGTCCCTGGAAGCCGGCTGACCTCGTGAGGATTGGCGAGAACGAAGACGCGACGATTCCTCGCCCACACGCGGTAGCGCGCAACGTCGAGCTTGTCGTCAGAGACGATGATGCGCCCCGGAAGCGACCCGTCAACGTACGCCCCGTAGGCGAGCGAGGTGGCGTCGAGCCAGCTGGTTACGAGAACGCTCCCCGGCGGAACGTAGGGGCCCACGGCTTGGATCACCCAGCGCCCGCCTTCGCCGGCCGTGTGATGAAAGAAGCCGCGCTGCCATGCAAAAGCAAGGCTTGCCCCGGCTGCGAGGTAGAGGATCAGCAAGCCGTGCGTAACGAGATCGAACCCGCGTTTCGACTGCGGCGTTAGCGCTCCGAAAAGGGGTACGGCAAGCCACGAGGCGAGCAGACGATAGCGTCCGACGTCGCTCTCGTTGGGATAGATAACCGAAAAAAGCAGTCCGGCGGTACACGCAACGCAGACGACGAGCGTGGTCCGCCAGTCGCGACGCCCGGCGGCAACGATTCCGCCAAGGATAAGGAGCGCCGCCGAGGCGGCGTACTGCTGGTGCAAGATGCTTACGAAGGCCCAGAGCGCCTGCTCGACATGAACCGGGTTAAACGAGGCGAGGAAGTACGAGGGCGTTTCGAACTCGCTGCCGCTGAGCTCGCGAACCAGTCCGTGCAGCGTTCGCGGATCGTTGTAGTTCCAAAAAATGCCGCCGCCGGCGTCGGGCAGTACGGCCGCCGGATCGAGATGATTCGCGACGACGTACTCCGAGCGAAGCGGAAGATAGAGATAGAGCGCGAGGCCGGCTACGAGGAGCGCGGCCGATCCGGCAACGAGCCGCATTCGCGGGCGACGCTTAGCAACGATCGCGCCGATAACCAACGCGGGCAGAATCCAAAGCGCGTTCGGATGTGCCGCGATGCCAAGGCCGCAGAGCGCGAAGGCCGCTGCGAACCAAGTGTCCGCCGCACCCCGCAGCCAGCGCGTAAATGCGTAGATCGCAAGCGCGCAACACGCGACGGCAAGGTCTTGCGCCTCCGCGCGCGCAGCATGCGACCATACGTTTTGCGTGAACGCGAACCAGAGCGTCGCTAATAGCGCGACCGGAATGCTTGCCCCGAACTCGAGCGCAAGCGCGTAGGCCGCGGCGGCGGTGGTCGCGACGGCGACGCCACTCATTGCGTTCATGCGCCACGCGACCGTTCCGAACGCAATGGCGTGCGACCAAACGTATCCGGCTAAGACGTAGAACGGAAAGCCGGTTGGATGGGAGATGCCAAGAATGTACGGCACGCCTTGCAGCTCTGCCGTGTCCCACGAGGCCGGCTCAGGTGACGCGCTTGCGAAATAGACGATCGCGGGCAGCACAAAGGCCGCCAATAGAGCGAGGCGGCGCGCCGCCGTCACGCCAGGGTCGGTAACGGCAGCGACGGACGCGTGGCGAGATCGGGGCGAAGCTCGACGTAACCTTCGAGCGCGCGATCCATCAGGGCGAATGCCAGCTCCAACTGCGGATCCTTTCCGTCGCGGTAGTCGTGCGGCGCGATATCCACGTCGTAATCCGGATCTGTCCCGTGGTTTTCCACGCCCCAGCCGACGTCAACGAACCAAAACGAGAACTCGGGCTGGGTCGTGAGCGTGCCGTCCACGAGATGATGGTACGGCTCGATCCCGATCACGCCGCCCCAGGTGCGCTTACCGACCAGCGGACCGAGTTTATAGAGCTTGAAGGAATGGCTGAAGATATCGCCGTCGGAGCCCGCAAACTGGTTCGTGAGCGCGACGATCGGGCCGCCGACCGACTCGGGCGGGTACGGCACCGGTGCTCCGTAGCGTGGCGCGTCATATCCGATCCGCTTGCGCGCGAGTTTCTCGAGAAGTAGGGGCGAGACGTGACCCCCACGGTTGTAGCGGACGTCAACGATCAGACCTTTGCGGTCGAACTCGCTGAGATAACCTCGGTGAAACTCCGAGAATCCCCACGGGCCCATGTCGGGAATGTGCAAATATCCGACTCGCTCGCCGGTTCGCTCGTGGACGATGCGGCGCTTCTCCGAGACCCAGGCGCGGTAGCGCAGCGCCGCTTCGTTGTCGAGCGCCTTGGCGAGAATCGTGCGCTCTTCACCCTTCCTCTCGTGCAGCGTAATCGACACGTTACGCCCCGAAGCGTTGACGAGCAACTGATCCGGCGTAACGTCGCGCGATAGGCGCTTGCCGCCGATCGCAACGATGCAATCTCCCTCGCGCACGTCCAAACCTGGCTCCGCAAGCGGCGAATCGTGCTCGCGATTCCACGAATCGCCGCGATAGATTCGCTCGATGCGGTACGCGCCGCGCTGCTCGTCCCAGCGAAGATCCGCGCCAAGAAAACCGCGTTGATACTGCGGTGGCTCGCGGTAATCGCCGCCCCACTCGTAAGCGTGAGACGTGCCGAGCTCGCCCTGCATCTCCCAGATCAGGTCGGAGAGCTCTCCGCGCGTGCGAACCCGCGGCAAGATTTGCGCATAACGCTCGTAGACGCGCTTCCAATCGATATCGCTCATGTCTTCGACCCAAAAGTGCTCGGCTTGTAAGCGCCACGCTTCGCGATACATCTGGGCCCATTCGTCGCGCGGCACGATCTCGACGCTGGCGCGGTCGAGATCGATCCAACCGCTCTTACGCCCTGCTTCGCTCGACGGCTTCTGCTCGTCGCCTTCCTCCGGAAGCTCGTTGAGCGCGTCGATCGCGCGCAGGCGGTCGCGCGAGCGGTAGACGAGCGTACGGCCGTCGCGGCCGAGATGGATCTCGTCGCACTCGGAAGCGATCGTTGCGAGCCGCTGCTGTTCGAAGTCATAAGCCGACAGTGTGCCTCGCTCGTCGCCGTCGAGGTCCTCGCGCCGCGCGGGTTTGATTCCTTTGACGGGGAAGCGGGTGAAGAGCACGCGTTCGCGCACCGCGACGATTTGTTCGTACTCGCCCTCGTCGACCGGAAAGCCGAGCACTCTACCCTCGATCCCGTCGAAATCGATCTCGATGTCGATCGGCTTTGGCGGCTTGTTGTTCGATCGTTCGCGCTCGTGAGGGTCGCTGTGAACTGGCTTGGGCTTCGGCACGAACGGCGACGAGACGTCGTCGCGCAGCGTCACGACGAACGGGCGGCTCGCTTGGGGAAAGCTCAAGTCGAACTGCAGCGCGTCATAGACGGGATTGAAATCGCGCGTCGAGATGAAGTAGAGGTATTTTCCTTCGGGATCCCACGCGGGCGACTTATCGGTGCGTAGCGGCGAGGTCACGTCGTGCATCTTGCCCGAGCGAACTTTGACGACGCGAATGATCGAGGTTCCGTGCGCCGGCCACCAGACGTAAGCGACGAAACGTCCGTCGGGCGAGAACGCGAGATCTTCGATGCGATGCGATGGGCAGGTGTCGAGGACGCGCACCTTGCCGTCGTCCAGGTCGAGCGCGCAGAGATCGTGGCGATGGTTTGCGAAGACGACGACGTTACCAGTCGGCGAGCAGATCATGTCGGTAACGCGCCCGATATCGCCGCTCGAAACGAGTTTCATCTCGCTCGACGCATCGGCGGGGCGAATCGCGATCTGCTCGTATCCGCCGGCGTCGGTAACGGAGACGAGTTGCTCGTCGTCGAGCCATTGCGTCAGCCGAGTACGCGCGCGGCCGCCCGTTCCATGGCGAATCGCCGCACCGTCGAAGAGCGGCATCGTAAACTCTTGTCCGCGCGAATCGAATGCGATCTGCGTTCCATCGGGATTCAGCACGAAGTGCTCGAGCGAATCCGAAGCCTTCTCAAAGCGCCGCACCGTCTGCGGCATCGGCGAGTGCGTTTCAATCGAAATGTGGCGCGCGGTATCGCTCGCGACGTCGTAGCACCCGATCTCCGCTCCGGCGGAGTACACGATCCGCGTTCCGTCGGTCGAGGGAAAGCGTACGTAATACTCGCTCTCATTCGTATGGCGTAGGATTCCGCTTCCGTCGAGCTGGCAGGAATATAGGTTCCCAATGCCCTCGTGGTCGGCCAGGAAGTAAATGCGCTCTCCGATCCACATCGGCCAGCACGGGTTTCCGTCGGGCAGCGGCAATCGAGTAAAGGTGCCGGTCCAGTCCGCGTCAACCCAGATTTCGCCGGAGGTGCCACCGCGATAGCGCTTCCAGCGCGCGGGGTCGGCCGCGTTTCGGCCGATTGCGAGCTGCCCTCGCGGGCCGAACGAGAGCGAGCGCCCGTGACCGAGATTCAGCTCTCGCGGCGTACCGCCGTCCCGCGAAATCGCGAACGGACGAGTCTCGCCTTCATACCAAGTCGCAGGATTGCCGACGAAGTAAATCTCGCGCCCGTCCGCACTCCAGCAGGTCGTCCACACGATCGACGCTCCAAGAAAGGTGAGGCGTCTAGGCTCTCCGCCGCGTGCCGGCATGACGTACAACTCGGGGTTTCCCTCGTCGGTCGAAATAAATGCGACCGACTCCCCGTCGGGCGAGAGCCGCGGGAAGGAGCAGGTGCCGAAACTGACGGTAAGGCGCGTCGCCGCGCCCCCCGATGCCGGCACGCTCCAGAGATCGTCTTCGCAGACGTAAAGAATGCGGTCGCCTGCTATCGTTGGATAGCGATAATATCCTAGATCCACGATTCTAAAACTTGGCGACCGGGTTTGCGCTGTCCCCTTGTTAGCCTTCGCGATTATTGTTGCTGCATCGCCCCCCCCGTCGAGTGCAGAAGGCGTCCAAGCGTCTCAACGATCTCGGCGGCGTTTTCGATCTGAGTAAAGTACGGCACAAGGACCGGCGTTTCGGAGCGGCGCTGGAACGGCAGCATCGGGCCTTTCCACGCAAACTGCGTCGCCGTCTCGCCGGCAAGGCTGCGAAAGAGTAGCTCGGCGCCGAGCGCGTTCGCCCATCCGAACTCCGGCCGCGTGAAGCGCCAGTATCCGCCCGGATAAAAGCTTTCGTGAATCAGACCGTCCTCACCATCGGTCTCCGCAAGGGTCGTGATCGCGGTCGCTACTTCGAGCGACGAGGTGGCGGTTAACGCGCGTCCGATTATGCCGAGCGGCCAGACGTAGCCGTACGGCGTGTGCGGACTTCCCAAGCCCTCCGCGTACTTCCCGGCGAAATAGAACGGATTATCCATGCTGAGCGCAAACGCGCGCGTGGCCAGATAGGTGGAATCGAAGGCCGAGCACCAGTCAATATACGGCAGCGTCGTAAGGTTTGGGATGTTGGCGTCGTCCATAAGGTTGAATCTGCCGAAACCGTCCGTTTCGTAGGCATACATCCAGACGCGCCGCTGTTGATTGAAGAACCGGCCGTAGAGTTGGATTCCGTTCTGGACGCGGGCCCCGAGCACTTGTGCCCGCCGGGCGAGCGCGCGGTCGCGATAGCCGTCAATTGCGAGCTGCACGATGTTGCGCATGGCGACGACGGCAATCGCGTTCTGCGGAATGTTGAAGCGATATTCGACCGCATCGTCCGAGGGTCGAAAGGCGCCCCAAATCATCCCCGTCGACTCGTTGAACGCGTCGTTGGTGTAGACGTGATAGGGGTACTGATACCGGCTGCAGCTGCGATGGCGTTCCTCGCACTCGTAGGTGTCGACGATCTTCGAAAGCGCGCGATGCAGGTCGGGCGTAAAGAGCGTCGCGTCCTGCGTCGAACGCCAGTAGACTGACGCGAGAATGACCGGCCATGCCTGCGAATCGACCTCCCACTTACGCTCCCAGATCGTGTAGTCGGATTTGAAAGCGTTTGCGTAGGGATCCGCGAGTATATTGCGAGCGTTTCGTTCAATTACCCCTGCGAAACGAGCCCGAAGAATTGGGTACGAAGCTTCAAAGCGGATGTATGGTATCGTTTGCGCCGACGAA
>JBAVSO010000077.1:0-42153 GCA_049695635.1 Candidatus Cybelea sp. | reverse complement strand
GTCTAGATGCTCCGACGGTACATATCCCCCGAGCTGGTCAGGGTCGAGTGGGCGATTGAACTCTCCCCACGACAGTATGTTCAAAATGTGGAACACGATCGGATACCAGATTGAGGAGCGTCCGGGCGCCAACTGCGAAAAGTCACGCATCCAGTTACCGAAGTAAACCGCTCCGATGTCGCCCGACCCCATATTCCCTGTGAAACCCGCGGCCCGAAGGCCCGCTTCTTCGATGCCGCCGTGCCCGCGTTCCCCAGCCTGATATCGCTGGATCGTCGTGCCTTGTCGGCTTGGGATCGTCGGTGCCGCATCCGCTACTTTCGGGTCATTCCGACTCGTTGCGTCGGCCGCAATTGCGTCGGCTTGCCTCTCAAGGAGATCGTCCGCTGGTCTAACCTTCATATCAGCCGTGTCGCTCGAACCAAACTGTTGCACAACATGCGTCAGCTCGTGCGTCATCAGGCGGGAGTCGCCCACAGTGCTGCCCTGTCCGAGAAATACGTTTGTTCCTATGGTGAAAGCCTTGGCATTAACGCTGCGGTTCAGCTCGTGCGATTGGACGTCACTGTGTACGCGAACAAGACCAAGGTCCACGCCTAATGCGCCTTGCATTTGATCGCGGAGTCCTTCGGGAAGAGCCTCACCGCTACGTTGTGCACTCTTGATGCGATGGACGACCGCGACACCTGGGGAGTGACCGGTTGCACTAGGTTGCATCTTTGACTGCACGAACCACGGAAGCCGCGCAGGCGCAGTCGGGTCTTGCACACGGGGCGCGTGCCGAGTCTGAGCAGCACGAATCACGGGCTTGGTTGAGCCCACGGACGGTGTCGCGGAAACCCTATCGGTAGAAGCGAAACCAGCAGGCATTACTGCGCCCACACGCACGGAGCCGCTCGTCCCCGCCAGGCTGGTCCAAGCTGAACGCGCCCCAAGCCACGGAACGGCACCGCTTCCGGGTACGCACGCGCGGGACTAAAATGGAGCGTACGTCCACTGTTTGAGTACCGTCGTGTCGGCGGCAGCGCCTGTAGGGTTGATCGGAGTGCTATACGCACGGCCCTTGAGCTTTCCCGCCGCGGCGGCGTCCTGAATTTTTTTGGACCAAACCGTATCGCCGCGCGCGCGCATTTGTGCAACCTTGCGCTCAACCCAAGCTTGTTCCATCTGATCGCCCTTCAGCCCTGACTCGCCGCCCTTGTACTCGACTAGATACGTGTCTCCGCTACTCGATTCTATCATTACATCATCGATGCCGTGACCGCTCGGGTCGTCCAGGACGTTCACCCAATTCGCCTCGACAAGACCGTCCCGAGCTGCTTGAGTTCGGCCACCCCAAGTGCCGATATCCTCGCTTGTCCGGTACTTAAGTTGCGCGGCCTCACCGCCTTCCCGGAAGTTCTTGACATCTTCTGTGATGAGCTCGCCCGACTTGGCGTCATAGACAGCACATGGTCCGCTACAGCGTTCGCAAAATTTTCCGTCGGGCGTTTCCTTGATCACGTGCCCGTTTGAGAGATCGTACTCGACGCTGAACGGCGGCTCATTGATCGATTTGCCCGGCGTGCCTTCGGCGACGGCTCGCTCGCTCTTGAGTTCTGCCGGCGAGAGGGTTTCTTTGCCCGCGGTCTCTTCCAACAGTGCCTTAACCTGTGACGGATCGCTCGGCACGTCGGTTTCGACCGGCCTCTGCATCTTGGATTCTGTAAGTTTGCCGGGTTCTATTTCCGCGCCGCCTTTCGGCGCCTGTACTTCTTCCTTGGCACCACCCTCGTGAAAGATAAGCTTCATCAATAAAGCGATGCCGAGAATGCCGAGCGCGTCGGCCAGCGCGCGCCCAGCCCCTTTGATCTGCGTCTGATTGACCGCGTTGGTTGCACCCTTGTAGAAAGCGATGAGATCGCTCAACGCTTGGAAGACGAGCGGCCCGATGAGGTACGCCTCCAGCCCAATGATGGCGAGATCAGTGGCCCAGCCTGCGGGGGTGGATTGTAGGGCGACGAATAGCGCGGTGAAAAACGCGAATTCGGCCAGCGCCTTCGGCTGCAAGAGCGCTTGAACTTGGTCGCCGAAAGCGTCGGGTGCTTGTTTTAGCGCGCTCTCGAGCGCTGCGATCAATTTGCCGGTCTTGTCGAGCTTGGCGATCGCGTCATCGCTGACTTCGGACGGACCGCCCGTAAGGAGTGCAGCGTTGGACTGAGGACCCACGCGCTGATTTTCGAGCGCACCTTGGTGGATCGCATCGATCTGTTCGTTCGAACATTGGGCCAGCAACGTGTGAATATCCGTCGTGTTGAAGCCATTAAGCGTTTCAGCCGCCTCCGTCCAATTGCTCTCCGCGACCCAGCCCCAGAAAGATTGCACGAGTTGGGGGGGACCCGGAGTCGGCGGCGGCGAGGTTGTCGCAGGTGTCGCCACTGTCGCGGGCTGGCCCTGCGAGACGAGCGGCTCGGGTGTCGATGCCCGCGCCGCACCTGGGACGGTCATCTGCGCGAGCTGGGAGTCGGGACCGACTTTCTCGTTATCGACTGCGCCTTGGTGTATGTAGCCCACCTCTTGATCGCTCAACTGCACCAAGCGGCTCTCGATATCTTGACGATTGAAGCCGTTTAATAGCTCGGCCGTCCGCTGCCAATTTCCCGTGGCGCGGGAATCGGCGAGCGCCGTTTGGTACGCTTGGTCGAGCGTCGGCGGGCCGATTTCAGGGGCTTCTTGCCGCTGAATCCGCGCGCCGTTACCTGGCGATTGACGAGAAACTAAGTCGGCGGCAGAGGCTCCAGACGCGGCGCGTCGCGCGATGGTTTCCGCAGCGGCTTCTCGGAAATCGCCGCTTCGCGAGATCCCGCACGTCGGTGCGCGGTTACCGCGATTTTGGGCGACGTGTGCGGCTTCATGGGCCGCCGTCTCGAGCGAAGGCGGCTCGGCAAATGCGACGTCGCTGCCGACTGTGTATGCCTGCGCGCGTAAACTCTGGCTGGATCGCACCGCAGCCGGATCAATATGTGCACGAGCCGTCCGGAGATCGAACAAACCTCCGAACGAACGCTGAATCTCCGCGAGATGCGGAAAAGGCGATGGCTCTCCGGAAACTCCCTGCCGCGCGATATCGTCTGCGCGCTCGAACGCGTCAGGTTCGAGTTGAAACAGCGGACGCGATGGCGCCGGACCCGCCTTGTGGGCGCGTTCCGCGGCGACGTCGGCGGTCGCCATCCCCGCATCGGTAAACGAGAACGCTGAGCCATCGCTTCGAGCGGTGAGGCGCTGAGGCGACTCGTGCTGCGCGAAAGCCGGAAGCGATGGAGCAGGCGAAGCTGGAGCAATCGCCGATTGAGCGGGGTTTCGGGTCCCATCTGCGGGAACTTCCGCCTTGGGCTCAGACTTGGCCGATTTTGGCGCAAAGGATACGGTCGGCATCCTCTCTCTAGCCCCCCTCCTCCGCCGCGTGTTTGAGTTCGTCAGGCAGTTGCCGGCTGATCTTGCGATACTCCGTCGCGACGCCGGTTAGCACGTGGCGATAATGGATTGGCGTACCTTCTTGTGCGGCCGCCACGGCGGCACCGAGCACTGCGTTGCGAATCTGACCACCCGACAGATCAGCAACCGCCGAAAGCAGATTCAACTGCGCTGCGCTTACGCTGTGTGCCGTTCCGAGGTGCGTGGACCACAATGCGCGGCGCTCTTTCGCGCCGGGTGACGGGAACGTCAGGATCGCGTCGAAACGGCGGGTAAACGCGGCGTCGAAGCGGCTGCGTCCGTTGCTCGTTAGTACCGTGATGCCGTCGTAACTCTCCATTCGTTGCAGCAGATAGTTGGTCTGGGCGTTGGCAAAGCGGTCGTTGGCTTCTTGGATATCGGTGCGCTTACCGAAGAGCGAGTCGGCCTCGTCGAAGAGCAGCACGACCTCGGTCTGCTCGGCGCGAGTCAGCAGCTGGCTGAGATTCTTTTCAGTCTCACCAATATACTTCGATGTAACCGCAGAGAGGTCGACGCGACAGAGTGGTATTCCCAAGCGTGTCGCCAGCCACGCGGCGGCCAGCGTCTTTCCGGTTCCCGAAGGACCGACGAAGAGCGCGCGTACCGATGGCCGATAGCGCGCCTTGATCGATGGACCGAGCATCCCAGAGAACTGCTCGCGCAATCGGCAACGAACGACCAAGGAATCCAACTCTTCACGCAGGGACGCGGGAACGACTAGCGCGTCGTCCTCGATTTCGTCGTGGATCAACTCTGCCAAAGCGCCTAGCCCGATCGACTCGCCGCGGCGTGCGACGGTCCTCACGTCTTCGTATGTAACGGCGTCGCCGAGCCCGACTTCCTCGCGCGTCTTTGCGGCAAGTGCGGCGATTCGTCCCGCGGTCTGGCGATGCTCGAACGCCATCCGCTGCGCGAGCTCGCGGTTTTGAAGCGGCGAGTTCCAGAGTTCCTCTCGCTCGTCGGGCGCCGGAACGTCAACGCGCCAGTCAATGGTGATGCGATCGTCCGATTCAAAATCGCCGTCTGGACCGGTCAGCAGAATCATCGGTCCCGAAAAGCCTGCGATCGCCGGCAGCGACTTGCGTTCGCCCGGAGCCAGCCACTGCGCGAACACGGGCACGAATGCATTCAAAAAAAGCCACGGCGCCAATCCCGCTATCTGATCGGTCTCGATGAGAACGGGTCGCTTTCCGCCCGCAGAGCAAACTAGCGCCGCGGCCGCGCGCGCTTCGGGCGAATCGCCGCTGCGAATGAGCAATACGGGTGGCACCCTACCTCCGGCCTTCAAACGCTCGCCCAATGCCGCTGCGCGCGCCTCTGCCGCTTGCCCTAAAGGAACGGGAAACTGTCCCTCGCGGATCGCCGTCGTACCGGGCCACGCGCTCTCCATGCCTCGCAGTGCCAAGCAACTCGGCAACGGAATGCGCACGCACCGCTCGGGCAACGGCGCTTCCGCCGCCGAAAGTTGCAACAATCCGCACTGCGTCGCGCGCCCCTGGCCTAACGCGTGAACGGCGTTCGATAAATCGTCATCACCATAGGCTTGCGCGAGCAGACCGATCGTCGGGCGGCTTTGGGCCAGCGGCTGCTGCAGGTGCGTCAGAATGTGGCCGATCAGCAGGTCTTCCTCGACGGCAACCGCGAGGCGAACGGCCAGCGTTTCGATCGCAGTGAGTCCGAAGTGCCGCGCCGCAGCGAGCAGCGGCCGATCGCTCGCGTGGGGGTCCCGACAGTACTCGCGAAATGAGCTGACCAGCGGCGTGCGGCTCACTACATGCCGTGCGGCGGCTGTTTGCAAGCGATTGCGGACGCTTTCGTCCAGCGTCGTACACGAAACGGCCAGCTGCGCTAAACCGGCTAATGCGAAGCTGTAAGCACTTACCGCATTTTCGCCGATCTCACCCGTCGCCAGGCTCAGCACGGCGGCGACCCGGCTTGCGCGGACGCATAGTGGAACCGAACGACGCGTCCCAACCACGGCAGCCAACCTGGATCGATATCCAGCCCGATCCGGCGAATGCGAACGTCGGCGCCGTCGAGTGGAAGCGTGACGTCAATATCGGTGCGACTCAGCGCAACATATCCGCGACGATTTATGACCTCGCGTACCGTTAGGCCGCCGGCACGCCGGCACCACCGGCGCACGGCCAAACTCCACGCGCGCACGAAATAGCCGCAATCCGGATCGGCATGTCGCGAGGGACCGAAGATCTTCGGCCACGCGTCCGCACTCGGGTGCACCACAGCGTAGACTTCCTCGGATCGCGCAATTTCAAGGTTCAGCCACGGCAGCATGGGATCGGTTGGATCGATTTGGGCGTGCGCGGCGAGATGCTCCAATACGCGCACCGCAAGTCCGGCGTCAGCGAGTGCCGGATCGCTTTCCAGCGCTCGACCGATTCCGAGATATCTCAACGCGTTGAGCAAGAAAAATAGACCCGCGGCTTCTGTCGGCGCTCCCCGCGCTGTGAGCTGCACGCTCGCGAACTCTCCGGCGCTCTCACTGCGCACCTCTGCGTCCGGTGGGGTGTCATTGACGCTTTGCGAGTCGAGTTCAGGCGGGCGCTCGCCAACGGAGTCCTCGCCGATCGTTGCACCGTAGTCAACCGATCGTTCATCTAGCGCCGCCGTTTTGCGAACATCCGGCCGCTCGCGTGAGCGGACCTCATACGGATCGTGCGTTTCGTGAATACGCACTCCACCGGGTTCTGTCGTTTCCACCGGAACGGGCCATTTCGTAACGGTGTCGTCGGACACAGGCCCTTCGTCGAATTGGATCGCAGCGGCGGCGACGTCGCTTCCAGCAAACGATTCCTCGATGCGTAACGGCTCAACATAACGCGGAAGTACAAGCCGCTCTAGCGTTGTGCGCGCTCGCGCGACCGCCGTCCCCGCAGCCAACGCGGCGGCGACGGATTGGATCACGGCGAGAGAGGCCAGCCACAGCGTTCGCGGATCCGCACGCCCGAACCGTTGCACGGCGGCGATAAGGGCTGTCCTGGTTTCGACGGTCAGTCCGACTTCGGCAACGCCGGTAGAAGAGAGGCCATCGTTCCCCAACTCCCGCAGCCAGAGTCTCACTTCGGCGACCGGAATCGCTGCCGCCAGTTCCACGATCCTTTGCGCACCCAATCCCGCGAAGAGAACCTGCGCGACGCGCGTCCACGAGCCCGGTAACTCCCGGAGCCGTTCTACGATCGCCGCGATCTGCTCCGCGCGATTCGCGCTAGAATCGGCGCCACTCACTAGGGGCCAAAACCACTCCGGCGCTATCGCGCGATCGAGAACCCTGCGCAACAGCGCTTCAAGGCCCTCTTCGTGGTTGTAAAAAAAGATCGCCTCGGCCTCGCCGGCGCGCGCCCCCGCCCCGTGCACAGCCGCGCCGGCCAGCTCCATGAGAACCTGCCGCATTCTTGCAAGCCAGACGTTCCGGTTTCCGTCGGCCGGAACGCCTCCCAACAACACGCGGCGAAAGTAATACACGCGGCCCTGGTCCTCGCCAGGCAGGTTGGTCAAGCGCAATGCTTCTGAGAGCGAGAACGTCACTCGATGGTGGGTTGCACGATCCTTCAATCGCAGGCGACTCCGGCGTACGTGGCGGTCGCTTCGATCCAGTCTTCGGCCAACGTCCATGGGCGGCTCGAGTTCGTCCTTAGTTGGCGAACGCCCGAAGCGCCGCGGCCTGCGGTTGTTCCGTCGTGAAGTGCGCGACGTCGTTGGCCTCTAGATAGACTCCTGGCTGGTGGACGCTCGTGACCGTTGCGGTGACGCTGCTACTGTCGAGATCGCTAACGACTGCCTCCGCCGCGAGGTTCCCCTGAGAGTAGAGCTGGACGAACATACCGGTGGCGACCCTGTCCGATGGCAAGGTCAGCGACACGATGCTTCCAATGGTGGGTTGGATTCTGAGGGTGACGGCACCGGCGATAACGTTGTTCACGGGCGCGTAGCTGGCGAGCAAAATGCAAACGCGAACGACGTCACTCATAAACGCGACGGCGCCGGCGTTCGACGCGTCGATTTGCTGGAAGAGCCAGTCCACGAGGAGCTGCATCTGCTGCCGGTCCACGTAGGGCTGAGTGTTCCAATTCGGCAGCACCGCTAGGCTTTGTAACTGTACAGTCAGACCCAGACCTCGCAGAAACTCCGCCCATGCCAAACGGTCGACAGGTAAGGCCAGGTTCGCGCGCGTGTAGACGCAGGTTGCTACGCTCGAGACCTGTTGAATCAAACGCGACGTGGCGTTGGCAACTTCAGCATGCACGGATTCCGAGGAAATCAGGTCGCCGATCCCGATCACGCTGGAGAGACTCGTGATCTGCGATCGCAAACTCTGGTTGGCAATCATCGCCGGCGAAAACGCCGCTCGTTGAACTTGGAAACCACGAAACGCTTGCTGATTCGCAGCGTACACGTTCGAGATTACCGGCGCGTAAACGCTCGATGAGGTGAGCGCGGAAGAGGATTTTAGCGGGAGCTGCAAATCCGAGGCGGCTCTCGCCCGCATGTCTGTTGCAACCTCTTGCAAGAGAATCGGACGGTCGAGTTGGTTCAACAACGCTTCGACGGAAGGCATCCAACTCGTTGGAGCCTCGCGCAGGAGCGAAACGATCTCGCGCAGCTCCGGCGGGATGGCGACGGACTGCTGCAGGCATGTCGGCACCGGACTCACGACGTTACCCGGCACGAGCTGACGACTAGGAACGTCCTCCGTTGTATCCAAAGACCGTGGGCGCGTGTATACGATGGCCTGGACTGACGTTTGGAGTACTTGCGTCCGTTGGGCGTTCACGCCGTTGACACGCTGCTGCTCGTCGGCGAGCAACGCAGTCGTAAACGCGAGGTTCTGCCGCGCTTGCGCCAGCTCGTTTTCGAGCTGCGCGATGAGCGTTTGACCGCGGCTTACGTTCCCTTGAATATTCGAGATCGCAGTAGTGCAAATGTTTACAAAGTCAACGTACAGTTGCACGCGGCCTTCGAGAGCGCGGAGCATTTGGGTGTGCTGCTCCAAAACCCGGACGCCGACCGAAAAGAGCCCTCCCTCGTCAACGTCGGCTACCACGTACGGATTTTGAAGCTTGTACAGCACCGCCTGCGCGTTACTGCCCCCGAGTTCTGAGACGTAGTGCCACTCGGTGGGAATCGGAAAAGAGGCGGGCGACGTAGTAGGTGAGTTCGTCGTCGTGCCGATGGGAAGACCTTTGTTGCTCCAGGTGATTCCGCCATCGGTCGTCGTGCCGTTAAGCGTTGTGTTCCAGAGCGGGGACGCCGTTCCCGGCGGCGTTGGTCCCGGCGGCGTTGCTCCCGAAGTGCCGTTCGTCGCGACCGTCTGAACTTGTTCGACGTTTCCATTTGGATCGATGATCGTTTGGCCGACGGCGTACGCAAAATTTGGCTGCCACGTCGCGCCGTCTACGAGAAATTGGAGATCGCCGAGGGTCAAGCCCAGCGCCGCGAGGCCCTGGAGCGTTTGCATGAATGCGAGCCGATTCCCGATCGTGTAAAACAGGCTCTCCTGCGATGGAGATTGCGCGAGGCGCTCCGCGATCGTCAGCGTCCGAACGTCCAGCTGCGCGCCGACGATCGGCGCCTGTTCGGTTATCTGCTGCGACGAGGGTAAATTAACGATCGCCGTTATTCCGCTCGGACGAGCCTGAAAGATATTCTGCCCTTGGGGAAGTGTGAATTCGGCGCTATCCTCAGGCAAGTTAATTTTTTGCTGAACGAAGCTTTCTTCCGACAGGCTCCCCGTCCGCGCGAAGCTGCTGGATTCCGCTAAAGGGCTAATAGCGCGCGGTATACTGGTTGAGGCCGATGATGGCCGCGTCGCCATCGCCCGCATTTGCCTCGCCATCGTCGGGGCGGGTGACCCCGTTGCCATTGTCTGACTCGGCGCTGCGGCAGCAGCCTGGGCTGCCTGCGATTCCTCGCTTCCGCCCGTGGCAGCCGTTTGACCGAAGAGCGTCGTGAAATAGCCCTGAAGGTCGCCGGCCGTTGCGGCCGCTGTTTCGCCGGTGGCGATGTTTGCGAGAATGGGCGACGTCGCGAGTTTCGTCGCGTCGGTGGCCGTTAAGACGTTCTGGCGAATTCTATAGATATCGGTTTGACTCGTCAGGAATGCGAGATCGAGCAGGTCGTTCGCCCGTTTGATCCTCGCGTTGAGGCTGTCAATGAAGGCCTGAAGGCCATTGTTTGCAAGAGTCTGCCAGTCGCCGGCTTGGATGAGGGGAAGCGTCTGCTGATCGTTATTCTCATCGGTATACGTGACAGTGTACGGAGCCGCAGCCGCCTGTCTTTGCAGCCCTTGCAAATCGGTCGACGCCCAAACCTGACAAATCCATGTGAGGGCGCCGTCCGTGGTGACGCCGCCGGTAGCGACGCCGCCGGCAGTGGGCTGCGGCGGTACCGTGGCCCACGTCGGTAATGTGGAGCCGGATTCGCCGGAGCCGGATTCGCCGGCACTCTGAACGGTTTGGATATTGCCATTCGAATCGAACACGAACTGCCCAACGGCATAGGTCGTATTTCCTCGCCACGTACCGGGACCGTAGTTGATCCAGGTTATGCCGGCGTCAGTTGTTGTTTGGCCGAAACTCGTCTTCCAGGCGGGGGGCATTATTCCCGACGTGCCCTCGCTCTGAACTGCTTGAACTGCTTGAATGTTCCCGTTCGAATCTAAAACGAACTGTCCGACGGTATATGCGTTTGCACGCTGCCACATACCGGGTCCGTCGTTGCTCCAGGTGAGGTTAGAGCCTTCGGACGTCGGTTTTCCGGAGTTCTGGTTCCAGATGAACTGAGAGCTACCGGACGTGCCGGCGCATTGAACTTCCTGAATGTTTCCGGCGGGATCGACGAAGCATTGGTGAAGCTCGTAGACGGTATTCGGCTCCCAGATCGTTGGCGGGCCCTCGTTGATCCACATGAGCAGCGGGCCGTCTTGCGTGCCTTCGCCTACATCGGTCGCCCATGCCATCGGCGCTGACGCACCGGACGTGCCTGCGGTCTGAACCACCTGCAGGTTCCCGTTTGCGTCCACGATGGCATGACCGAGCGGATCTTCAGTATCGGTGGTATAGGCGTGATTGCTTTGCCAGGCCGCCGGTCCAATGTTTTGCCAAATGACGCCGGGATCGAGCGTTATCCCCTGTATGCCGGCGCTCCAGGTTGGTTCGGAGCTGCCGGAAGTGCCGGGTTCCAGAACCGTCTGAACGTTTCCAGCGGGATCGACCAGACTTGCCCCACGCGTATAAGCGGTATTCGGTGCCCAGTTGGCGTGACTGTTCGGCGAGGGTGCCTTGCCCGTGTTCACCCATCTAACGGCGTTCGCTGCCGCATCGTTGGTTTGTGCGCCTCCCGTTTCGCCCCACACGTACTGCGAGGATCCAGAAGTGCCGTTGGTGATCGCGATTTGCATGGCGCCGTTCACATCGAAGATGAACTGCCCCATCACGTATGAGGTATTTGTCTGCCAAGTTGCGTATGCAGTATTTGCCTGCCAGGTACCGGGACCGTTGTTGAACCACGTGATCCCGGTTGGAGCTCCGGGCGGGGGCGTCGCCGGATCCGTGGTTGATGCTCCCGGGCTAGGATTCCAAGCGGGTTGCGAGCCGCCGGAAGTGCCTCCGGGCGAGTTGTGCACGACCTGGATGTTACCATTGGAATCAATGACGAACTGACCGTAGCTGTACTCCGTGTTCGGCTGCCACGTCGCCGGCCCGACTGTCCCAAAGGTTTGATCGAGGTTTGGGTTCACATTCGGCTGCGGTAATAACGGCGGCAGCGTGTCGCGACCGGCGATTTCGACGGGGGTGAGACCGGCATTGAGATCGATCGCGTTGGGATTTGGTGGAGGAGAGTTCGGCCCTAACGCAGTGTTGAGCGCGTTGAGCTCGAGCTGGACGGCCTTGCGGGTGTGCAGAACCGCATTGCGGCTCGACGTTGCGTCATCGATCTGTCGCTGAAAATCGGGTGCAACCGTCTCGGTAACGAGGATGTTTGGATCGTACAACTGATCGGGAAGCGGCACGAGCACTTCGATGTCTTCCAGGAGCGTTGGATCGGCCGGCGCCGTTACGGCGACCTCGATGGGATCGGCGAACATCCCCGTCTCTAGAGCCGCTTCCAATTCTTCGAAACGTATCGGCCCCGCTGAGAGCGACCAGTTGGGCGGGAACCATAGGCCTTGCTTGTTCACGAGATCCACCGAAGCCACCGGCAGGATACCGCTGGGCGGCAGCACGGCGCATATCGCTGAAAAATTGCCGAAGTCCGTCGCTGCGCTGAGCTGATCGCCAACCTGCTCGGCAATTTGCGCGATCCTGGCTTGCGCCAACGCGGGTTGAACGATAGACGGACCTGTAACCTGGTTGTTCACCCAGGTGACCGCGTTGTCAGCAGTTGGAAGAAAGACGTCGCTCCACGTGGGTTGCGAACCGCCCGAAAGGCCCGCGACTAAAACCGTCTGCAAGTTGCCGTTGGAGTCGAAGATGAACTCCCCTGCGGTATACTCGGTATTCGCCGACCACGCGCCGGAACCCATATTACTCCAGGTGACACCAACGTCCGTCGTCGGCTGTCCTTTCACCATACTCCACTTTGGCGGCAAATTTCCGGAAGCACCGGTCGTCTGAGCCTGCTGGACGTTGCCGTTTGAATCGAGAATCAGCGCGCCTGCAGCAAAAACGGTACTGGGCTCCCAAACCAGCGGCTGTTGCGGTACCGAGGGCAGAATGTAGCGGAGGCGCGGCAACCCTCCCGGGCGCACGACCGCCGAGCGATCGATAAAGAGCGGATTCCAGTTCGTATCGAAGGCTACCAGCGCCAGCGGCACCCCCAGCATCATCCACGGGAACTGTGCGTCTGGAACGAGTTGTGCTTCGGCATCGAAGATCGTGTACGCTAAGCGGTTTCTCCAGGTCGTGGCCGGATTCGAATCCGGAAGCGGTAGTGCGGCGACGCCGCTTGGCCACGGTACGAATACGAGCCTTGCACCATCGGCAATCTGCCAATCCTCGAAGGCATACTCTTGCGGATCCTGGTCGCAAGAGGCCGCCAGATTTCCGCTAACTTCAAACGGTTCGCTCCCGGTATCGAAGGCCTGCCCGCTGACCTGCGCAACGATGGGCTGCAGCAAGAAGATGCCGACATGTAAGTTCGCAGCATTGAGACGATACGTCTCAAACTGTTGCTCGAGCAGACCGGTTACGGGATCGATGACCGCGAGCGTGCTCAGATTGGTCTGCAGCGTTCGGAGCACGGTGACGTCTTCGCCCGAAGCGGCGATGCCATATCCCGGCGTGACGGTGAGGACGGGATCGGCCGGCGCAGTATTAAGCGAAAGCACGAGACCTTTTACGGTACCGGGCGTGACGCTCTGCCCGAGGGTCGCCAACAACCCGGCACGGTACGCCTGTTCGCCGTCGAGCGCCGTGTCGGTAAGCGCGCGACCCGTAAACAGGTTCATGCGATAACGCCAACCGGGGTCGACCTGCTGCAGTAGCTGCGGCTCGATTCCTAGCAGGCTTTCGCCGGTTAACGGATTAGCGATCGGTGTAGCAGGCATCTCTTAACCTCGTAGAACCATCTACTTAGGGCGTCGGAGCCGCGGCCGTGAAATCGACGAAGGTTGGCGCGCTCCGCCGGCGGATGTAAAAGCCGTACGTTTGACTTCCTATCACGCTCGCCCACGCGGCATTGACCGGCGAAGACGGCGGCGTTACCGGAGCCGTCCCCTGGTAGAGTCGCAGCAGGTCGAGTGGCGACCGGAAGCTGAAGACCTGAGGCAACGTCGTCACCGGTGCGATGGTGGGTAGGGTGTTCTTGAGCGTTGCGAAGCCGGCGCGCGGTACCGGAATCAGTGCGAAGACCGCAAGATCTGCATAGGCATCTTGTGGAAGCGTGAGATCAATCGGAGGAAGCGACATACTATCCTCGATCAAGGCCGGAACTTCGTCCTGCGGAATGATGCTGAGCCGCACGTCCAGTTGCTGCGGAAAGAAGACTTGTGAAAATGCCGGCGACGAAGTCTGACCCGTGATAGTGATGCTCGCCAACGGAAAGTGGCCGGCCGGCGGAAGCGCCAGGAAAAACTTGCCGGCAGCGAAACTCGCCGACAACCCCTGCGTCCTTTGACTCAAGACCGTTTCTTTCAGTTGCGCTTCGTATTGCATGAAGAAGGCCCGCTGGGCCGCAGGATTGGTCAACCCAAGTCGCAGCCCGCTATACTCGGGTCCTGTGTCCCGCCGTACGAGATAGGGGTCGACCCAGTCGATCACGCCGCGCGTAATGCTGACCATCGCTATCGGTAGCAGCGTCTCCGAAAGCTGCGTCGCGCTCGACGTCACGAAGATCTGCCTGGCGAGCGCGGCGCGCCGCTGCGCCGCGTCGTACGAGCCCACCGGGTCGGGATAGGGAACGAGCGAAACGGCGGTCGCCTCGACAATGTCACCGTCATGCGTGGTCCGCGTGCCTTGAATGCTGGTGGGATATGAAACGATCGGATTCGCCGTGAATTCGACCGGGCGCAAAGCCAGCACGAAGAGACCGCTGCGCGTACGAGCCGGAGTGTTCGGCATCGAAGATAAGCCAAACTGTATGTCGAGGTTCTCTTCGTCCGGCAAGTCGCCGAGGTGAATCGTCAGATCGGCCGGCAGCAGCACCAACTCGCCGGCAGGCGTGACGCCCTGGCCGGCTCCGATGATGAGGGCATCCGCGTCCACGTTTTGACTTGAGGAATCCGGCTGTGTAACGAGGAGGCCGTGAACGACGCCGAAACCCGCGGCTTGTCCCAAGTCGGCCTGCCGTTGCAGAAAGTAGTCCTGTTCGCGTGCGAGGTCGCGCGCCGCGAGAAAGCGGCCGTCGAACCACAACGGGCGCGTGCACTGGCTATTCAGCACTACCGAACCGTTGCCTTGATACGTTGCCAGTTCGTTTTGCGACAAAACTATGCGGGTATCGCCTTGCGTGTAGCTAGCCATGTCGTCTCCTAAGACTCGGCGCCCGAGCTGAAACCGATCCAGCGCGCGACGAGTGACGGTGGATACAGGAATATCCGCGAGAGATTATCGATTGTGATCTTCGTGAAGTCCGGCGTCGGCGGCTGTTCGCTTCCGCCGGGAGGCGGCGCTACGGGCGTCGCCGGAATCTGGATGCGCGCCAGGAAGACCGATGAGGTGTCGAAGTTCGGCGGAAATTCGACCGGAATCGTTACGCTTCCAAACGGAGCCGACGCTCCCGGTCCGAGCGCCGCAGCGAGAATTAGCTGTTGAGCAGCAGCAAGGTTAGGCGGAAGCGGCGTCGCTCCAATCCCAAGCCAGGGATCCCGCGGAAGCTCCGGCGTGGCGTCGGTGCGTAAGACCAGCTGCATTGCGAACGAGTCGAGCAAGCGATTCGGACTGAATGCATCCGTGGCCGAATAGTCGTCCTGGGTAGCAAAGCATGGCGTGACGCCGCGCGTGCAGCCGACAAAGGTTGCGAACACGTCCACCACGACGCTTGTCCCATGCAGGGCCAGGTTGAGATCGGATACCGTTTGATTCGCCCACCATGGTCCGATACGGATGCATACGGCACGCGGCACTTCGATAATACGTCCGACGCGATCGATCGCGATGCCGGCCGTTACTTGAATCTCAAGGTCCTGCGCGCCGATACAAGTCCACGCCGCCGCAGCGTTCCCGTCGGGCGTTACGCCGCCCAAAACGCCGTTCCAATACTGCGGCGCGTCCTGGCCGCTCGTCAGCGGCGACGTGGTCGTGAGGACTTGTAGATTAAAGTTGGGATCCACGATCACCGAAGGCAGCGCGTACAGGGTATTCGGCGTCCAGACCGGGATATTGGAGCTCATAGGACCTTCGTTGGTCCACGTGATGTTGTTGTCGACCGTTTGACCGGCGGGGGCTGTGGCCCAATCCTTAGGCTCCGTGCCGCCGCTGGTGTTGCCGGTGCTGCCGGTATTGACCTGGATGTTGTTGTTCGGGTCGACCACGAAGGACCATTGAGGATACGACGCGTTGGGCTGCCACGTTTGATTGAACTGCACGTTGAGTCCGGAGAGCGTACCGGTTCCGCACAACTGGAGTATCGCGCGCGCCAATCGGCCGCGGTGATAATCCTGGTCGGCTTGGAAGTCTTCCACCCCCAACATGCGTCCAAGCGAGTAATAGACTCGGTTCGGCGCCTGCGGCGGGCTCAGGTCATCGGTCGTTGACATGCTGGTTTCCAATCGTCATTTTATTGTCGGTGTTACTTCCACGCTACACTCCCGCGGGTCGCTCCTTATCCCAAGATGGTCAGTCGCGACGACTTCGAACGTATACGTACCAGGCGTCATTCCGGCGACGAGCAGTCGAGGTTCCGTAGTCGTGACTGGATGGTCGGGAGTCATTTGCACAGGCTCGCTCGCCGCCGGAGCCACCGCTGCTGGCGCGACAGCCGCTGCGGGCGCGCCTCCGGTCAAGAGAGTACGGAGCGCTTGGAGTCCAGCGCGAAAAACGTTCGTTGGCACGGACTGCGCTCGTCGCTAGCCGTCTCCGCCGGGTTTCAAGAGCTCCCAAGTGTAGCTCACGATCCCCGCGCCTTGGTTCAGAACGTCTGCCGACAGCTGAAACGGTTGGCCCGCGGCGACGTCTTGTTTTCCCGGATTGATCGTGACCACAGGTTGTCCCACGATGGTCACGGTTGCCGTCGCCGTGTTTGACTGGGGGGGCGTTGCGCTGTCCGTGACCGTTAGCTGAAACTGGAGAGTGGAACCGACTGTATCGATGGCCGCTGCCAGCGTTACCTCGACGGAGGTGGTCGTGTTCGAGACTGCAAGAGGTCCGGGGGCGCTTACGGTAACTGGGGTTCCTGGGGTTCCTGCCATGCGTATCTCCTCTGATGTGATGTGCGTTCAAAATGTCTTAGGTCGACAACAGCTTCCACTCATACGTGACCAGACTCTCACCCGGCGGCGCGGTCGAGGCGCTGCCGTCTAAATGAATCGTCGCTCCCTGCGCGACGGAAGCCGGGGCGTTAAGGCGCGCCACGGGTTTGGGCCATGCGGTGTATCCTTGCCAACCTGCAAGGCGGGGATCCAGGCTCGGCATATGCGTGACGATGTCGTATCGGCCGATCTGACTGAGGCCGACCGTCGCATCGGCGAGCGGTGGTTCGGGTCCCAGATACGTATTTACACCGAGCAATGACGCGAGTCCGATCATAAACGGTTGGCTAGCCCGCACGGTCGAGGCCATCACGTGCGCCGGCTTCTCCTCGTTCACGACATTTACGATGAGCGAGAAGTCGACGGGCTCGACCTGATCGTGGACGAAAATCGTTATGCGATTCGCCATAGAGTCGTAGAGCTGTTGCGCGCCCTGCTCTCCACCCGGTAGGTTGAGATTGGTTTCGTAAAGGGCCTGCAGTTCCGCTTGTATCCGCGGATCGCCCAAAAAGAGCGTATCTCCGACGATCGAGTTACTGCTGGGTGAGTATCCCGGGAGCAACGGATCGTTTTTGATGGAGAGATCCGCACCCAGAATCGTCGCGAAGATATGCCGCAAGCGGAAATCCTCGATGACGATAACGGCACCGCTCGTGCACATTCCGTCCGTTGCGACGTCCAGAGCCTCGGCGATGCCCGGCGCCGTTCCGCGTTGGCGATAAAGGCCGGATATCGCCTGAAGCCGTGCCCGACGGCGATCGGGAGGGTAGCCGTTAGGGTCGATTCCTACCCATCCGCCGAGCCAGTCGAGCGCGCTATCAGGGGTTGACTCGGGGCGCGTGAGCAGATACGCGTTCGCGATGCGATCCTCAATTCGCGTGAACTGGGCTTCAAATAGGTCGACGAAGCGCTCGAAGAAGTCGCGCCGCGTGCTCGAGCCGCTTTGGTCAGCTTCGGGAGGAAACTTGTCTTCCTGGTAGATCTCGGGGAGATAGTGCTCGACGTATGAAAACCGAGACGCATACGCTCGCAGCGCCGCAATCTCCGGCGTGTTTCGGCTATCGCCATTCAACTGAATTTGCACCCCGAGATAGCGGCCCGTCAGGCTTCGCACCAGCTTTCCTGCGCGTTGGATGAGTACCATGAACAAGCCGCTTTGATTGGCAACTGGTTCTTCGTCAAGGAGTGGGGCAGCAAACGGCACCTCGCACGACTCCGACTGCCACACCGCAATCGGCACCTCCGGCAGCACTGCCGGGGGTATGTTGGACGTGTCGGCGGAGCCGACGATATGCGGATACCATATCGTCGCGCTGGACTGGAGATCGGATAACGTATCGGCCGCAGCGAGCCAGACCAGCACTCCACACTTTTGCGGTACGATCGCCTCGAGGAACAAGCGGTGCCACACGGTTTGTGATGAGCCGCTATCGAAGTACGGGGGATTGGTGGGATCGGTCGCGCCGGTTGCGACGAACGTGTTGAGCGACAATGGCAGAAGGGGAAGCAGCGGCGACAGCGGGCCTGCATTATACCAAGCGACGCTCCCGTCGGGAGTTGTCTGACCGGGGGTGGCGTTCCACGCGAACTGCGCGTAGCCCGAGGTTCCTGCAGTTTGGACGGATTGGATGTTGGCGTTGGGATCCAAAATGGACTGCCCAACGCTATATGCCGTCGCGGGCTGCCACGCCGGCGGCGGGTTTCCAAACCAAGCCGGGTTTGGGTAGCCGGCCGGCAAGTCAAAACCGTGTACGAACGGCCCAAGGTTCTGGCCCGTGAGAATGTAGCTGTCGCGGAGTGGTCCTCCGTTGGCATTGGCGAGGTCGAATACGAGTGCTTCGTCCGAGTTGGTAACGAGCACCGCAATCTGCGTGTCGCCGATCCACGCCATGGTATACGGTGCAAGCGCCACCGTGTTCGGCGCGAGCGTTCCGGCCAGTGGCACGCCCGCTCCAAAACCGGTCGCTTCCGTGAATGTGCGAACGATCGCCGGCGTCGTCGACCCGGTCCAGGAGAGCAGCGCGAATTCTCCTGAAGCCATCGCGCACAAGGCAACGAGCGTTTCACTAGCGGCGGCGGGTAACGCGTAACGCGCGCTGATGTGCGGCGGATTTGGATTTTGCGCACAGGATCGCATGATGCCGGGATCCGGCACGTCAACTGGGCCGGTTTGTAGCGGCTGACCGATCACTCTCCCGAGTTGACGGCCGATGCGGTCCAAAGCAAGCACTCCGCCGTCGGGACAAGCGGCCAGACGCCAAAAGTTAAAATCGCCGGGCGCGAGCGTCGTGTTCGGCCAGCGGCCGCGGCGGTCAATGAGCACCAGCACGCCGCCGACTGCCAGATACAAGACATCGTCGTAGCCCATAACCAAGTCGGTGACGGCTTGTGAAGTCGGTGCCGCATAGATGGGGACCTCGCCTGGGCCGCCGCCGCCGGCGACGACGTGAGCGCTCAAAGGGTCCCAGCGAGCGTACGTGTTGAACTCGTCGCGCACCATTGGTGCGATTTCCACTAACGTCGCGGCGCTGCTCAAGCTCTCGCCTAAGGACCCCCCGCCGAATGGGCTGTCCAAACGAAGGCGGTTGCTCTGGCTGCTGAAGTACAGCCCGCTCGATTCCGTAATCCGCCAATCGTTGGCCTGGCTCAACATCCAAAACTGTAATCCGTTCGCATCCATGATACTGCGTCAGCAAACCTTCGGTACGACGGGAACGGCGACGGTGGAATCGGGCTGCGCCGCCGGGGTCATGGATGGGCACGCAACGTTCGTACCATCCGTTCCGGTTTGAACCACGACTTGCAGCACTTCGACGAGCTGCCAGCTCTGCAGGAGCAACTCCGATCGTCCCGTCGGATCGGTCGCGATCTGTTGATATCCGCCTGACGGCAGAGGCGTAAAGAGATTCAAGCAATCCACTTCGACGACACCGGGAACCTGGCTAACGACGACCTCCAGCTCCAGGCTGCGCACGTTGCGACCGAGCGGCCAGCCCGTGTTGTCAAAACCGCCTGGCTGAATGGGCCAGAGATATGCGCGCAAGGCGTTCTCGACGGCCTGACCGACTTGCAGCAAGCTAAAGCCGGCACGTACTTCAACTCCAACGGTAATGCCGAGCTGGACGTACTCGCATCCGATGACATACATTTCGGCCGTCGCGGGGCAGAGCGGATTCAGATACTGATAGACGGTTTCTAACAACGGGCGATCGGCACGCGGGCATGGCGCCAGCACGCCATCCTTGGGTGGGATCACCATCACCGAAACGACGCCCGGGACGTTGACCGTCCGCGTCTGCGGCATAAAAAGCGGCAGGACTTCCACCCGCGCTACACTCGCACCGGGCACGTTTTCCGCGAGACTCTGATAATCGCCGGCCGTGACCGCGCGGCCCTGGTGTCGTAGCTGCGCCGGGATGCGTTGTTGCGCGTTATCCAGCGTTTCGGCGTCGGCTCCCCCGGTCGTCGCGATCGGCTGCACGACGGAGACGTTTCCAACGG
This sequence comes from Candidatus Cybelea sp., assembly GCA_049695635.1. Lineage (GTDB taxonomy): Bacteria > Vulcanimicrobiota > Vulcanimicrobiia > Vulcanimicrobiales > Vulcanimicrobiaceae > Cybelea. The sequence continues at coordinate 22,253 of JBAVSO010000077.1, read as the reverse complement.
AATTCCCCGAGGCATCCTGCCCCGAAATTCCCGTTAACGACCCCGCCGGAAGGTTACCAGCGCTTCCGCCTCCCGCGCGCATCTGCCGGACCCGCACCCGCTGCCCCAGTGGGACGATCATCCCCTGCAACTGATTTCCAAACGTGACCGTCCCCGCCTCAGGATCGAGTACGTACGCCCAGACGGGGCCCTGCTGTACGGCTAGGTCGTCAACCTGCTGCCACAACACGTAGCCGAGTCCCGGCATGTCAACCTCGAGCTGGAACGTGTCGGGATCGATTTGAGTCTGTGACAACTGGAATTGCTGCCCCGGCGTGCCGTCGCTCACTCCAACGACGATGGAGCTGTACGTCGTCCGCTGATCGATGGTCACCGCGTTGATGCCCATCCAGCTTACCGATAGTGCCGATGACGCGTTGAAGCGCACCCACGTAACGAGTCGACTGGCCAGATCGGAGTCGTCGATGCGCGGCGGCTTAGGTCCGACGCCGGCTTGGAGATCGCTCGTCACCAAATTGGTGGGAGCATAGATGTCGGCGGTTTGGGGCACGATGAGCCGCACAACTCCAGGTTGCGTGAGGCCATTCGTCGAGTCTTGATCGGCAACGATCGAAAGCGTGTTGTAAACCGGCGTTCCGTTCACGGGAGGAGCGCTCATCGACCAGGTCGCCTGCACGGCGGCGGGTGCTCCAGTCGCCGCGAAGGGATCCACGGGCGTGAGACTCGGCACGAACCCAACGTTGAGGATCTGCTGGCCGTTGTTGCCGCCGATTGCACTGGCAATGCTGTCCGGCGTTGCGCTCTTGGGCGCAAACAATGCAATCCACAAACATTGGTCCACGGTATCGGCCAGCACGTCGATTCCAGTCGGGGTGCCGACGTTACTGGTGAAAACCGGCGTCGTCAGATAACCCTTCGGCGTCGTGGTAAGTTGGTAGAGTTGTTGAAGGCCGGTGAGCAGCGATAGCGGGCTATTGGTCGAACCGGGCGCAACCGGAGCTTTGATATAAACCTGAGCTGTGACGGGAAGCAGATCCACATCGCCAAGAGTCTCGAATATGACGGGGCCCTTGACCGTCGCACCGGCAACCAAGTCACATGGAGTCGTTGCCGACGGATCCAGTGAAAGCGCGACGATGCCCTGGGCAGCGGCGGCCGGCATCAGCGATTGCCCGATCAGCTTTAGGAAGGCGATGCGTTGCCGCTCCGGGATCAGGTTGGCGCGATAGAGTATGGTGTCGGCCAGCCATGCGAAGAGCTCGATGAGCGTACGTCCCGGATCGCCCGGCTGTGGATTCGTCCATTCCGGCGTGTGCGCCGGAATGTTCGCCAGCATGTCCTGGACGAGATCGTCATACGAACGATCGTCGAGTGCTGGGGGTATCAGCGGCACTGCGTCACCCCACGCTCATCGTCAGACCGACTTGCTGCGGGGTGCTGGTACGCAGCAGTCGATAGTAGATTTGAACGTGGACTTGAGAGGGAGCGTTTGCGACCGGGTCGACGTCGACTCGGTCAACGATAATGCGCGGCTCGGACGTCTGCAAGTTCTGCACGATCGTCGCCTGAACGCGCGCTCGCATCGGCAGGGTGTTGCCATCGTCGAGAAAGTTTTGTAGACCGGCGCCAAAACGCGGGCGCATGAGCTGCTCGCCAGGACGCGTCGTTAAGATGATGCGGATCGAATCGCGCACGCTCTGGGCAAGTGTGGGATACACGAGCTGTCCTGCTTGAGGCTTGGGCAGGAAGGGCCAGCTCACCGGGTCTGTATAGCTCGTACTCATTTCGCTTAATCTTCCGGTTCCGGAAACGGAATGCAAATCTTGATGAAGGCCATCCAGAAAAACACGATATTAAGGAGACTCAGGAAAATGTTGAGCACGAAGAACGCGCAGATCGTGATTAGCGGTATGCTGAATCCGCAGATCCAGCCGAGGCCGACACCTCCCCCGCCGCCGCCGCTGCCCGCGATGAGTCCCGACATGCTCGTGCCTTGCATCGACGACATCAAGCTGGCCGGAACCGCGAAGGAGCAATTCGGCTTGAGGGTCTTGAGAAAATTGCGGTTTACATCGGGAAGCAGTACCGGCGCGTTCGGACGATCGCTGCTCTCGTACCAGGCAGCAATGCGGAATACTTCGCTCGGCTGACTCCAGATCAACTCCGGCGGGCAATTCGGGTGCTCGGATTTCACACGGAAGAACATCCGCAATCGATAGAGGCGCGTGCGGTCGTGGAAACGTCCGATCTTGGTCGAAATCTGCCCCGCCCGGCTCTGAAGCACGTCAACGAAGGTCTGCACGTCTGGACTCGTAAGCTGATCCCACGCATCGGGCATCGTGATCGTCGGCTGCGGCGGCGGATCGGCTCGGTCGTCGTCGAGAAGCACGGACGCGGCGTTGGCATAGAACTCTCCCATCGGCATCGCCGAACCGGAGACGGTTACGTTGTGCGCGTTCAAGGTGGCGAGCACGGTATTGCCTTGCGTCGTTCCGTCGAAAGCCCCAAGCGCGCCATCAACCAAACGAACTGCCGCCAGAAAGCTTTGAAAGGCCTTGATGCTCGGGGCATCGAGTGCCGGCGTTACTTGAGAGTTGAGGTAGTCGTCGGATATCCAGCGTTTATCGATCGCCTGGCCCGGAAGAGGCGCGCTACGTTTTACGGCCTGAAGTAACGTCGGCAGGCTGCCCGCGATTTGCGCGGGGTAGTCTTTCGGGAGAACCGGCGAGGCGTCCGTCACCTCGCTGCTCGCCGTCGGAACGAGTGCGTATGCTACGGTGCGGCCCAAAATGGCGCACGTGTCGGGGGGCGCAATGAAAGCAGGCGTCGATGATTCGGTATATGCGCTCGCGAGCGACTGCATCGCGAGCTGACGGTCCAACTCCGCTTGTCCGGACGGGTACTGCGGCCGCTTTGTCGGATCTGGATCCTGGCGGTTCTCATCCCCGATCAGCGTCCTCCACTGGCACAGCCCACCGGCAGATCGCATCCAACCCTGCAGGACGTTCTCTTCGTCAACGTATCTGCCGGCGGCGTTTCGCACGCGGTTGCAGCGCCGGATCACGAGACCCGCGGATTGCACGCGTCGCGGATCGAGTCTCGGGTAACCCGGAGTATTGCAGGCGAGCTGCACCATTGCGACCTCGAGCATGCGTTGGACCGGCTGAAAAAGCGGATCGGTAGGAATGTCTGCCGGCGCGGCGCTGGATATCGGTGGGGAATTCGGCGTTGCCAGATCCTGCAAGAAGCGTGTAGGAAAGTCGTCATCGTGCATCGTCAGAATCACGGGCGCAGTCAGCTTCGGCGTGTCGACCGTTCCGTAAGGCGCGTTAATATAAACGCCATCAACAAGAATGTCGTGCGCTACCATACGTTCCCGGCCCCCGGCGTGTACGTGGTCCCGACAACGGTTGTCGCTTGCAGAACCTGGCATTGCACGACGCCGCTAAAAGTGGCCATCGCCGCCGATACGCTGAGTTGCGGCGCCGTTACGGAAACCGACGAGGCCGCCGTCACTTGCACTTGTGCAGATGGCGCGTTGATGGTTACGCCGGAGCTATCTATCGTGACGGCGGTCTGATCGGAGTTCGAAAATTCGATGGAGCCTGAGGAATCCGTCATGGTGCCGGTAAGGCCGCCGGGTGTGGTGAAGCTGATCGTCGGCCCTGAACTGTCCTCGACGATTGCGATTCGGGTGCCTTTCGTGCCTGTAATCGTCCAGCGGTCGACGCTATCACCCGAACCTCCTAATGTCTCCGGTGCTGAGTCCTGACCGTTCCACAGCCCCCCGACCACGACTGGGAAGCGCGGATCGCCCGATAAATACACGACGAGCACCTCATCGCCCACGTCCGGAATGAAGAACGCGCCGCGCGAATTGCCGGCGAACGGGACCGCAACGCGTGCCCAGGGGGTCGCATCTTGATTGGTGACACCGTCAACATCGTAAATTCGCACTTGCACGCGATTGCGGCTCTCGGGATCCTTAACGCTCACCACGGTCGCGAGAAATGCCGCCGGCCCGATCATGGGTAGCGCGTGTTCGCGCAAAAGCAGGCTCACGTCGCATCTCCCAGATAGGCGCATTCAGCGGTAAATCGCGTTTCGTAGCCATTTTCCGTATCGTAGCGGTGGACGGTCGCCGTCGTGTAATACGTGTTCGAAAAACGCTGTCCGAGCCCGTTGATCGTCAAATAGGAACCGACGCGGAGATTTGGGTTCCCTTCCGATACGCCGTGTGCCACGACGAAACGTCGCGTACGCTCGGCGTAATCGGCATCGACTAAGCTTTGAGCCTCTTGCGCATCGAGCGTCACGAATTGCCCGAGCTGGTCCGACCGGCTCGACAACGCTTGCTGCAGCCAGTCGCTCCCGTTCGTACCGGATCCCGGCCCGAAGGACGTGGTCTGACTCGTCGCGGAAATCGTTTGCCCCTGGTTGTAGTCCCAACCCGTTGCCGTAACTTGGCTGACCTGGTTCGCCAAATCGGCGAGCACGCGAACCTCTCGAAGCTGGCTGTTCAGATCGATAGTTACGGTATTGCGCTGTGCTTGGCTACGGGGAGTTGCATGAAGCTCCGTGCCGACGACTTGCAGATCGGCGTCGTAACGGCACAGCAGACGGCGAAGAAACTGAAGGTCGCTTTCGTTGAATTGTTGCTGTGTGCCGATATTCGTATCGAGGCCGTCGGTGACCGGGGTGAGACCGAGGTCGCCGGCCACCTGCTGCACGATGTCGGCCAGGGTCGTGCTCTCCCAATTCTTCGTGCGCCGCGTCATGCGCGCGCCTTGGAGCGCGTCTTCGGCCAAGACCACCAAATCCGGCGCGCCGTTGTTGTGAAAGCGACCCTCGAGAGCGGTGATCTTTCCGCGAAAAATCTCGGTCGGCGACGAAACGTCGCCGGCGTAAACCTGCACGGCGGCACCTAGCTTCAACACCGTTCCGTCTTCGAAGGCGAAATCTCCGGTGCCGCCGGCGAGCGAGGCAAAGTTGCTGAAGCGCAGCTCGAGCGCCGACATGCCCCCCTCGCGCTCGCGCATTTCCATGCTAAGGAGAAGCGCGGTTACCTTATCGTTGGGTTGTCCGTCGATCTGGATCGTCGGGGTCGCGCTGTAATAGGCGAGCTGCGAAAGCGCGGCTTCGGTCGTCACTCAATCCACTCGCAGTCTGAGCTCGCGTTCGCGCAGCACATCCAGCGCCGTTTTCAAGTCGGTACGTTCCTGCGACGCAGGAGCCGCCGCGCTTGCAGGCTGCGACTGGGCTTCGGCTACGTCAACCTGCATTTCATCGATCGTTATGGCCATACGTCCTCGTTCCGATCAATCGCCGTCGAAGCTCAACGAGGCGTCAAGGCTGCCGGCGGCACCGACGTTGGCGGAGAGTCCGGACCCAATCGTGCTATTCGCCGCGCCGCCCAAGCTGAAGCTGGCTCCCACCGACGTTGAAACGTCACTGCCGATCGTGGATGGAAGCATCAACGAAGGATCGAGCCTTGTCGTCGTGCTGACGGTGGCGCGCCCGACTTCGAGGCCGGCGAAAGCCCCCGCGGTGGCGGGTACACCCGCCGAGGCGCTCGATCCGAAGAGCGCGCCTCCTCCCTGCACGGAGAGCTGCACTCCCGCAGATACTCCAATCCCGCCGCCGGCTGAGATTCCAGCTCCGCCGGAAACGCCAATACCACCGGAAACGCCGATCCCAGCGGAGATTCCAATTCCGCCGGAAACGCTTGCCGAAGCGCCGGCAGCGAATCCGGCGGCGGCGTTGAGTTGGACGCCTCCGCCGACTTGCAGCGATGCGCCCGCGCCGGAGCGAAGGCTCTCGAGACCGTTGGCGCTTCCAAGTGCACGAGCGGCGCTCGGGTCGCCACCCTGTGCCGCGGCCGACGACGCGCTCGTTCCCGCGCCGGCAGGAACCAAACTCCCGCCGGTGTCGGTTGCCGAAAAGCTCGCATTTTCGTCAAAGACATTGTCTTGACGCGTGAGCGTGATACTCACCAGCGCCCGCAGCGCGACACCCTCGGCCGAGAAGAAATCGATCGTTTCTTTGAACGATTTCATCACGCCTTGGAACGTGTACGTTCCCCACTGGAAGACGAGCGCCGGGGGAACTTTGGGCGGCAGGCCCGAGGTGTTATTGTTTGAGGCAGCAGCCGTCGCGGCGCCCGACGGCTGCATGAAGGCCGCTACTTGATCGGTGTCGATCCGCACGTCGTATCCGAGGTCGGTCGTGTCGAATTGCAAGTCCATGTTCAGTTCGCCCGAAAATGATGCGACGAACTGCGAGGTTTTCGGCGCGCCTGCTTTCTGGTTCACCGAGCTGGTGACCGTGTAGATTAGCGACACAGGGTTGAAGTGCACCGTGACCGGGTCCCCGCTTGGCAGCGGGCTCAGTGTGGCTTTTTCAAATCCACTTGGCTTGATGGGCACGCTTCTACGAACTCGGAGGACTCAGCGAGATCGGGCTTCCGCTCGAAAGGCCCTCATGCACCAGATGCAGCTCCTCAATTCCCACTTCGCCGCCGCCGCGTGCATTGAGATCGGCAAACTTATACTTGACCGGCATCGCTCGATCGAGTTGCCACGCTACGGCCGCGGAGCCATCAATGTCGAAGACGTTGATCGTCACCTGCATGCGCGGCGCGTACGCGCCGTTCGTTATTTTGCTAAAGATGTTGAAGAGGTCCATGTTCGCGCTGATGCCGCGTTTCAAAACGACGGTGGCGAACGACGTGGGACCGGCCCGTTGCGCGACGCCATAGTTCATGCCGCCTTCCTTGATGGCTTTTACCTCCATCGTTGCCTCGAGCCCCGTGCACTCCGCGAAAGCACCGGAACCGGCGAGCGTGGTAGGCGTCGTCGAGCCGTCGGTGAGGTCTTCGGCCACGAAGTCAACCTGAAAGCGAAAGACGTGCAGCGGAACAAGCAATCCGGACGACATCTAAACGGCCTCGGCCAATGCCGCGGCGATCTGCTGGGTACTCGTCCCGTCCGTTTCCAAGGCGAGCGTCACGCGAATCAGTTCCATCGTGGCAGCTGCGGTAAAGGTCACCTCGGCGACGAGGCGGCCGTTGTCGAGGTCGTTTTGTGTCATCGTGCTTCGGTCGCACCGCACGCTGAAGGCGTCGGCCGCTGTTGCGCCGTCGAGTGCATTTAGGCTCCAGAGCGTCGTCAACAATCGCTCGAATGCACCTTGGACGCGCGTCCACAGCGCCGGCCCGTTGTTTTCAAAGATCAAAACCTCTCCCAGCCTGCGAGCCGCGCGAGAGATGACCGCGGCCAGGCGCTTCACGCACGCCGTCCGATAGGATTCGCCGGGGTAGGCGGTCATGTCCGAGAGTAGCCCTATCCCGCTGGGCGTGAACCCAAACAAACTCACCCGCTCGATCAACGCCTTTTGAGAGACGTTGTCCCACACCAACGGCGTGGACGAAACTTTCGTTTCCCGCCCCGGAAGTAAAGGCCAGAGATCGAAGATCTCCGCCGGAGTGATCTTCGTCGCGCTCGTGAACGCCCCACGTTTGAGCGCGTTACGCGCGAGAATTCCGACAAGCGCACCGTCGGGTGGCTCGAGGGATTCCGCAAGCACGTAAGAGCCGGTCGTCTTCAGCCAGGGATACGCGAGTTGTAAGAAGGCGCTGGAAACGTTCGTACCTGATATGCCCCCCGCGGGCTCGACGAACTCGGGCATGTAGGCTTGCATGACGTCGTGGATATCTTGCGCGAGCAACGCGCTCGAGGAATTTTCGGAGGCCGCGGCGGGATCAAGGTCCTGCGGCAGCGGGAACGCAGCTACGAACTGCATCTCGCGCAGGTGCAGTTCTTGCCGGATCGTGCCGCTTACGAGATATTGCAGGACGTTAGCGACACTGGTCGCCCAAACGCCGTAGTCCGTGGGGCTCAACCGCGGAGCGGGGGATGGATAGACGCGAAATTGTACGGGCGGCACGGTAGCCTGTGCGCACTCGACGAACTGCTCGATTCCCGCGGGTGCGCTCGGAGTTTGACCGCTCGCTCCCGTTGGCTGGGAAGCGCTCAAGACCGGCAGATCCGGAATGGAAACGTACGACACGTCCAAGAGCGCGGCGAGATGCCCAACGCCGTGCCACGTGCTGGGATCGCCGGCTTGGTATCCAGAATCAATCAAGATGGACTGCAGCATAGCCTGCTTTGCAAGCGCGTCGACGAGCGGATTGCCGGTCGGCGCGACGGGATCTCCCATCCGCACGACGTAGCAGCGCTTCCCGCCCTGGGCAAAGAACGAGCGCACGCAGGCTGAAACGTAGTCGGTTCCCACGCTCGAGGGTGAGCCTCCCGGATCGAACATCGCGGTGAAACCAGCGAAGGTTTCGACCGGAACGGGCACGTCCGCCAGCTGATCGAGATCCCGCGCGAATCGGCCTTGCAGCCATCCTTGCGTGCTCAACCAATCTTGCACCGCCTGCGGGATGCTGGCGGCGATTTGCGCGCCGAGCAGTGCAAGGGCATCTGAGGTTAGATCTATCACCGCGGCTGCGGCTGCATGCGCGGAGGGAGCCGAACCGGCGATGCCACGTCGAACCGTGAGAATTGTTTGTGTAGAATCGATAGCCGTGACCGCGACGATCTCGTTATCAACGCTCAAAAACGTCGGCTGCTCACCGTCAAGGGATTCGGCCAGAGTAATCTTCGTGTCGCCAACGCCGGCAGCTGTTTGAAGCGAACCGGCGCAAGGAAATATGGGCGCTCCTAGAACGTGGGCGGCGGCAGTCGTGCCTTGCTGCGCTCGCGTAACCACAAGAATGGTCGGCTGGTTTGAAGCAGTGACGGTGATGATCTCGTCATCAATCAGAATGTTCGCCGGGATCGCCACAGATGGAGGCGGGGCAACGCGCAGGATCGTGTCGGTCGCTCCGATCTCGCCTGCCAGCGTCGTAAGGGACGCGGGAGTAGCGAGCCCCTGCAGCCAGCTCTGCTGCGTAAGCCAGGTCTGAACGTTCGACGGAACCAACGGTGCGGGCTGATTGAGCGGCAGCGTGAACGGAAATTGCAGCAAACCCTGCTCGTGTAGCCACGCTCTAACGTCCGACGGTATGACCAACCCCACGCGCCGGACCAGCCCGACGAAGCAGGCGACGTCCGCGCGGTTCGGGTTTGCCGGCAAGTCGGGCCGTTGGTCCTCGAATAGGACGCGACTCATGGTGATTTCCCGCTATCCTTCGACGCTCACGATGCGGGCGAAATTTCGAGGTCCTCGATCGTGAGCTGGAGTTCCTCGACGGCGACGTCGCCGCCGCCCTTGCCCGCTAGGGTGGGGCCAGTATATTTGCTCGGATAGGCGTTGGTCGCTTTGAATATCTGTACGCTGGTCCCGGACTCATCGCGTAGCGTGATCGTAACGTCGCGAGCTGCGTCGACTCCGGTCGTACGCGTCTGCGTTATCCAGTCCCACAGGTCCGAGCTGTCCACGAGGCCACGTTTGAGCGTGATCGGACCCGCCGTGTACGATCCCGGACACTTGCGCGGGCGCGCATTCACTTCGTTTCCGTCTCGGTAGTCGGAAACGTGGATCTCCGACGTGAGGCCACTTACTTCCGAAAAGCCGCCCAAGAGCGCTGAAGGATCCCGCGGGCCCTTGAGATCGACGAGGTAGTTATAAGCCGGGTAAGGAGCAGTACGGTCAGCCATGGTTCACCTTTCCAATTCAGAACGTCGTACTAACTGGGAGCGCTCGCCGTCCACTGGCCGATCCGGAAGATGACGAACTCGGCCGGTTTCAAGACGGAGACGCCGATGAGACAGATCATGCGTCCGTTATCGAGGTCGTTCTGGGTCATCGTCGTGCGATCGCAGCGGATAAAGTAGCTTGTGGCCGGTGAAGTGCCCAGGAGGCGCCCTTCAACGAACTCGTTGTTGAGGAAGGAATCAATCGAATCTTTGACGCGCGCCCAGAGCAAAGGTCCGTTGTTCTCGAAGACCGCCCACTGCGTGCTGTTATCGATCGAGTGTTCGAGGTAAATTAAGTAGCGTCGAACGTTTACGTACATGAACTCCGAGTCCGAACTCGCCGTTCGCGCACCCCAGACACGGAAACCACGATCGGGGAAGTAGCGCAGGCAGTTGATTCCGAGCGGATTTAAAAGCGCTTGCTCGGCAAACGTGATTCTGCGCTCGAAATCGAGCGCATCGAGCACGACCTCGTTCGCAGGTGCCTTCGCCACGCTGGTCTGGTCGTCGCTGCGCGCGTAGATACCCGCCATGAAACCAGAGGGTGGTACGTAAACGGTTGACGGAATTGCCGTACCCGTCTTCGCAAGCGGATTGGCCATCTTGACCCAAGGCACGTACAGGGCGGCATAGCTGCTGTCGATTTGCGCGCGAACATCTTCGTAATCGGAGTCGAGTCCGCCAAATGGAGTGTCGAGTATCGCTATGCGATATGCTCGCGCCATGCTCACGTGAGTGATCAGCGTAGTGATGATGTCCTGACTGGCGTCGAACGCGGACGAGCCCGGCGCAGCGACGATCGCGATGTCTTCTAGTCCGTCGAGGAACGTAAGCGCGGTATCGTAGTCGTTCGATTGCGGCTCCACGCCGTCGTCGCCCCCATTCAGCGTAAAGACCTGCGATGCGCTCGTGCCAGGTCCGCCCCACGTCCCGAACAGTGTGTTGAATAGACCTAGGGGAGCGGCGCTGGAACCGGTGATCGAAAAGGCGACTTGGTTCTGCAGCGCGTCGATGTGACGAGGCGGTGTGGCGCCGAGAGTGAGCCCGATGTAGTTGGGGTGGAGCGGATCGAAACCAAGTCCGGAGTAGACCAACGCCGGCTGCGCCGTAGGCACGGTCACCTTGGAACTGGCGGCGCCGTAGGTGCTGACGGCGATCGTGAGCACGTAGAGGCTCGCCCATGCCGGAAGCGTCCCTAACGGCGTCGATCCGCTTTGGAACGTCGTGCCGCTTCCGTTGGTGTAGTACGTAGCGTACATGGTGCCGAAAACCGCATCACCAGAGTTATGCGTCGCGGCTAGAGCCGGCGCTACGGTCAGTTTTTCATCCGTAGAATCGATCGCCGTTACGGAGAGTAGTTCCGCACCCAGTTGTACCGACAGAGGCGTACCGCCCGTAACCGCCGCGCCGAGGGTAATTTGCGTCGCGCCGGGGTTAACGGCCGCGGAGAGGGTACCGATCGGCGGGAACACCGGAGCACCGGCCGCGTGCTGGGCTTTGGATGTGCCATCTTGGGCTCGATTAACGGAGAGTATGGTCTTCGTCGAATCGACGAGCGTGACGTCCATAATCTCGCCGTCAACGAGGACGAACGTCGGATTCGATCCTGTAAGCGCGACCGCGAGGGTGATCTGGTTATCGGTTGCGAGCGCAATCTTCCCGAGCGTCCCGATCGGAGTAGGTCCGGACAAAGCCGATACCACGAGCGACCCGGACGGAAGCCCGACGAGGTTCCCAGCCACGGTCTTCGTGGCGACGAGATTCGCCGTCACTTGTTGGAAGTTAGCAAAAGCGCCGGGGAACCGCGCACTCACGGTGACGGTCGGACTCGAGGTTGGAATCACCGCGCTAGCATTGCCGGTATCGGTGGCACTCGCCGCCGAAAACACGCGGGAAACATATAATTCTGAGCCGCCGTTATCGAAAAACGCCTTCACGCTTAACGCTAAGAAGTTCGAATTTCTCGGATCGGCGGCGTTGTTCGGATACAGCGAAAGCTGATCGAAGCCGCCGTAAGTCGTCTGGAAATCGCCGAAGCTCGTGAGCAGCTCCGGCGTTGTTCCAACGGGTCCAGTTAACGTTGGACCTGCAAAACCCGTCGTCGTTGTCCCTACACCTTCGATCGAAGGCGCGCGAAAACTGACTTCCTCTACATATACTGCTGGCGCAAGATACTCCGGCACGATTATTCCTCCGTCAAAGGGTTATGGCGAGGCTCATCGTCAGGTCTTGGCCGACTCCGAGCTCAGCGGCTTGTGTGGCGCTTTTGAAATTGTTCGTCTTGGTGAGATTCTGGAAAATGGCGTCGGGATCAGGGATCCATCCGGCGGGCTGCGCGAGAACGCTGGGATCGAACCATGCGGCCACCGTCACTGGGAGCGTCGGCTGGAACACCGGGCCACTGGGACTCTGCCCGATTTGCCCTTTTAATCCGGGGACGGCCAGCAACGCCTCTCCCCTCGAGTCGGTAGCACCGCTTCCAATGACCGTATTGTCACTAGTGCGCGTGATCTGCAAGACCGCCCAGGGAAGACCTTGCGACGTCGCGCTGTTAATGACCGAAGCGTGGATGATCGACCAGTTCGGCGCAGTCGGAGCTGCGGGCGAAGGAAAGACGTTGATGGTTTGGGGCGAGAACAACGACGGGACCGCCAACGGCGCGTTGACCGACGCACACCTCGGCAGATATCGGAGCGCCGGGTCCACGATCGTTACTTCGAACGAAACGGCTGATGGCCAGGGGTTCGTCGTGGGGACAAATTGAGTCGTCAGCATATTGAAACCGGGCCCATCGAAAATTACGTAAGTGCCGCTAAGATTCGGTTTGATGGACCACTGTGGATTGCTTATCAGCAGCGATGGCTCAGCAACCACGTTGCCGGTGACCGAGTCGACGCAGCGGAACGCACCGAGAATTCGACGGTCGACGGATTCGTTCACGTCAGCGCATTCTCAAGCGTGAACCGCGTTGCCACCACAGGCTGTCCCGGCGGTGGGATCGGCCGGTCGATGCGGACGACGCGTGCCAGATATGAAATACTAAGCCGGTACTTTGGGCCAAAAGCTTCCCAAATTCGCAAGATGTCGTCCAAACTCAGGTCCGCGGGCATCAGTTGAATCGCCTCCGTCGTATCCCAGCCGGCGTTTGCCGTAGACAGGTTGAGAATAGACGAGTCTAAGATCGAGTTGGATTGAAGCTGCTGCATTGTCCAGGTGAGGATCGTATGCTCGGCCTCGGCACTCGTTCCCCAATAGGTGATGAGGTAATGGAGATCGAGGAAGAGGATCGGCGTTTCGTTGGGTTCGCTCGGCAGACGCGTGACTTGTCGAAAATTCTCGTCAGTTGTCATCCTATGCAAGAACAGCGAAACGACGCCATCGTTCGTTTGGTCCTCTGCGGTCATGTCTGGACTCGAGAACAGCTTGAACGTGCACGTCCAAGGAAAGCCGGCGGTCGAGGGGTCGTCATTGTAACTGTTCTGCAGAAAAGTCGTCAACGAGTCTCCGACGGCAAAGACCGCCTGATAGTTAGCCACGACCGCGTAAGCTCGCCGTGGACGAGTCGAGGCGATTCATCCGGATAGGGTCAGTCCGAGCGCGTTGCCCAGCTCAATCATCGTTTGGTTGCCCTGCAGGTAGCTCGTTACTCCGCTCGCGATGTGCCTCAATCGCGCCCTCACCGTTCCGTCGCCTTCCGTCCACATCGTGACGACGACGACGGCTGGATCCGCGCGCAACTGCGTGTGCCCTTCCATTGGTCGAACGTGCATCTCCAGCGATCCGTCCCGCTGGCCTTCGACCTCCACGCTGACGGCAAAACGCGAGCTCAATGACGTACCGCAAACATCACAGATTCCTTATAGGCGACGGCCGTTTGCGGTCACTCTCAAAGCGCTCTCCGCGCGCTCGCAGCTGCCTATCCGCCGCCTTGAGTACGCCCCTAAAATAGTCTTGACCGGGCGCTATTTGGGGTGTAACATGCGGTTCACAAGTCTGTAGCCGGGCGGCTACTTGATACGTCCGCAAGCGAGGAGCTTGAAAATGCCCGACATCAGCCGCTCCGAGGTATTGGAATTCCGCTGCCTTGGTACGTTTGCGTTCTCTAGATGCGGTGGATGGAGCGCGGGACCTGGCCGTGGACGTGGCAGATCGTTCCTTGAGTACCTTGCAACTCACGCCCGAGCAGCCGTCCCACGAGCCGCGCTGATTGAGGCGTTGTGGCCCGACCTCGAGTCGGAAGACTGCGCTCATCGGCTGCACCTCGCAGTCAGCGGCGCGCGCCTAGCGCTGCGCCCCACCGCGCCGGCACTGAATCCGATCCTCTACCGGGACGATAGCTACGCCTGGCATCCTGCGATTCGAGTGATCGCGGATACCGATCGATTCATTGCCTGCTACAACAGCGGCAAAATCGAAGCCATGGCTGAGGGAGTCGAAATCTACACGGGTCCGTTTCTGGCAGGCGAGCCCGGAGACTGGCTCCTCCCGTTGCGCACGCGCTACGAACACATGTACGTCACGATGCTCCAACGATTGGCGGTGAACGCGGCACAAAATGGCGATTACGCTCGAGGAGCGGATTTCGCTTTAAAAGCGGTCGCAGTCGACCCCGCTCACGAGGGCGCCTCGCGTCTGGCGATGATTTGTCTGGCGAAAGGTGGCCGTCGTGCTGCCGCCCTCGGGGAGTATGAGAACTTGAAGCGCTATCTTCAGCGATGGCTGGGCGTTGGTCCGATGCCGGAAACGATGCTGCTGTGCGTCCAAATTCGGCGGGGTGACCTACCTGAAAACGACGAGCCTTAGACAGGAATCTCCCAAACGCCGCGACCGTGCGTTGACGCTCGAAGCTTGCGCACCGTGGTCTGCATAGCAAGGTCAACTACTGCGGATTCGGGGAGGCCGTCGGAGAACGGCGTCCAGCCCCACGTCGTGCCGCTCTTTACGCCTTGCCATACACCAACGTCGGTACCAAGGAACAGTTTGTCCGGATTGACGGGATCGATCACAATTGCGTGGGCTGGAATGTCCACCGTGGCGGTCGCAAGTCCGGCGCTCATCCACGTCGCGCCATCGAAGTACGCGACGTGTTCACCACCTTGGCTTCCGAGGGCGACGTAGAAGCTGCCCTTGACGGGATCCTCGATAGCTAGCGCCGTGATGAATATCTTCGGTGGGGCATTCGCCCCTGAAATAGCCGGCTGCAGTGTTTTCTTCCAGATCGTGCCGACTAGGTCGAAACGCCAGACGTTTGCCGCGCTGGTTCCGCTGGTTGCGACCAAAATCATCGTTGCCGAACCAAAGGCGATCGCCGTTATCGGAGCGGGATCGGCTGACAACTTATCATCGGCCGCAACGGTCGGCGTCGTATCGTCAAGCACGTCCTGCGTTAGATTCACGGCGCCGACGTAGGGATTGGTGTTCGTCGGCAGCGTAAGCCACGGGTCACTCCAGTCCGCACGAAACCACAGGCGGTTCGTCCCAAAGGCAACGAGAGTCTTGGCACCGGACGCGAACGCACGCACCGGCCCATAGAAGCCCGTGCGCGAGTTTTCGATGGCTTGAACCGGCAGGCCCGATGGTCCCCACGTCCCGCCATCGTCGCCGGTCGCTTCTACAATGCCTTGCACGTACTGACGTAGCCCTTCCGAGGTATTTAGCGGATTGATGGCTACGCCGCCGCCATCACCGCTGCCGGACTGCGTCCACGGTGGATTCGCCGACGCACTGTAGCGTAACGTGCCGTTGTCTTGACAGCCGCTGTACATAACGTCCGGGGTGTCTTGCCGCAGCGCAAAATAGGTCATTTGCGTGATTGCCAGACCGGCGTTCTTCGTGACGAAGCTGCCGCGAGCGCCGCTGGAAGCAGATTGGAATACGCCTCCGTCGCATGCGACCCATACGTTAGTCGAGTCATGCGATCCGTCCGAATTCGTGGCGAACGCGAGCGCGTGTCCGTCGGGATGGATTCCGCGCCCGATCCATGTTGCGTCGTTAGGAACGTTGTTGGTTGTCGAAGGATCTGCGAGATTGGTTTGATCGTTGGCCGGATTGAAAGGGAAGGCATAGTTGCCCGTGCCGCCCGAGATCGTGCCTTTAAATAATGCGAGAGCCCAGCCTCCGTCCCAGGTGAGATCGCCCGCGAGGTATACCGTGTTGGCGTCGCTCGGGTCGGTGGCAACAACGATATCGTACCAACCCTGGCCGCCTGCGAAGATCGCCTTCGGCACGCCGCGGACCTGTTGGAACGACCCGCCGGTTGAGCTGTCGAGTCGAAACAAGCTGCCGTCTTGAACCAGGCAATACAAAACCGACTTTTCATTTTCGCCGGCCGAAAGCGACTTACGCAACGGATTATTCTGCGGATCGGGATTAATTATACCTACAACTGCCGTCCACGTGGCGGTGCCATCCGTTTTTGAGGT
Organism: Candidatus Cybelea sp.; assembly: GCA_049695635.1. GTDB lineage: Bacteria > Vulcanimicrobiota > Vulcanimicrobiia > Vulcanimicrobiales > Vulcanimicrobiaceae > Cybelea. The sequence continues at coordinate 6,130 of JBAVSO010000077.1, read as the reverse complement.
GATATCGGTGCTTTCGAAAACCTGGTTTGCTGTGGCAGCATAGTAGGTACGGCTCGTTCCGGAACCCGCTACCGCGACGTCAGTAACCGCGCCACCTGGGGAAGATGGGTCGGGATCGGATACCTTAATCCAAGTGCTGAAATCGGGCCCTGCCGGTCGCCGATATAGCCCAGTCGTCGTAGCAGCGAATACGATTGTTGCATCGACCGGATCGATGATGATGCGGTAGATTTCACTTGACGCAAGGTTCGATGCTTCGAGTACAAAGGTATTGCCGCCGTCGGTCGATCGCTTAATACCGATGCCGTAGTATCCATCGAGATTGCCGCCGGGCTCGCCGGTGCCAACATAGATCGTATCGGCTACCGCGCCCGCACTAGCGTTGCTGTTCGATGCCTCTGGTGCAAACGCAACTGTGATGGCCCCCACTGATAAAGCATCGGCCTCCAATCCCGATGTATCCGGTGCCGTCGCCCACTCGTCGAGCGGTCGCCAGGTGCTGCCGCCGTCACTCGAAAGCCACACTCCTCCGTTCGCAGAGCCCGCATAGACCCGACGCCCCTGTGGCCCCACTGCCATGCTCGTGATTCGCCCGCTTACAATTGGGAATGTGCCGCTGCCGGCTCCATGTGCGACTTCCGAAGGACCGATCGACGACCAACTCGTTGTGCCGGCCGAAATCACAGCCGGCGACGCGGCCGCCGAGGTAGTCGTCGCTTCGGAGGTAGGGGCGGCTTGCGTGACAGAGACCCGTTCTGCGCCCGCCGCTCCGTCGGCCAGGCGACGCAGGAAACGTTCTCGCTCCAGCCGGCGTTTGTGACGGGAGGCCCGCGCAATAGCACCCCCCAGTAGTTTTCCGTCGCGCATTTCGCGGCTACGCCTGAACCAGCGAATACGACCAGTAGGGTCATCAAACGGTTTTGCTGCGGATTCTCGCGTTGATTCGACCATTGGAGAATCGCCCTAGTCCGATTTCACAAGAATCGATTTCCAGTGCCCCGCCGGCAAGATCGAGATCGATCCTGCGATAGCGTTCGATCCAGTTGTGGGTGCGGCCAGCAAAATAATGGCAACGACGCTCGAGCTGAGCGCGAAGCAAAACTGGTCGGCAATCGACTTCATAATCCTATCCTCCGTCGTGACATCTGCACGAGCACGAACTTCCGCAACGTCGCCTGGCACGCGAACAGGGCTTGCAGCAATTCCACCTGGAAGCGGCGCAATCCCGCGACGCGCTCGATGACAACGGAAGAACGCTCGTCGGGCTCGGGATGGCGACCGCCTCGCGCAACGTGCACCGCAATGCGTGCAAGGCTTCCGAGATCGCGGGGCGGGCGCTACGCCTGAGCTGAACGCCAAGGTAAAGTGCGGCGGCAATTTGTGCAGGTCAAGCGTGCAGCTTGTACGTGTTGCGGGCCTAAGAGCGGTGGTACGATGAGCGCGACGGTTTGTTTTTGCCATCACCGCTCGGCGGCCCGGTCAATGAAGACTTTACCTAACCTCTCAAAGGGAGCGGATCATGATCTTTCTGACACCCAAACCGACCTGGAAGAATTTCACCCTCACGTGCGTTTCGCTTGCAGCGTCAGTGCTGAGCGCTTCTTGCTCGGGCCCCAACGGGGTAGCGCCAAACGGAACCCCGGAGCGGGCTCAAGTTAAGCCGGCGGTAGCGCCGGCGCAGGTCGCGGCAAGGCCGCCAACCGAGGCAGAGTTCGAGAGCTGGCGTCTGATGGTTCAGCGGGTTCCGAGGCCGGAAAACGCGTGCCTCAAGGCTACGTACCCGGAAATACAGTGGCGAGAGATTCCCTGTGTAAAGCCGCCGAGTTACCCGTTTCTGCCGGGGTACGGGATTCGGCCAAGTACGGTAGGTCATGGTACGGATTGGTTGGCGGCGGTAACCGGCCATGTGAGCTTTGCTGAGGGCTCATTCCATCATGTAACCGGCGTAAAAACCGAACAGCAGAACGGTAAGTCAAATGACTATTCCCTTCAGCTCAACACTCAGCCATTCACTACGGTGACGTGCCAAAACCTCGGGTCTCCAGACCCTTCGTCCTGCCAGGGGTGGGAGCAGTTCATCTACGCCAGCTCCGGTTCCTATCCGGCACACGTGTTCATTGAGTACTGGCTACTTAATTTCATGTACCCTTGGGATGGAAAAACAAAGTGTCCATCCGGTTGGAAGTCCAGCTTGGGGCCGAAAAAGTTACACCTTTCTTGCTTTATCAACTCGCGCCATGGAACGCCGGCGCCCGCTGAAGGAATCACTAACCTAGGAAATCTACTCCTGTATGGCCAGGCGGCCGTCGCGCCCCGGAGTAAGGATTCAGCTGCATTCACTGTTTTTGGCTCCAGCATCTATCAAGTAGATGGCGACAACTGGTTCCCTGATCTCCACTTGGAGTGGCAGCAAGCGGAGTTCAACATCTTCGGAAATTGTTGCGGCAACGAGGCCGACTTCAACACTGGATCGAAGGCCGTTGTACGCCTCGAGGTCGATAGCGGAGTGACAACCGCGCCCATGTGTGATCCGGGAGGCTTCACTGGTGAGACGAACAATCTCTATCTAACGGGAGAGTCCACGTCCTGGCCAGAGGTACAGTATCCTTCGATCGTATTCACAGAGAGCAACGCGGCTAGTCGTACACCTAAATCATGCGCAGTAGAACAAGCGCGCTGACGCGACCTTCATCGTTGGATCGCACGGGTCAGGATGTGCAGCGCATTTTACTTATGGGTCATTCGCCGGGGAAGGACAGACCAGGCGCGTGCGCGCGCCGCCGAGTATGTAGAGGGGCTGGGTGTTACCGGACGATGCCGGCTTAAAGACGAGAATCGAGGCGCTGCTGTGCGCACAGTTCTTCACATATAGTTTGCCCTTTGCATCGGTTGCTAGGCCTTCAGCATTTGTGATGTGCGTCCTGGAGCCCCCGAGTTTTGTCACCGCCGGGGCCGCGCCCGTTGCTCCCCTCACGACGTAAATGATCGACCGATCGGCAACATAGGCCGTGCCTGCGTCATCGACGGCGAAGGCGCTTGGAGAGGCCAGAGCGATGTGGGCCTCGCGGGCGTATGGCTCGACAGCGCCCGGTCGCGATACGACGAGGTCACCTGAGTTGTCGAGAAAGAACAAGCGCGACTTCCTATCGAGCGCGATCACCAAAGCAATCGTCGCGCTCGTGGGATGCGCAGGATCGGTCGGTTGGATATCTCGGATAGGGGCGATATCGCCATTCCCGCGAGGCGGGAAGACAATTATATCGGGCGAGTACCCGCCCGCGTGGCAATGACAGCTTGTATCCTTCAAAACATAGGTGGTGCCGTCGAAACCGACCGCAATCTGATAGGGACTGCCCCGAGAGTTGAGCGACGTCTTGCCAAAGGCTCCGTATTCCGGGTCAGCGATGTAACGCAACGGATTTACGTGGCCGCGCGAGTTGCGGTCAAACGCAAAGATCGCTCCAAGAGCTAACACCTCGACCTCGTCACGCGTCGCCACAAAACCGGAGACGACCTCCGTTTTCTTGGGCGTGAAGCAAAACACCGCATTCGGCGGAGCGTCGCCGCGCGCACCGACGTCGAAGCGGTAGATAGTCGTCCCCCGCAAAGCGAAGAGCGTACCGTCCGGTGCGACGCTGATCGAAAACGATGCGCTCGTGTGGTCGCACGAGGAGGGGATCCGTGAGGGCGGCGCAGGCGTGGGAGTTTGCGCAACGGCAAGTAGCGGCTGGCAAATCAAACTCGCTATTGCAACTCCGGTGATCGACGGGAGCAGTAGTGTGAGTGATTGGTGAATCTCTTTCATACTGTCATCCATTCGACGAAGGCGTTACTAGGAACAGCGGTGGCCGGTCCCGTGTGGACCCCGGCGGCAATCGGCCCCGCGGTAGCTGCTTTTCGCGCGGCGCTGACGATGTTGCGTAGCATTACGGCTTGGCCGGAGTACCTTTCGCTACGGCGGTGGCGCGGAGAACGGCGCTGGTGTTGTATACCCAGAACGTCCACGTTCCGCCGGCGTTGATCTGCGCCACTCCGTTTTGCGCTTGACCCGCGCTGGCGAGAGGGGCTTCGATGCGCGAAGGCTCATTCGGGCGGACTCCGCGATCCAGCCAAGAGCACTGGCCTGGAAGCAGGCCTTGCGAAGCCGGATGCTCGGCTTTTTGGAACTTGACCGTCAATGTCGCACCTTGCGCTGAGGCCATGCCACCGCTACCAATGCATCGCATCGCGAACACGCTCGGCGACGCATGGCTAGACGAACTCGAACCGGAAGAAATAAGCGCCGTCGGCGTGCTTTTCACAAGTCCCGAATTCGCAAAAGGATTGTTGACGCGTTTGCGTTGTTCGTACGCAAGATATGCTTTTGGACACTGGTGAATGACTCCACGGTATAGGGCAAGCGAAACGGGATTGGGATCTGCGAGATCTTCGTCGAGCAACAGCAAAAGCTGCAGCGTCTGGTTGTCGAGCTTTCGCTCCCCGGACATGACCGCGCACGTCTTATCGACGGCTGCTGCGATACCGGCGGGAGTCTGAGCTTGAGCGACCTCGGCGTTGGGAAGCGCCAAGGCAAACGACGCAGCCACAATTCCGAATGTCAAAAACCGCGCCCGGTTCGCACCCGGGTACAACGATGGGGTTGAGTACATGGCTGCAGCACCTTCCTATTGAGTATCGACGGCGGGCCGGTCACCGTTGAGGCCGTCGTTCGCTAGTATGCAGCAGTGCCCTCCAGTGTACGCGGTGGGCACTGCGTCAGTAGCCGCGATGATCGCAGCATTGGCGACATAGCCTCACCGCTCCGCACCCAGCCTCGCCGTTCGGTGCGCCATCGTGACACGTGACGCGACTCCAACAGCGCGCTCGCTTTCAATCTAAGAGGTATATTCCGGGCTTCAGCGTGCCGCCCACATTGGTCAGGCCGGCAAATGGGAACACGCCATCCTTTCCACCTGCGAAGCTGTAGAGCACGCTCTCCGCCTGGACGTTCTTTCGCATCCCAGGCCGGCTGAGCGCAGGTTGCGATCGCAGCGAGGGGGTGACCGAAATTGGCGTTGACGTAGGAAGGCCAGTGTTGCCTCCGCTGCACGCAGCTAAGAGCGCCAGGCTAAGACCCGCGCCGATAAGACTGCTTAATCGTTTCGTTGGAACGCTAACTTCCCGAAGTCGTTCTGTCGCTCCGAGAGGGAAGATAGGCCTGCGGTACATCGTGGAGGTCGCCGTCGGGACGTAGGCACTGGCGGTGGTCTGGCCGGTGCAGGCCGCAAGGCCGGCCAGGGCGAGCGGCGAAACGGTGCGCCGGCACAACGGGGATGAGGACATTTAGAGCCTCCTCGAAGATGGGGTGTGATTTCTCCGATTGTACCGGGGGTGGCGTTCGAAAGCGTTCAACTGAATCGGCCCGCAATCGGTCCGCGAACGTACCAAATCCGCGCCATTGGGTTTGCACTAGCTCGCTCGACGCCCACCTCGCTAGGCCGGCAAGTGGAGTGCGGCGAATGTTCTTAAGCGCCAATCTGGGCGGCTATGGAGGTTAGCACATGAAGACTCTAGCTCGGTATGCGCTTAGCATCGGTGCTTCAGCGGCGTTGCTGGTCGGATGCGGTGAATCGCAGCCGCCGGTCGGCGCACCGGCTTTTGTGGCGCCTTCCGGCACCTACACACAAAAGAACTCTGGGCGAAGCGCAGGCCGCCTTAGCACCACGGTTCACTACCTTTACGTGACCAACGGTGGCTCCGCCAACGTTTCCGCCTTCGCCATCAACGCGAGCAGCGGTGCCTTGACGCACGTGGAGGGCTCGCCGTTTGCAGCACGTTCCAGGCCGATCGGAGAGGCGATCGATCCGACGGGCGCATTTATGTATGTCGCCAATGGTAACTCCAACGACGTTTCGGCCTACGCCATTAACGCCGGTACCGGTGCCTTGACGCAGGTGCAGGGCCAGCCATTTGCAGCGGGCTCTTACCCATGGCAAGTGGCGATCAATCCGACCGGCATGTTCGTTTACGTGGCCAACGGTGATTCCAACGACGTTTCGGCCTACGCGATCAACGCGAGCAGTGGTGCCTTGACGCAGGTGCAGGGGTCGCCGTTTGAAGCGGGCTCTGAGCCGTCCGGAGTGGCGATCGA
>JBAVSO010000076.1:0-66523 GCA_049695635.1 Candidatus Cybelea sp. | reverse complement strand
CCTCCGGGGCGAACGAGCTCGAGCGCTTTCTCGTAATACTCGCCCACATTTGCTTTGTCGGCGTCAATAAAGGCAATATCGAAGGGCTCGACGTCTTGTGCGCGCAGCTTTGCGAGCGTCTCGAGCGCCGGCCCAATGCGCAGGTCAATCTTAGCGGCGACGCCCGCGGCCTCCCAATAACGCCGCGCGACGCGGGTGAACTCTTCGCTGACGTCGCACGCCAGCACGTAGCCGTCGGCCGGCAACGCGAGCGCCATCGAAAGCGAGCTGTAGCCCGTGAAGACGCCGATCTCTAAGTAGCGTCGGGCCCCAATCGCATGCGCCAGCAACTGCATGAGCTGCCCCTGCTCGGGACCGATTGCCATGCGGGCGTTAGGAAGGCGTGCGGTCTCCTCGCGCAGCTCGCTCAATATGGGATGCTCCCGGACCACGGTACCGATGACGTACTCTTGAATCGCCGAATCGACGAAGGTGCTCTTTGCGGTCATCGCCGCATCATAGCATAGAAGAGCGCCCGCGATGGCCGCGGGCGCTCTTGCGGTTCGAAGCGTTTTCGCGCTATCGCATCGGAGGCGGAGTTGGAGCGTCGTCGTCAGGCGACGCCGTGTCGGCGGCGGGCTGATAGGGCTCGGGAGCAGCATAGCTGGGTGCCGCATCCGAGACTTGCGCCATGCCGACGGGCTGCGCTTGGATGGGCTGCGCTTGATCGTACGTCGCGATGCCGGAAGCCGGCACTTCCTCCGTCGCATACGACGGCAGTTGCGCATACGACGGCGCCGGCGCATAAGAAGGCCCGGCATCGTACGAAGGCGGTTCGGCACTATCGCGCGCTATCTCGTTGAGGTCGGGATTCGAACCGTAGACGAGCGCCACCGTCTGGGCGGTGTACGCGGAATCTGGATAGGACGAGCGCATGAACGCTAACGCCGCCACGCCGGTCGGACTCGACGCCTGTCCTGCGCGCCAGTACTCACGCATCAAATGAGCGAGCATGGGAGGCAACCACGGATCGCGCGGATATTTGTGCTGCCAGTCGCGTATCGCAAGCTGCAGGTGGTCGAGATATCCGCCGACCGAGGGATCGAGCATTGTGCGGCTGGCTAGCTGGTCGTAATCGTTCAAGCGGTTCCGGATTTCGAGAACGCTCTGCTGGTAGGGGCCGAAGTATTCATCGGCCGGCGCAGCGTTCGGATTGACATCGGCCCGCGCCACTTGCAAGGAAGCGAAGAGCAGAAGGGCTAGTGCACTAATAGCTTTACGCATTGTAACTCCTTCGAAGGGCAATCAACCGCAAAATTGCGGCTACGATAATTGTCATAGGAGCACAAGCTGCCCGTGCGCTAAAGCGGGATTATAACTCGATTAGGCTTAGGTTAGGGGGTAACGCGAGTTAGCGCGAGCCAGTCATCGAGAACGCGAGCGAAGTCCTCGAATGCCGTCCGATGGAGGTTGTGGCCGGCGTTGGACACGCGCGCAATGCAAACGCTCGCGGACCGATTCTGCTCGACTTGCTCTAGCGTCTCCTCATCGTTGATGCTCTCGCCGGGAGCCGCGAGCGCGAGTAAGAGCGGCTTTTCGTATCGGGCGATGCTTGCTCGTAAGTCCCATTCGTGGGGCGGGTTCTCACGCAAGAGCCCCGCTATCGATTCGGCGGTCATAGAATGGACCGCGTGCACCTTCCCCTCGACGTCGGGCGCGCACCAATCGCGATAATCCGCGCGCACCTGCGCATCCCGATCCTTCCCGGTTAGCGCGAAGAGCTCGCGAAGTTCAGCGAGATATTCCTCGTACCAATCGGCACTGACCTGACGGATCATGGGGTCGACCGTCGCGACCCGAGCGACCGGCAATCGGGCTCCCGCCAAAATGGCAACGGCGCCACCCCATGAATGGCCGAGCAACACGTCAACGGGCTCGCCAAGCGACGCGGCGAGGTTTTCTGCATCGGCAACTCCGCGCGCGAGCGACATCGGCCCAGCAACCTGTGCGCTATCGCCGTGACCGCGTTGATCGTACGAAACGAGACGAAAGCGCCCGTCGAGATGGCGCGCCAAGCGTTCCCACGACCTGCGAGAGCTCGTCATGCCGTGCACGGCAAGAATCAGTGGGCCGCGTTCGCCCCAGCGCTCCAGCGTCGTAGCGGCGCCGTCGTCAAGGACAACGCGTCCTTCGACTCCGCTCAAGATGACACGACGGGAAACTATTTGCGGTGCAATTGGCGATGGACTTCGTCGAGATCTTCGACGGTGTTGAGTGAGACCGCGTCCTTCACCAACGCATCCTTGATCTTCGACGATTCGCGCATCTGCTTGCCGAGGTCGTCGCCATGGTGATAGCCGCGAATCGCCGCGTTATGCCGCTCGACGGTGACCTTGTCGGTCTTCCCGTTGGTCACGACCCACTCTTCGAACTCCATGTACGTCGGTCTCTTCGAACGGACGAAATCGATCGTCTTCTGCCGATCGAGGCCGAGCGCATTAAGCGTCATGGCGTCGAACCCGGAGCCGCACTCGTCGTACCCTTCAGGTAGCGCGTCGGCGGCTGCGAGCGAGAGCTTCAGCCAGAGGCGCGGCAGATGAATCGCTCCAAGCGGTCCGGCCGTTCCCGAGCTGATCAACGGCACGACTTTCGTTCCAGTATCCGCAGGCATAACTTCCTCCTAATTCACAAGTGCGCCGCGGTACGTTCACCGTGGCGTGATTTGAACGTTAGCTCCGATACGCCCGACTTGTCGAGCTCCCCGAGCCCGAGCTCCTTCATTTTCTCGTATTGCTCGAAGGTCGCCTGGGCGAGCGGAAGCGTCAAGCCTGCGTCTTTGGCGAGCGAAAGAGCAATCCCCGAATCTTTCGCGGCATGCGCCGCCGAGAAGTAAACGTCGTGCTCGCGGTTTTGCATGTCGGCGCCGTCGGTTTCGAGTACGCGCGAGTTCGCACCCGTCTGCGAGAATACTTCACGCAGGAGGTCGAGGTCGAGGCCGAGCGCATCACCGAGGCCTAAGCCCTCGGCGAGACCCGCGGTGTTGACGTTCATGACCATGTTGACGAGCGCCTTAACCTGCGCGGCCTTCCCCGCCTCGCCGATGTACTTCAACGACGCGCTCATTTTCTCGAGCATCGGTTTGACCCGTTCGAAGATCTCTCTGCGGCCGCCCACCATCAGGTAGAGCGTTCCGTTGCGAGCCTGCGGAATCGAGCTGGCCATGCAGGCCTCAAGCGAATCAGCACCCTGCTGCCGCGCGCGTCGTTCTACCGCGACGTGCACCTTCGGCGTCAAGGTCGCGCAGTTGACGAAGATCTTGCCACGCGCGTTCGTCAGCAGCGAGTCGCCGGCGGTGGCGAAGATCTGGTCCATCGCCGCATCGTCGGTTACAACCGTGATGATGACGTCGGAGAGCTCCGTTACGCGCGTGAGCGAGCCGGTCACCTCGCCGCCGGTCTCGTCCGCGGTTTTGCTGGCAGACTCGGTGCTTGGATCGTAGAGCGCGACGATCGAATAGCCGACGTCGTGGAGCCGTTTGGCGATGTTCGCGCCCATGCGTCCCGTGCCGACGACCCCTATTCTCGAAAGTTCGCTCAACGGATGCCTCCCAACGCGCAGCCGGGTACGCTACCCTGGTCAAGCATTCGATACCTTCAAACCGGCGAGTGGCTGCTGGGGAGATAAGCAGGCGTGCGGGCGGGGGCCGGAAAACTAGTGATTTTCGCCATATATCTTACTAGGAGATGTTAATGCGCATATATCGCGCTTTCATTGCCGTTGCCGTGCTGGCTGCGGCGCTTCCGTCTTACGCTCTCGCCCAGGTTGAGAGCACCCCGATTCCCAATCCCGGCAAACCCAACTTCTCTCCCATGCAATTCATGATCGGAACCTGGAGCTGCAGCATCAAGAGCGCTCGCCGTCCCGCTGCCTACACCCTGACGGCGACGTATGCGGTAGACCCGGGCGGATGGTGGATCAATCAGACGACCGTCACAAACCCGATGAAATGGTTTGCGACGCAGACGAAGCTTACGTCTTATGACAGGATCACCTACGACGCCACGACGCATCGCTGGGTCGACGTACTCTACGATAACCAGGGCGGCTACGGCCTCTCGTTCGCGAAAGGCTGGAATGCTAATAAGATCGTCTGGCACGACGTCTCTTTTGCGCCGACGTCAGATATCTCAGGCCAGACCGACACCGCCGTCACCAAAGTCAGCGATACGAAAATGACATCATCGTCCTCGTTCACCGAAGCAAAGACTGGCCGTGTTATCAGCGTTACTGGGATCTGCACGAAGCACTAGCCAAGATAAAAAGAGGCCCCGCTAGCGCGGGGCCTCTCGGTTGGCGTCATCCTGAGCGGAGGTGCGAAGCACCGTAGTCGAAGGGGCTAGAACTCTTCTTCCTGCGTGCCGTTTTCGCTAAACGGCGTCTCCTCTTCTTCAGATTCGTAGTTGGGCTTTTCTTCCTCGTAGGAAGACTCGTCGTCCTCTTCCTCGAGTTCATAGCCTTGCGGTCCCTCGAGCTCTTCGTCCGGGGTCGCTTCCTCTTCCTCGAAGATCTCTTCGGGCTCGATCTCCGTCGCGCGCGGCGCGACGGGTGGAGGCGGAATCGGCGCAGTCGCATCGAGCGGCTTGCTGTCGTCGATCTCTTCCTCTTCCTCTTCCTCGGGTGCCGCTTCCCCAACCGCTTCCCCAACGGCTTCCGCGACGGCTTCGCGCGCCGCGACTGCGGTTTGCGATACCACCGCCTGTTCGTCGCCCATCAGAAGGCCGTACTCGCGGCGCTCCGATTCGCCCATCTCGTCTTCAGGCGTCTTGATGTCAACCTCTTCGCGGTTCTCGGTGAGCACTTTCACGTCGAGCGCGAGCGACTGAAGCTCCTTGATAAGGACCTTGAACGATTCGGGAACACCGGGCTCCATGACGTTCTCGCCTTTGACGATCGCTTCATACGTCTTCACGCGTCCCACGACGTCGTCGGACTTCACCGTCAGCAGCTCTTGGAGCGTGTAGGCGGCGCCGTACGCTTCGAGTGCCCAGACCTCCATCTCACCGAAGCGCTGACCACCGAACTGCGCCTTTCCACCTAGCGGTTGTTGCGTGATCATCGAGTACGGACCGGTCGAGCGCGCGTGGATCTTGTCATCGACGAGATGCGCGAGCTTGAGCATGTAGATCTGGCCGACCGTGATCGGACGCGAAAAGCGTTCGCCGCTGCGCCCGTCGCGTAGCCACGTTTTGCCGTCGGCCGGAAGACCCGCGTCTTGCAGCCACTCTCCGATGTCCTCAGCGTGCGCGCCGTCGAAGACCGGCGTCGCAACGCTCATCCCGAGCATGCGCGCAGCCCAGCCGAGATGCGTCTCCATGATCTGTCCCAGGTTCATGCGCGACGGCACGCCGAGCGGGTTGAGCACGATGTCGACCGGCGTTCCATCCTCGAGGTACGGCATATCCTCCTCGGGGAGCACCTTCGCAATCACGCCTTTGTTGCCGTGACGTCCCGCCATCTTGTCGCCTTGTAGAATTTTGCGCTTCTGCGCGACGTACACACGAACGAGATGGTTGACGCCGGGCGAGAGTTCGTCGCCGTTATCGCGCGAGAAGACCTTGACGTCAATGATCTTGCCCTTCTCGCCGTGCGGCACTTTGAGACTGGTGTCGCGCACTTCGCGCGACTTCTCTCCGAAGATCGCGCGCAGCAGCCGTTCCTCGGCGGTCAGCTCCGTTTCGCCCTTGGGCGTGACCTTGCCGACGAGAATGTCCTCGGGCCGGACCTCGGCGCCGATGCGTATGATGCCGCGTTCATCTAGATCCTTTAGCGCGTCCTCACCAACGTTGGGGATATCGCGCGTGATCTCTTCGGGTCCGAGCTTCGTGTCGCGTGCCTCGCACTCGTATTCCTCGATGTGAATCGAGGTGAAGCGGTCTTCCTTGACCATCCGCTCGCTGATCAGAATCGCGTCTTCGTAGTTGTAGCCTTCCCACGGCATGAACGCGACCAGCACGTTCTGCCCGAGCGCGAGCTCGCCTTGATCGGACGAAGGTCCGTCGACGATTACTTGGCCCGCTTCGACCTCGTCGCCAACCGCGACGATCGGTCGCTGATTAATGCACGTGCCGGCATTGCTTCGAACGAACTTCAACAACTCGTAGGTCTTCTCGATGCCGTCACGATTGCGGACCGCGACGCCCTTGGCGTCGACCGACGTAACCGTCCCCGCCTCTTCGGCGACGACCAGGCTTCCGGAGTCCTTGGCGGCGCGATACTCCATGCCGGTCCCGACGATCGGGGCGGACGGTCGGAGCAGCGGAACCGCCTGGCGCTGCATGTTCGCTCCCATCAGCGCGCGATTGGCGTCGTCGTGCTCGAGGAACGGAATGAGCGCGGTCGCGACCGATACGATCTGCTTCGGCGATACGTCCATGAGCTGAACGCGCGCGGCCGGTTCTTCGATATACTCCTCGGCGTAACGCGAGACAACGGATTCCGCCGTAATGCGTCCCGACTCCGAATCGACCGGCGTGTTCGCCTGAGCGATGATGTACTCGTCTTCTTTGTCGGCGGTCAGATATTTGATCTCGTCCGAGACCACGCTTTCGTGCACGACGCGGTACGGCGTCTCGATGAATCCGAACTTGTTAACGCGCGCGTAGGTCGCGAGCGAGCCGATCAAACCGATGTTCGGCCCTTCCGGCGTCTCGATCGGACAGATTCGGCCGTAGTGCGAATGGTGAACGTCGCGGACCTCGAAGCCGGCGCGCTCGCGCGAAAGACCGCCCGGGCCGAGCGCCGAGAGACGCCGCTTGTGCGTGAGCTCGGCGAGCGAGTTGGTCTGGTCCATAAACTGCGAGAGCTGCGAGGACCCGAAGAACTCTTTGATCGCTGCGACGACTGGGCGGATGTTGATCAAGGCCTGAGGCGTGACCGTTTCGATGTCTTGTACCGTCATGCGCTCGCGCACGACGCGCTCCAGCCGCAGCAGACCGACGCGGAACTGGTTTTGCAGCAGTTCTCCGACGGAACGAACGCGACGGTTGCCAAGATGATCGATGTCGTCTTTCTGCACCATGCCGACGGTCACGCGGATCAGCCGGCGGATAACGGCGATCATGTCGTCGCGCAGCAGACAGCGCGCGCCGTCGCCAATCGTATCGCCCTTCTTCACGCTCTGCCCCCGAACGATTCCGGGCGCGACGCGGGGTCGAACGCCCAGCACCTTTCGGATGCCGAGATCGCGGTAAAGGTCGTAGACGACGGTGCTGCCATCCTTATACCGGATGGTCACGAGGCATTCCGACTGCTCGGGCCGTTCCTTATCGAAAGCGTCGACGACGTCGACAACCTCGCCGTCCTCACGCGCCGTAACGATCGCCTTCGGCTCGGTGAGACCCGCGTCGTTGTACTCGTTGATCGTCAGGTACGGTTTCGCTACCCGTGCCTCGGGATCCGGATTCTCGATCCGATACTGGAACTTGCTGCTGAGCTTATAGCGTCCGACACCCGCCAAGTCATAGCGCTTGTCGTCAAAGAAGAGCGATTCGATCAGCTTCTCGGCGTTTTCGGCGTTCTCGGGCTCGCCGGGCCGCAGCTTCTTATAGATCTCTTTGAGCGCGTCTTCGCGAGTCTTGATGTCCCGGTCTTTCTCGATCGAGTTGCGGATGATCGCGACCCCTTGGGGTGGCAGATCTTCGAAAAGCCCCAGAATCGCCTCGTCGCTCTCCCAATCGTAGCCGAGCTGCGGGCGCGTCAGCGCTCGAATGAAGGTCGAAACGTAGATCTTGCGATTCTTGTCGATCCGGACGCCGATCGTGCCTTCGGTCTCGTCATTCTTGGTGCCGTTATCGGTTTCGAACTCGATCCACGCCCCACGATTCGGAATGATCGTGGCGTTGTACGTGGGGCGCGCGTTGGTGTCGACGTCTTGGCTATAGTAGACGCCGGGCGACCGCACTAGCTGGCTGACGATGACGCGCTCGGCGCCGTTGATCATGAACGTGCCTTTGTCGGTCATCAGCGGAAAGTCGCCCATGAAAATCTCTTGGTCCGGGATGCCTTTGATTTCGCCCGACTCGGCCGTGATCAGGCGGACCCGCACGCGCAGTGGCGCGCTGTAGGTCATGTCTCGCTCGCGGCACTCCTCGATCGAATACTTCGGCTCGCCCAACGAGTGCTCGCCGAACTCAAGAATCAGATTCCCGGTGAAGTCCTTGATCGGGGAGATCGAAGCGAAGGCTTCCGCAAGCCCCTCGGTCTTGAACCAATCGAAGCTCGCCTTTTGGAGCTCGATCAGGTTCGGAACCTCGAGGACGTGCGGGATACTGCCAAAGGAGTATCGCTCGCGCTTCGGTCCGGGCTCGGGTCGCTGCTCGACGGTGAACGCGCCCGTCGGCATTGGGAACGTCGAGGGCATCACCGTCGAGGCCCCGTTCCCGTCGCCGGTCACTTTCAGCCCGGCGACAGCGGAGCGCTTCGGCCTTGCCTTAGCAGCCCTCGGCGAACTCGGGACAGGCTCCGGTGAACTCTTCGGTGTAGACTTCGGAGCCGTCGTCTTCGCCATCAAATCTCTTTCTCTGCGGATTAATGTACGGTTAATGAATGCGGTCCTTCGACTCCACGCCTACGGCGTTTCGCTCAGGATGACACCGGTTTTTGGGCACACCAAAAAGACGAAACACTGGCTCCCTAGCTTGGAGGTGTCTCGCCCTTCTGTTTCGGCGGCTGTCATGCGCCCCGGGGCATAGGAAACGAGTTTAGCACCCGTCGCCAGAGGCGTCAAGGAACCCTGCTTACGGGGTAGTGGTCGCCCAGATATTTGTCGGACCGCGCGCGACCGAAACGAAGGTAACCGCGTTCGCCTGTCGCAGCCAAGCACTCGGAGGGTCCCATGTCAGGAGCACGCTGGATTCGCATTTCGCTCGCGCCTCTGCTCGCGCTCGCGAGCTGGTCGCTGGCGGCCTGCAGCGGGGCTAGCCCGGCGGTCGTTGCGGGATCGGCGCCGGCCCAGACCCGTTCCGGCGAAACGGCTGGATCGAGCGGCCCGCGTATGAACGCGTCGGGATGCGGGAGTTCGGTGGTCTACGTCACGTCCTACAATAACTCGGTCTACATCTTCGATCAGAGTCGCAATGCCAGGACCCCATGCGGACAGATCGCAGGCGTTACCAACCCGCAGGGTCTTTTTGTCGATAAGCACCGCAATTTGTGGGTCGCTGTCTCCGGCAACTGCAAGACGCAGTTCTCGAGCGTGCTCGAGTTCGCGCCCGGTACGTCAACGCCAATCAAGACACTGCAGGACTCGGTGGGTTCGGCCACCGACGTCGCGGTCGACAACGCTTCGGGTACCGTCTACGTCACCAACTTCTTCAACTACACGCAAGGGTGCGCCAGCGGCAACAATGGCGCCGTGGAAGTCTACGCCAACGGCAGCACCACGCCGACGGGGACTCTCACCGACCCCAGCATGAACTACGCTTTCAACGATGCGGTCGACAATCGCGGGAACCTTTATGTCACCTACCTCAAGCTCAACGGACCGACCGGCAGCGGGCGGATCGACGAATGGTCGGGTGGCACCGGATCGCCGACCGATCTCGGAATTACGCTTCAGGCGCCAGGCGGTATTCAGACCACAGCCACGGGCGCATTGCTCGTCTGCGATCAGTCCGCCGCCTGTGGCGATTTCGCACCGGGATCGACGACGATGACAAATCTGTTTGCGAGCAAACATCCGGGATCGTTCGGCGTCGCGCTCAACAAGCGCGAGAACCGCGTTTGGGTCGAGAATCCCGGACTGAGCGCCAAGCAGCTGCAGCGCTACGCGTATCTCGGATCCCCAGGTCGTCCGATGGAGTCGATCACGGTGCCCGGCGGCGGCTATGCCGGCGTGGCGGTGAGTCCCGCGGCGCCGCAAGGAGCGCCGTACTAGCCAGGGTGCGGATCCGCGCGAGGCAAGCCGTCACAGGAGGGCCTGCAGCGACGCTCTTAGCCACATGAAAGTGTTTGCTGCCGCCGCCCTGGCGGTCTTTTCGCTATTCCCATTCGTGCCTGCGCTTGCCGACGAAGCCCCGACCTACACAGGCCCGCTTTCGCCCAGTGAAGAGCAGTTTGTCCAATCCGTAAAGACCGATCTTCTCGCGCGCTTCCCGCATGCAAGCGACGCCGAGAAAGCCGGTTACGTCCGATACACAAGCCCCGACGACACCGGTGCAATCAGCTACGCGGACAAAAAGTGGAACTCGGATCCAACGCACCCGAGCCAGCTTTGGTACGACACGAGCGGTAATCTGATGGGCGCCGATTTCTCGGTACCGCGTCCGAACGGCGAGCCTCGGCCGCAGCTATGGGGAATCAACCCCGGCCGCTGGTACGAGTTCAACGGACACGTGCATTACGTAATCACGGCCAGCGGCAAGACGGTCTACGACCAGTGGGTCTGGAATCCAGACTTTGTAAATGCGGGCGGGAATCTCAACTCGCCTTCGGCCGATACCCTTGTCAAACTGGGAAAAGTGCCGAGTCCGGATTACATCAAGACGATCTTCGACATGCCGACGCAGTGGGACCTCATCGTTTGGGTACTGCCGCATGCCGCGGGGCCGCTTCATTGGTAAGTTAAGCGGCCAACATCCCTTCGATGTAGTCGAGCGTTTGGCGCAGGTTGCTGCGCCCGTCGGGGAGTTGTTTGTTCGGGTCGAGCATCCCGCCCGGCACCTGATGGCCAACCGGCCCTAGCGAGATCTCCATCAGCACGCCAAGCCGCTTTGCTACGTTCCAATAGGAGCGCACCATGATCTTCCACCGCGACGGAAACATCGCCGGCCCGGCGCGCTCGATCATATCCTTGTCGCCGACGAGATGATAGAGTCGCCGGAGCTGCAGCAGCGGATTGTCGCCGCTAATCACGCCTCCCAACGAGATCACCTCGATCGGCGCACCTATTGCCTCCTTGAGATAGGGCGCCGCACCGCACGCCATTTGCGCTCCCCCGCTGTAGCCGATCAGCGAAACCGGCACGCCTTCGCCTGGCTGATAACCGTTGGCGACCAGCGACTTGTACATGACGTACGCGATGCTGAAGTTATACATCGGCCCGTAGCGTGGATCGGCGGAGACCGCAACGATCATGACGTTGCGCAGGTTGATGATCATCCCGAGCGCATTGCGCAGGAACGAGTCGCCGGCGCCACGCGAACCTCCCGGGCGTGCCGCATCGACGAATGACCAGAGTCGCGACCACAGCGGATCGTCCTCGAGCGGACGGTTCATCACCGAGTAGACCATAAGGCCGCGAATTAATCGCACCCCTGATGGCAGCTCCGGTGCCAACGCATCGAGAAAGGTTTCGATGTCCGGCGTGTAGCGCGAGCTCGACTGCGATATCCCATCGAGGTAGATCGCGTAGCGGCCGAAGCGCCCGGCCGGCGGGGCCTTACCGGCGGCGTCCACCGGTGCGACGCCGGCGCTGACGTCGATGCGATCTCCGTACCACCCAGCCCACCATCCCAGTGTTTCGAGCGGCGCCATGATGCCCGCAACGATAAAGGCCACGAAACCCAACCAAACTAAATCGATCGGAATGCGCACGATTCGCGGAATATTCGCATTCCAGCCAAAGAGCGTCCCGCGAATCGGATCGAGCGCAAGCGCCACGATAACCGCGAGCACCACGACGGCAAACAGGCTGAGTGCCGTGCGCCAAATGCTGCTATTCGTCGCGGCCGTCGGGGCGGGGGCCGGTACATCCGCATCACTGGGCGCAGGCACGTTGTCCGTCAGCGCAGCCGTTTCGACGGCGCGCCCGATGACCAGATGCTCGTCCGCCACCAGCTTCACGCCGGCAACGGCGTCGAGGATGCGCGCGCCAAGCGCGGCAATCGGCTTGCCGAAACTACGCTCTGCGAATATCATCACCGTCCAGCCGACCGCGACGTAGGCGGCAGCGGGAAAGAGTCCGATCTGGGCGACGGCCGAAAGGCCTACGACCATCGCGAGCAGATGCCAGATACGCAGCAGCGTCAAGATTCCCGGACCAAGATACGGCAGCGCGCCGAAAAACGAAAAGAGCAGCGGCGCGTAGCTCAGCGCGAAGACGATCGCCAGCTCCGCCAACGGCAAATGTGGCGCCCACGGCAAACGCGATACGGCCCACGTGCTAAGCACCAGAAAGGCGTAGGCGAAAAGAAAGAGCGCCCCGCCTATTGCGCTGGTAAAGAAAAATCGCGCCGGCTTTACCCTGTTGGCAAAGAGCACGATGCCCTGCGCGAGCGCCTGACTCAAGCCCGCCAAAAAGACGATCGCGAATCCCAGTAGGACTCCCTCGCGCGACGTCGAGGCAGCCGAAGCAAACGCCCAACCTTGCAGGCTTAAGACGCCTCCGAGCGCGTTTCCAAGATTCGGAAGGAAGGTCGAAGCGGTCACGACCTCTACGTTACGCTACGTGTGGTGAACTCGGCTCCGCGGCGACAATCTGCTTGACCCGCGCGGCCAGGGCATCACCGTTGAGACCAAAGAGCGCGCGCTGTTTTTCTTGTGAGTCGTGCTGTATGAGTACGTTCGGGATTCCGATTCGTTCGACGCGCAACGTCAGTCCGTGATCCGAAACGAACTCCGCGACCGCCGAGCCGAAACCGCCCGCGAGCGAATGCTCTTCGAGCGTGATCACGTGCGTGTGGTCGCGCTGCAGATCGAGCAGCAGCGCTTCATCGAGCGGCTTGGCGAAACGGGCGTTGACGACCGTCACACCGACGCCCGAGTCTGCCAGCAAACCCCATGCGTCGAGCGCGACGTCGACCGTTGTGCCGTAGGCGAGGATTGCCACGCCGCGCCCGCGGCGAAGCACCTCGGCTTTGCCGTGAACGAGCGGCGCGAGCGTCTCGTTATGCTTGCCGCTGGTGGAGCCGCGCGGGTAGCGAATCGCCGCCGGCGCGCCGAGCGATAATGCATGCTCCAACATCGGCAGCAGCTCCGCTTCCGCGCGCGGTGCCATGAGCGTGAAATTGGGCAGCGTGCGAAGATATGCGATGTCGTAAAGACCCATGTGAGTCGGACCGTCGTCGCCGACGACCCCGGCGCGGTCCATGCAAAAGACGACCGGAAGATTCTGCACGACGACGTCGTGAACGATCTGATCGTACGCACGCTGCAAAAAGGTCGAGTAGATCGCGCAGACCGGGCGAAAGCCCGAGGTCGCGAGGCCGGCCGCAAAACACACCGCATGCGCCTCCGCGATACCGACGTCGAAGTAACGGTCGGGAAAGCGTTTGCCGAACTTCGCGAGCCCGGTTCCGTCGGGCATCGCGGCGGTGATGCCGACGACCCGCGGATCCTTCTCTGCGACGGCAATCATCGCGTCGCCGAAAACGTCCTGAAACTTGGGCCGCGCGCCCGGGCTGCTCTTCTTACTGCCATTGCTCGGCTCGAACGCATTGGCGCCGATTCCGTGAAAGGTCCGCGAGTCGCGCTCGGCCGGCTCGTAGCCCTTGCCTTTAATCGTGCGGACGTGCAGCAGCACCGGACGATGGATGTCCTTGGCGGTTTGGAGCGCGTCCACTAGGACGTCGTAGTTATGACCGTCGACCGGTCCGATATAGCGAAAGCCGAGCTCCTCGAAGATGACCGCCGTCTTCTCGGACGGAGTGATGAAGTGCATCGCGCCGATCTCAGCGCCCTCGATCGCCTTCTTCGCCGCGTGCCCAAGCGGAATGCGCTTGAGCACCTCTTTGCCGGTGCGCCGGACGAAGTTCGCAAACGGCTTGCTGCGAAGCACGGAGAGATACGACGCGATCGAGCCGACGTTCGGCGCGATCGACATCTCGTTGTCGTTCAGAATGACGATGAACTGACTTTTGAGCCCTCCCGCATTATTGAGCGCTTCGTAGGCAAGGCCGCCGGTCAGCGCGCCGTCGCCCAGCACCGCTACCACGATCTCGTCGCCACCGGAGAGATCGCGGGCGAGCGCCATGCCGAGCGCCGCCGCCACGCCTGTGCTGGCGTGTCCCGCGCCGAACGGGTCGTAAGGCGACTCGCTGCGCATTGCGAAACCGGAGAGTCCGCCGCCCTTGCGCAGGGTCGCGAAGCGATCGCGCCGGCCTGTGAGTATCTTGTGGACATAAGTCTGATGGCTTACGTCCCAAACGAGCTTGTCGGTCGGAAGATCGAGCACTCGGTGGAGCGCAAGCGTTAGTTCGACGACGCCGAGATTGGGCGCGAGGTGGCCCCCGTTGACGGCGCACGTTCGAACGAGCAGCTCCCGAATCTCACTTGCCAAGACGTCGATTTCCTTGCGCCGCAGGCGCTTGACGTCTGCCGGAGAGTCGATCCGCTCGATTACCATTGGCGCGTTATACGCACCCTATCTGCGATGCCCTGCGCCCAGCAACGACGCGCGCCGCAAGCGCAGCCGCGCGCGGCGCTTCACGCGCGAGCCAGAGAGCTTGCGGCCAGTTCCACGGTTTTAGTATTGCCAGCAACGGCGATGCCCAATCAGCCGAGATCTCGTGCTGCGGAGTGTCGAGCACCACGCGCACGGCCGCAACGCGCGCCGCGTGCAGGAGTCCACTCTCCATGTCGACGCCGGCGAAGCCTTTGGCCGCCCACAAACTGCGCTCGGCACCGTTGACGATGCGCTCGCTCGTTAGAAGCCCGTCGAAGACCGGCACGACGCCGAGCCGCCGAGCGCTATCGGCAAAGCCTTCGACCAACTCGTCGTCGCAACGCTGCATCCTGCCATCTGGCCGTCGGATCTCCTTTGGTATTAGCAAGGCTCCCGTTGGAAGATCGTCGCGCAACCCACCGGCGACGCCGCAACTTACAACAATGTCGCCCAATTCGCCGATGACCTTTGCGAGTGCAATTCCTGCCTCAACGATGCGCGCCTGCGGCATTTCGCGTTGCAGCGCCTTGAACTCCAGCCGGGTCGCCGCGATGTAGGTAATGGCTTCAGACGGTTGCCGATTCACCGAGGTTTCTTTCGCACGCGGTCGTCTGGCGGTACCACGCGACGGCGCGCTCGAGCGCCGCGCGCACCGGCGTCGGAGCGTAGCCAAGATCGTGCCGCGCCTTCGACGAGTCCGCGTACATCAGGACGCGCGATAGCCGCACGCCTTCGAGCGGAACTGACGGGTTCGCTCCCGTGATGCGGCAGCGGAGCTCGTCGCAATATCCCGCGGCGAGCGCGAACGCGTAAGGAGCCCGCCAGGCCGGCATCGGTTTTCCGGTGACGTCCGCGAGCAACTGCCAGATTTCGTCCATGCTCAAATTCTCGCCGCCGATTATGTACCGCTCGCCGATCCGGCCACGCTCCAAGGCCGCGACGTGCGCGCTTGCGACATCCTGGACGGCGACCAGATTCATGCCGCCGCTTCCCGGCGCTTTCGCGACGATCTTTCCGCGCACGAAGTCAAGCACGAGCTTACCGGTCGGCGTGGGCTTTGCATCGCCCGGGCCAACTGGTGCGGTCGGCAGTAGGGCAACGACGGGAAGCCGGCTCGCAAACGCGGCTCGCTCTTGTTGGAGCTTCGAGAGATGGTAGCCGCTTATGGCGTGACCTTCGGTAGCCGAGCTGGACGTGAGGATCGCGCGCTCGAGACCGGCGAGGTGGCCCGCAAGCATCAAGCTCGCCGTCGCGTCCACGTTAATTGCCTTCAGTTCGGCACGGTCGCGCGGCCCAAACGAGTAGAGTGCCGCGCAGTGGATAAGATAGCGGCAGCCCTGGAGCGCGCGCGCGAACCCGCCGACAGCGCGCAAATCTCCAGCAATCCACTCGACTGCTGCTGTGTCATCTTGGGCGGACACAGGTGTTCGCTTTAGCGCCCGCACGCGATACCCGGCCGCGAGCAGCTCGCGGAGAACGTGGGAACCGATGAATCCCGTTGCGCCCGTCAGGAAGACGCGATCACCAGATGCCATCGAGGCGTACTGCTACCGGGTTGCGACTATGCCCTTCGAAGGGGTTCCCTCGAACGACACGGTACGGGCGTCCATGGAGATCCTCGACGGCTATCACGCCGTGCCGCGCGGCAAGCTTGCCAACGTTCAGACTTATCTTGAAATGCGCGAAAAGCCGGCATTGCGTTCGGCCCCTTCGGAGGCGAGCTGGCAGCTCGAGCGCTTTGCCACGCCGGATTTGCCAAGATATCGTGAGGTCTTTCACCGTGTGGGCGACGAGCATCTATGGGCCGGACGGCTGCTTATGCCCGAAGAGGAGCTGCGAGCCTTCATCACCGATCCGAGCGTTGAAGTATACGTTCTCGTCGCCGCTCGGGGCGACGAAGGCATTTTGGAGCTCGACTTCCGCGTGGATCGCGAGTGCGAGATCGGCCTCTTCGGCGTGGCGCCGTCGCTTATTGCAAGCGGCGCCGGCCGTTGGCTGATGAATCATGCAATTGAAAAAGCGTGGGCGCGTCCGATCGAGCGGCTCTGGCTACACACGTGCACACTCGATCACCCCAATGCCTTTGCCTTCTACCAGCGCACCGGCTTTCGGCCGTACGCCCGCAAGATCGAAGTATACGATGATCCGCGCTACATCGGCTTGACTCGCGCCGACGCCGCCGCACGCGTACCAATCTTATAGGTTCGGCTTGTTTCAACCGACTCGCATTTCCGGCGGTCTGACCTTCGCGCTGGCGCTGCTGGCCATCGTCATCATCGCAGGCACGACCGGCTACGTCGTGCTCGAACGCTGGTCGTGGTTCGACGCCTTCTACGAGACGATCACCACGATCACGACGATCGGCGGCGGTGAGCCGGCGCCGATGAACGTGGCGGGCAAATGGTGGACGATCGTGGTTGTCGCGGTCGGTTTCGGCGTGCTTACCTATACGTTGCTACGGCTGCTCACCTACACGTTCGAAGGACGCCTGGGGAGCGTCGTAACACAACGGCGAACACGTCGACGGGTTGGCAAAATGACCAAGCACTTCATCCTCTGCGGATTCGGCCGGGTCGGCGGCGAGATCGCGCGCATTCTGACGCAGGAAGGCATTCCATTCGCGATCGTCGACATTCGCGCGGATTCGCTGCAGCGCGCAGCCGCCGAAGGCTTCGTGACGGTCGCAGGCGATGCGGCCGACGCCGAGACGCTCCGCGCCGCGGGCGTCGAGCGTGCGCGCGGGCTTCTCGCCGCAATGGACAACGACGAAGCCAACATTTACGTCACGCTTTCGGCACGAGTACTCAATCCAAACCTGTTCATCATCGCTCGCGCGAATCGCCGTGACGCAGAATCGAAGCTGCGCCTCGCCGGTGCAAGCCGCATCATCTCCCCTTACCAAATCGGTGGCCGCCGGATGGCGAGCCTCGCCGCGCGACCGACCGCGGTCGAGTTCGTCGACACGGTGCTCTTCGCGAATAATAGTCAGCTCGTTCTTGAGGATTTCACGATTCCGGCCGGCTCGTCGTGGGCCGGCCGTCCGATTTCGACGCTCGCCCCGGAAGGCGGCGACGTCATCATCCTCGCATTGAAACGCTCCGGAACGATGCACTTTCGTCCGTCGCTGCAGACACCGCTTTCGGTGAACGATGAGATCGTCGCAGCCGGACCTCAAGAAGGCATTCGCGAGCTCGACCAGCGCCTACACACATAGGAGTCGGCGAGGCCATTGAGCCGCATCCGAAGCGGATGCGGCTCTCGAACGGGCCGCGCTTTACAGTCTGACTTTATAAACGACGCCGCAAGAATATGAAGAGCCGTAGCAATAGCCGCCGCCTTCATAGGTCGTACCGTAAATCACGTTCTTGCGCAGCGTCACGCTGCCGTAGGGCAGCGCACCATCGCCGGCGGCCGCGAAGACGTGCAGGAGCTTTTCACCGTAACCCGATGCGGTAGGCGACAGCTCGAAGACCGTGCCGCAGCCGCATGGTGATACCGTGCTCAACAACGTCGTTCCGTAGAGGTTGCCGGAGCTGTCGGCCGTGAGACCCTCAGGGTCGTAGGGCCGCGCGCCATCAACGGAGCCTTGGCCGAAGAAATGGATCACGCGCTCGCTATATCTTTTTCCGTAGGGTGTCAGCTCATACGCTGTCCCTGCGCCAAGTGTGGCAGCGCCGCCGAAGACCGTGAGACCGAACAACGAGCCGTTCGAGGCCAGCAGCAACGCCGAGCGCGGGTTCGATCCGTCGCGCTTCCCGCCGTCAAATCGGTACAGAATAGTTTCGTTCCCCGAAGGGGTCAACTTGAAGACCGTACCGCATGTCGTGTTGCCCGAGGGCGACGCGTCGCATGCAGACTTCGTTTTGCCGCCGAACTCGGTCGTGCCGTAAAGTACCCCTTTACTATCGGCGACGAGTTGGTCTCTTGGCGTTGCGCCGTCTGTTCCGCCCTGGAAGCTGTAAACGATCTTTTCCGTGTAGCCCGAGCCCGATGGCGTCAGACTGAAGACGGTTCCGCAACCGGCGAATCCGGACGGTCCGGAGCAACCGGACCCGCCCCCAAAGCTCGTCGTGCCGTAAAGCACGCCGTGTTTGCCGAGCAGAAGACTGGCCAACGGAAGCTCACCGTCTGACCCGCCCTGAAATGCGTGCAGCACACGTTCGGTAAATCCGGATCCGTTCGGTTGCATCTCAAAGACTACCCCGCAACCGTTCGTGCACGCGCTGGAACCGCCGCCGACCTGCGTCGCGCCGAATAGATTGCCGGCACGGTCCGCAATCAAGCCGGCTTCCGAGCCCCCGCCATCGTTACCGCCCTGAAAGTCGTACAGCACCCTCTCTTGGCCGGTGGACGAGACCTCATAGACCGTGCCGTCGAGCAAGCCGCTTGGACCGACGGTGCCGCCGCCGTTCGAGACACCGTAAAACTCGTTGTGCTTGCCCGCGAGCAAGCCGGAATAGGGAAACGCAGCGTTGGGTGCCCCCGTAAACGCGTAGAGTACGCTTTCGCCGGCGAGCGGTTCGGCGCTGACCAAGCGCCGATCGGTGGGTAATGCGCCTGCACCGCTCAGCGAAGGTGAGAACGCACCGCTACCGCCGCACGCTGATAAGAGCGCTCCGCTAAGACACGCAGCGACAACTTTGCATGACTGTTTCAATTCTCTCTGACCCCGCGACGGATCATGCGCCTGCGGTACATCATCCAAGTAAAAGAGTCGCGTCCAGACCTATAAAGGTCCGCAGGACGGACGCGAAGGGCTGGGGCTGCCAGGAGAGATCGTGCGAGCGGCCGTGGCGACCCAGCACGAGGTGGACCCTTAGGCAGCCAGCATGCGCTTTCTTGCCGGCGTTGTCAATGATTCGATAACGCTTGGAATCTGAGAGCCGGCGCAGCTGCAAAGCCACACAACTGCGTAGCAACACGACCTCGCTTTCGCGAAGCAGTGTCGGCACGAAGCGGCGTGTTCCGCGGCACGTGACCATCAACAAGGCGAATACGGAAGTCTACGTCGCCGATCTTGGCGCCCGGTTCGGCGCGGTCAACGTGCCGAGCTATCCCTCGAGTTCGAACATCACGACCACGCGCTGGAACTGACGGCTCGATGTCGAAGGCGCTTAGCCGCTCGTCCGTCCAGCTATGAGGAGGAACTGCAAATGAGAACCTTGGCACGCTTAGCGCTTACCGCCGGCGCAGCTGTACTCTTTGGCGGCTGCGCCGGATCGCAGCCGCCAATCGGCGCGCCGGGCGCGATGGCGCAAAACCGCATTCGCAACGTAGTACCGCAATGGCAGGCGCAGCATCTCGCGCGTGCCACGTGCCCGCAAGTCGTCGGCAAGCCGACGTGCTTGGCACTGCAGGTACTAAAAGGCGGCATTACGCCGCTTTGCTCGCCGACGTCGAGCTGCGGCTGGACGCCTGCGCAGCTCGAAACCGCGTACGGCCTCAGCGGTGCGTTAGGCAAGGGATCGGGGACGAACATCGCCCTCATAGAGGCGGGCGACCTTGCGAATGCGTCGTCCGACCTTTCAACGTACCGTAAGCAGTATGGACTCGGCTCCGGCAACTTGACGAGGTACAACGAGAGCGGACAGCAATCCAACTACCCTCCGAGCTGCGAGAATTACGGCTGGTGCATCGAGAGCGACCTCGACATCGATATGGTCGCCGCAGCCTGCCCGAAATGCAACATCTTCCTGATGGAAGCCAAGGGCGGGATTAGCGACTTCGAGGCGGCTGAAGCCGAAGCCGTCACGCTCGGGGCGACGATTCTCAGCAATAGCTGGATCTGCTACGGCAGCTACGACTGCAGCGATACGAACTTCGCAAACTACTTCGACACGCCGGGTATCGCGTATCTGGCTGGATCCGGCGACGGCGGGTACGCCGATATCGGCGCTCCGTCGGCCCTTGCCAACGTGATCGCGGTCGGCGGCACGCAGCTCGCCGTGAGCGGTTCGAAGTATAGCGAAAGCATCTGGGACGGCGCCGGCGGCGGCTGCGCGGATCCGAGCGCGGTCGGGGGTCCGGGAATTGCGAAGCCATCGTGGCAGAAAGACCCGGACTGCAGCTACCGCACTATTGCCGACGTGTCATCGGAGGCCGGTTGCTCGCCGGGCGTCGCAGTGTATTCCAGCGTCTACGGAGGCTGGACGGGAGTCTGCGGCACGAGCGCCGCGTCGCCATTCACGGCGGGCGTCGTTGCCCTCGCCGGCAACGTCACTAAGCTCGACGCCGGCAAAACCTTCTGGACGTTCAGCAGCAAGCACCATAAGAAATACTTCAACCATCCTTCTGGCGAGGGCAGCTGCGGCAACTACCTCTGCGGAGACGGGAGATACAAAAAATACTATTCCGGCCCGGGCGGCTGGGGCTCGCCTAAGGGAATCAGGGGCTACTAGGGCGTCAGGGTTCGATGGCCAGCAAAGCACAGGTTGAAAACGCGATCTTACAGCGCGAGGGATTTCGGGTAGAACTCGAACTCTTCGACGGAAAGCGTCCCGTGTTACCGTCTTACGACTATCCCGCTATGGCACCGCAACGCTGGAGAGTCTCCGATTGGAAGAACGCCCGCCTTGGCCCATACCGATTGCTCGTAAAGGGAGTCACGATCTACAGCGGCGATGGAAAACCGATCACCCGGGACTTGCAACTAGGCAACATTCGCGATACCTACTACGAAGACGCTTTCGGATCGCTTGAACCGCCGATCAATGGACCGCCGAGCTGACCGTGCGATCGCTTAGCACTACCTGCCGATTGCGAAGAGCGCCATCGCGATGATAAGGACGAATGCCAAGATGCCTGAGGCGTGAATCGCATGCGCTGGGTGCAGGTGCCGCGCGTGCCCCCCGTGATGCCAGACGATCCAAAGGTCGGCGACCGAGACCGCGATGCCCGCCACTGAAAGCACGATCAGCAGCGGCAAATAGTGGAAGTATGCGGTCGCGCCAAGCGCCACGCCCAGGGCGACATCACGAATGCCTGTCGCGCGAACGTAGCCGTGCGCCTCGTGCCCTTCCACGTCCACGCCGTACGCGCGCGCAAGCGCCCGAGGTGCGACGAGTGCATAGATACCCACCACGACAAGAACGACTGCGATAGCCCAGCCGAGATAGAAGACGGCGCTCATGAACCGCGCTTTCGGCGCGTCGGGCGCGAATCCGTTCCAGGGCGCCGTCGTCATGACTGCCGTGGCGGGTGCGCGAATGGGGAGCATCGTATACTTCCGCGCAGATCGCCATGCACGCACACCCGCTTGAGGCCCAAGTCGCCACGACGTTGACGATCCAATACGGTCGCTGAAGCGCGGGAGGACGATATGTGCTTCTTCCACGCCCCGTTTGCCGAACCGATAACCCGCGCCGACGCCATGAAGCGATCAGCCGCGCTCGGCGCGCTGCCGATCATCCCGTCCATCGGTCCAGCGCCTCGCGTGCTCGATCAGAACGCTAACTACGAATACACTGCGATCGTCGGATCCACCGCGCTCGTTGGACGCGACCTCAAGCCGTTGCACGACACAACGATTCTGCTGCGCGCGAACAAGATCGCAGCTTTAGGGCCGCGCGAGAGCACCGCCGTTCCGGATTCGGCCTTTCGCGTCAACGCGTCCGGATCGTATACGATTCCGGGCTTGATCGACACCCACGTCCATTTCTTTCAATCCGGCGGCCTCTACACGCGTCCCGATGCAATCGATTTGCGCTCGGTCCGGCCGTACACCGACGAGCTTGCGTGGATCAGAGCCAACCTGCAGGACACCTTTGCGCGGTATCTGCGCGCCGGCATCACCTCCGTCGTCGACGTAGGCGGCCCGTTTTGGAATTACGACGTGCGCGCGATCGCGCAGCGGACGCTTGCGGCTCCGCGCGTAATGGTCGCCGGTCCGCTCATCTCGAGCGTCGATCGCAGCATTCTCGACCCCTACAACGATCCTCCGATCGTGAAGATCGACACGGTAGAGGCCGCTCGTACTCTCATAGATCGAGAGATCGCCGCACGAACCGACTTGGTGAAGTTTTGGTGGATCGTCACGCCGACCCATCCGGCCGCAGCTTTTCAGCCGGTCGCGCGCGCCGCCATCGAGTATGCTCACCAACGTGGAGCGCGCGTCATCATTCACGCCACCGAGCTGGAGACGGCTCGGCTCGCCGTCGAGTCGGGCACCGACATTCTCGCGCACAGCGTCTTTGATACCGACGTCGACGAGACGTTCATCAGTTTGCTGCACTCACGCAAGGTCATCTACTGCCCGACGCTGCTGGTCGTCGGGAACTACGGCTCTACGTTCCACGGCACTCCGCACCTCACCGCGATCGACCTTCGGATCGCAAATCCCGACGTCGTCGGCACCTTGTACAACATGCAGGACGTCGAAAACGTGCTCTCACCCGCCGTTTTGGCTAGAATCCGCGCGCTGCGCATCCCCGAATCGCCTCACGCCGCGATGCGCAATCTCAAGCGCGTTCACGACGCCGGCATCCGCGTCGCCGCGGGCACCGATGCCGGAAACATCGGAACGCAGCATGCCTCGTCGCTCTATGCTGAAATGCGCGCGATGGCAGACTCGGGGCTTTCGCCTACGGAAGTGCTGTCAACTGCGACCCGCGGCGGCGCCGAATTCATGGCGCGCTCCGACTCGCTCGGGACGATCGAACCGGGCAAGCTCGCGGACCTGGTTATTTTACGCGAGGACCCAACTCAGAACATCGCCGCGATCGCTAGCGTCGACCGTGTGGTCAAGGACGGGCACGTCTTCGAGTCCGCGGCGATCCTCAACGAGGGGCCCGAACAAATCGTGCAGCGCCAAGTCAACGCCTTTAACCATCACGATGCCGAGCTTTTCACGGAAACCTACGCCGCCGATGCGAGCGTCGTTAACCGCAACGGCTCGACGTTGCGGTCGCGACCTGCGATTCTCGCTGCGTACCGCGAAGCGTTCACGGCAAACCCGCAGTTGCGCGCCGAGATCTTAAATCGCGAAACGAAAGGTGATACGGTCGTGGACAAGGAGCACGTGACCGGCTACGCCGACGGGCACGAGGCGCAGGCGACCGTCACGTACCGGATCCGGGGCGGGTCGATCGAAAGCGCCGAGATCGCTTCTTAGCTATGGTGACGCGCTGATCGCGACTCCGTAGAACTCCACGACGCGACGCCTGCCGATGTATTGGAGCGCTTTGCCGCCTTTCGGGTACGACCAAACGCTAAAATAGCGTCGTGGATAGCTCGGACCCGCAACGTGCGTTCCGAAAACGACGAACTGGCCGCCCCAAGAGTTCATGCCGTGCCGAGCCTCAAGCCTGGTGCTCCCGACGACCGTTCCTCGGCTTCCCGAAAACTTTACGCGATAGAGCAGTTCAGGGCCCGAAATACTGGCATCGTTAGCAACGATCAGGTTCCCATCCAGCCATTGCAAGCTCGATGGCGTGACGACCTCATTGAGCGTCACATTCTCGAATGAACTTGCGCCCCTTGGAAGCTCGACCAAAGGCTGTGCGTGGCTTCCGTTAATACCGTCGACGAATAGATCGCCTTTGCTGTCGTAGGCGCACCACAAATACGCGGAGATGCTCTGAGTGACGTAAGTGCGTGGGGTTCCACGAGCGTTCCGATAGATCGCGACGTTTCCGTCGCTCGAAGCCGAACCGCTGGACCAGTTCGCCACCGCGAGGTTCCCCGTAACCGAATCGACGGCGCAGCTGTTGCCTCCGCCCGGGTCGCTCAGCGTCGCGATCGGCTGAGTTCCGCCGTGCGCATACTCGTAAACGTAGCTCGTGCCGCTGTTCGGAATGATGGTGGTTACAAAGATGTTCCCGTTTTTATCCGTGCAAAGCCCTTCGGGATGGTTCGGGACCGTCACCGCCCCGACGAACGTTGCGCCGGGATAGGTGAATACGAACAGTTTACTCGGCCTAAAAAGTGCGGCTGTGGTGTAAAGAAGTTCTCCGTTGGTCGCCGCAGGCAACGTCGGCTCGAAGGTATCGGTGCCCGACACTGCCGCCGGACCCCCCGCCCCGGTACCGAGTGCCGACGAACCTCCACAACCGACAAACGCCGCGACGGCGCTGATGCTAAGTGTGCCAAAGCGAAGCGTCAGACTCTTCATCGGCGTGGCCCCCCTTGTTCCCTAAACAATACAGGCTCGGTCTGAGTAAAGGCTTAGACTGCAGACCTAAGACGATTCCTTATTCGTTAGCCTTAGTGCCGCGCGTGAGCACGTCGCGCCCTTCGACTCGACCAGCGTGGGAGGGCACGCTCAGTGTGACGCGGTTCGTCAGTCTAGGGCAGTTGTGAGCTCAGTTGCCGAACGCGGCTCGGAGTGACTCCTTGAACGACGCCGTCGTTTGGATCACGGCAGTAGGCTCGTATCCGCAGTGGGCCATGCAGTTCTCGCACGACTCGTGTTTGCCGCGGCCATACTTCGACCAATCGGTCTCTTCGAGCAACTCTTTGTAAGTGGTCGCATAGCCTTCTTTGCTCATCAGGTAGCACGGTCGCTGCCACCCGAAGACCGTGTAGCACGGGATGCCCCACGGCGTACACTCGAAGTCTGTCTTGCCCTCGAGAAAATCGAGGTAGAGCGGGCTATGGTTCAAACGCCACTTCTTGCGCTTGCCGCCGGCGAAAGCGGTTTGGAAAATCTCGCGCGTTCGCTTGACCCCCAGGAAATGCTCCTGATCGGGTGCTTTCTCGTAGGCGTAGGCCGGTGAGATTTGCATCATGTCGACTTTGAGGTCGTCGTTGAGATAATCGAGCACCTCGCGGATCGATTCGGGACCGTCCTGGGTGAAGAACGTGGTGTTCGTGAAGACGCGGAAGCCGCGGGCTTTGGCCTCTTTAATCGCGTCAATCGCCTTGTCGAAGACGCCCTGTCGGCAGACCGACTGATCGTGACGCTCTTGCATCCCGTCGAGATGGATCATCCAAACGAAGTATACCGACGGCTTGAAGAGATGGATCTTCTTCTTGAGCAGCAGCGCGTTGGTGCACAGAAAGACGAACTTTTTGCGCTTGACCAGCTCCTTGACGATTTGCGGCATCTGCTCGTGCACCAGGGGCTCGCCTCCGGCGATCGAGATCATCGGCGCGCCGCACTCCTCGACCGCCGCAATGCACTCTTCCACGCTCAGGCGCCGGCGCAGAATATCGTCGGGATGCTGGATCTTGCCGCAGCCGGCGCACGCTAGATTGCATTGCAGCAGCGGCTCCAGCTCGAGCACGAGCGGATACTTCTTCTCGCCTTTGAGCTTCTTGCCGGCAACGTACTTTGCGACGGCGAGCTTCTGTCGTAGGGGCATCGTCATAGTTGGGTGGCTGCTTCCTTCATGGTTTCCTCTGGTGCTCCTCCGTCTTTCGCCCTTTGACTGCTCGCTGGGCTCGAGGTGACGCGAGGAGTTTTAGCTTCGCGAACGGCCGTGGCGAGAGCCATCGCGGGAAAGAGATGGCGGTAGAGATGGTAGTTGATATAAAAATCGCGGGGAAATCCGGTTCCGGTGCACTCCGGCTCGTTCCACGTTCCGTCGGGCCGCTGCCGCTCGCACAAATACGCTAGACCGCGCTCGACCGCTGGATGTTGCACCAATCCCGCAAGTTGTACGGCAAGGACGGCCCAGGCCGTCTGCGAGGGCGTGCTCGCGCCAATCCCGGCAAACGACTCGTCGGCGTACGAGTGGCAGCTTTCGCCCCAGCCTCCATCGTCGTTCTGCACAGAAATCAGCCAGACGGCGGCGCGTTCGACCATGTCGGAGCCGGTCTTCAGCGCGGTCAACGCCGAGATGACGCACCAGGTTCCGTAGATATGATTGACGCCCCAGCGCCCGTACCACGAACCCCACGGCTTCTGGGTTTTTCGCAAATACTCCAAACCGCGCGCGACCTGGCGGTCCGCCGTGCCGTAACCAAGGGCCGCAAGCATTTCGAGCACGTGCGCCGTTACGTCCTCAGTCGGTGGATCGATCATTGCGCCGAAATCCGAAAACGGCATTCGATAGAGCAACTCTCGCGTGTTGTCGCGATCGAAGGCTGCCCACGAACCGTCGCGGCAATTCATTGCGAGCGTCCAGCGCCGCGCGCGCTCGACGGCCGACGCAACCGCGGAGCGATCGCCGCCCTCGAGCAACGAGAGCACCACGATCGTCGTGTCGTCGATATCCGGATAGGCGTCGTTGTCGAACTCGAAAGCCCAGCCGTTGCCGTGCGTTTCGCGGCACTTCATGCGCCAATCTCCGGGCGCGTCGTCGGGAATCTGCTCGCGCACCAGCCATTCGACCGCGCGCCGCATCGCCGGGTGCGAGGCGTCGAATCCCGCGAGCGCGAGAACGCGCACCGCCCAGGCCGTATCCCAAACCGGAGACATGCACGCAAGGAACCGCCATCCATGCGCATCGTCAATCGTGAAGCGCTTCATGCCCTCGATGCCTTTGCGCATCACCGGATCGTCGACCCCGTACCCCATGAGGTTTAGCGCGATCAGCGAGTAGACCCACGGAGGCTGAATGCCTCCCCAACTTCCGTCGGCCTCTTGGCGTTCGATCACCCACTGCGCGATACGGCGCTGCGCCTCGTCACGGTACGGTTGCTTGCGCATGCGTTCGTAGACCTTCAGTAGACGCTCCACGTAAAGCAGCCAGTGGCGTCGACCCGCGACGCGGCGCATCTCGTTCTCCGTTCCCGGTACGACGATCTCGCTGACGTCAACCCCAAGCTCGCGCACTGGTTTCTTCGAGATGACGATCGTCAGCGGCGCGACGGTGCCGCGTGCCCAGCATGCAAAATCGTAAAGATTGAACGGCATCCAGAGTGGAAAGTAGACGATCTCCGGCGGCAGCGACGGTACGCCCGACCATGGATAGATGCCGAACAGCGCAAGCCAGATTTTGGTAAAGACGCGCGCGTTGACGACGCCGCCGCCGCGCACAATCACTTCGAGCGCCTTGCGCATCTCGTCGCGCTGGGGATCCAGGCCCAATACTTTCAGCGCGACGTATGATTCGATCGTCGTGCTCAGGTCGGCCGGGCCATCGTAATAGAGCGCCCATGATCCGTCGCTGCGTTGATTCCCCAAGATATGCGCGACCGCGCCGACGCGAAACTCCTCGTGCGGCAAACCCAAGAAGCGAAAGAGCAGCACGTGTTCGGCCGTCATCGTTACGTTCGTCTCAAGCTCACCCGACCACCAACCTTCGGTGGACTGCTCTTGTAAGAGCCAGCCGATGGCACGCTTTAGCGATCGCTCGACGTCGGCGCGCTCGACCGCTGGGGGCGCTCCCGCAAAACCGCTCGTCGCTTCACTTCCGTGTTCCGCTCCTGCTTGTCCACTTTTCCGGAAGAACGAAGTTTTGAAGTTCACGTCCTGTGAAGTCCGGAAAAGTTGGACATTTTGCTCTGAGCGCCCCCAGCCGGTCTCGCTTGAAGAGTTGCTTAACAAGTGCTCCGCTGCAAGCGCGCCGCTGCGGACGGCGGATTCCATGGTATCGGCCCAGCTGGTGTCGGTCCACGATCCCGCGATCGCGATCGCAGGGTGCGAAGTGCGTTGCGAGGTCCGCGCTGCGCCGACGCGCGGGAGCCACGTTGCTTCGGGATTGCGCGTGACGGCACTGCGCACAAGTTTGGCATTCTTAAGCGCAGGGAGAAAGGCTTGCACCTCGCGCCACGCGAGCGTTTCGAGCTCCTCCGTCTGTAGGCGCAAGTACTCATCCGCTGCGCTGATGCTGCAACAGAGATAGCCCGGCGATTTTTCGAAGATCCACTGCAGCGGCGAATCGAGCGCAGCTCCGAAGTCGAAGCCGAGGTTCCCTCCGTCGTGCCAGAGGTGGACGTCAACGATTGGATATGGATCGTACGCGTCGAGGTTCTCGATGCCGTAGCGCGACGGATCGCCGAGAATGCGCGCAACCTGACGAGGCGGCACGGCGAGGACGACGGCATCAAAGGAGGCGGTGTCGCCGCTAGCAAGAGTAAGGACTACGCTCGTCCTTCGACTCGGCCCCTCCGGGGCCGGCTCGGGATGACACTGGAGAACCGCCGTAGATGTCTGGACGGAGTCGAGTTTTGCGGCCCCGGCAGACGCGAGGTGCGCGAGCGGAGCTTTCGAGAACCCGAAGCGAGCCGCTCCGGCGTCGTGCAAGAACGCGGTCTTCAACACGAAGATCGCGTCGGCGGCGGCGACGCGATCGTACGGCGCGTTCAGTGCCGGAACGAAGAATGGATCCCAAAAGGCACGGCGCTCGCCCGCACCCTGCCCGTTGCGCCGCAGCCACTCCTCGAAGGTCTCGTCGTTACTTGCCCGGTGCCGTCGTTCGACTTCATTTAGGGTGACACCGGAAGAGCGGCGGAGCAGGACGGACGCGAGAGCGCGGGCGATGCTGAGCTTTTCTCGCAGCGTTAGAAACGGATAGATTGCAAACGACTCCAACAGATGAAACGGTGCGCGCAAGGCGCCGGCTCGGAGTCGCCCGCTTCGGCCGTCGCGCGAAAGAATGCGCGCGTCGAAGCGATCCTGCAAGCGCAGCTCGTGCTCCATCCCGACGCTGCGTGCGAAGCCGATGAACTGCTCGCAGCAAGCGAGAAAGACGTGCTGGCCGTTGTCTACCTCAACGCCGTCAATCTCGAACGAGGTGGCGCGCCCGCCGAGCAAACGGCTTCGTTCGAAGAGCTCGACGCGGGCACCGGCCTTCTTCAGGCGCAGGGCTGCCGAAAGACCGGCAAGCCCGCCGCCGACGACGGCTACGCGCTCGAGAGCCACGATCGCACGACCACACGCAGCTTTTCCGTCTTCGAGAGCGCGGCGCGCGCTTTCAACGGAAGCCCGGGATCGCGCTCGATCTTCTTTAATAGCTCTTCGTAGATGCCGGCCATCGTTTGCACGCAGGCGGCCGGGCGGCGCGGGATGTAGCGCAGGACTTCGTATCCGCTGGTAAAGTAGGTCCGTGCCCGCGCGACGCTATACGCCACCAGCTCACCCCAACCGGGGTAGATCTGCCCGTTCTCGAGCGCAGGCTCGGGAATCCCGAACCGGCGAAGCTCGTCCTGCGGCAGATAAACTCGCTTCATATCGACCGCGTCTTCGCGTACGTCTCGCAGGATGTTAGTGAGTTGCAGCGCGAGGCCCAGATCGTCGGCTCGATCGAGCGCAACCGGATCGCTGAAACCGAAGATCCGAACGCACATCCTGCCGACGACCGACGCAACGAGCGTGCAGTAGGTTCGCAGCTCCTCAAACGTTCCATATCGGGAGCGGCTGAAATCCATCTCGACCCCGTCAACGAGCATCTGCAGCTCGCTCTCCGGAATCGCGTAGCGGTCGATCGCCTCCGCGAGCACGCGCAGAATTGGGTCGTCACCGTAATCGCCCCGCGCGGCGCGCGTGATTCGCTCGCGGTGGACGGCGAGCCGCGCGGGCAGGTTCTCGAGGCCAACAGTATCGGCCTCGTCGTCAACCTGGCGTGCGAAGTTGTAGAGCGCGTAGATCGCCATCCGCTCGTGGTAGCCGAGCGAGATGAAGCCCCAGTAGAAGTTACCCGCCTCTCGCTTGGCCATGTCGCGGTTGAAGCGCTCGGCCCGATGCTGTGCCGAATGGGGCACCGCTACGCCAAGCAGCGCGCGCTGAAGGTTAATCATTAACCGGATCCGCTCCTCGAAAACGCTTGTAACGCGGCGCGCGCCACAAGTGAGACTTTGGTGGCCGTCGAAACGCTCGGGCGCTCATCCTCAGTTTTGTACCTGATTGCCTGGATTGCATCGCATATTGCCAAACCTCCCATACGGTAGAGCGAAAGCTGCAAGCGGAGTGGTCGCGGAACCGATCGTTCGAGCGCCTCGCCCGACGCCAGCAAGGCACGCGCCCGCTCCACCATGGCTTGTGCGGCGCCTGCGATTCCCCTGGCTTCAACGTCGCTATCCACGAGATATCGACGCCCCATCCGCGCGTCGCGGCTCACGTCCTGAGCATGATTCGCGAGTTGCAACCCGATGCATACGTCGTCGGAGAGCCGCTCCGCGCGCTCGTCGTTGATGCCGAAGACCGCAAGCACCATCCTTCCGACCGGCGCGGCCGAGAGGCGGCAGTAACCGATCAGCTCGTCCCACGTGGGGTAGTGCGTCACTCGTTGGTCTTGGACATTGGCCGCGATCAAGTCGAGAAACGGCTGCGCCGGCACCGCGTGCCGCTCGATCGTCGGCTGGAGCGCAACGAGCACCGGGTGAACCGGTGGCGCTCCGCTGAAGAGTGCGTCAACCTCGCCGCGCCAGCGTTCGAGACGGGCGAGTGCGCTTCCGTAGGGACTCTCGTCGCCGAGATCGTCGGTCGTTCGGCAATACGCGTATATTCTCGTCAGATCGCGCCGGGTTCCCGCATCCACGAATCGCGAAGCAACGCTGAAATTCTCGTAGTGACGGCGAGTCAGTACCCGGCAGTACTCGTCTGCGGCGTCCAAATTGAACGCCGCCGCATCTAACTTCACGACAGGAGGGTGCCGCGTAGGTCGGCCGGTCTGCGCGCGCCGACGCAAAACATCGCGATTCGCAGCGTCTCCGCGATCTCGTGACCAAGCTCGAGCGCCGTATCGAGGCCGTCGTCGGCCGCGCGCAGGAAGGGACCGGCAATCCCGACGAGGTCGGCACCGAGTGCGAGCGCTTTGGCAGCGTCTAATGCGGAGCGGATGCCGCCGCTGGCGATTAAGGTTTCGGAGGGCGCGACCGCGCGCGCTTCGATCAGCGCACGCGCCGTCGGAATACCCCAACCCGCGAAGGCGGCTGCTACCCGCCGACGCCACGGCTTGGCTATCCGGTAGCGCTCGACTTCGCTCCATGAGGTTCCCCCGGCTCCCGCGACGTCGACGGCCGCCACGCCAGCATCGAAGAGCGCGCGAACGTCGGCAGCCGCAATTCCCCAGCCCACCTCCTTCACGACGACCGGAAAGCCGGCGACGCCGCAGAGTCGCTCGATCTGCGCCAGCAGGCCGCGGAAGCAGGTATCGCCTTCGGGCTGCAGCGCCTCTTGCAGCGGATTGAGGTGAAGCACCAGCGCATCGGCACGCAGCAGCTCGACGAGACGCCGGCATTGATCAACGCCGTATCCCTTGTTGAGTTGAACCGCTCCAAGGTTCGCAAAGAGTGCGGCATCGGGTGCCAGCGAACGAACGTCGAACGTTTCGACCGAATCCGGCGACTCGATCAGCGCGCGGCCGGAGCCTAGACCCATCGCAAAGCCGAGCGACTGCGCGACGCGTGCGAGTCGCCGATTGATACGCCGAGCCTCGGACGTGCCGCCGGTCATGCACGATATCAGCACCGGCGCCGCAAGGCTGCGACGGAAAATTTCGGTCGAGGGATCCACGTCCGCGAGATCGATCTCCGGTAAAGCGCGATGTGCGAAACGATATGCGCCCCACCCCGCGACGATGTCCTTACCCGCAACGTCGCGTTCGATGTTAATCCGAAGATGCTCCGCCTTGCGGGTCGGCGTCGCGCTTTTAGATCGCTCGTCGCGCAACGTAACGTGCAACTTCTTCCAAAACGGCTAAATCGTCGTGCGCGATGACATCACGTAGTCCGGCGACGGCGCCGCTCGGATCGCGCAACGCCAGGCATCGCCCGGCATCTGCAAAGGCTTGCGTAAGCTTCTCCGGCGCTTGCGCAATGACGGCACCGGCTTCCAATGCGGCGGCAGTAAGCACGGCATCGCGCGCGGCATCGCTGTCGCCTCGCTCGATCGCCTCGAGGACGGCCTGCCCGACCAGCCGCGCGGCCTCCAAGCGCGGTCGTGGGTTCGATACATCGCTGGCAAGGCTCCGAAACGCCAGCGCATAGAGCGCGTCGCCCGCGTTGAGACTCTGACCGAGACCCCAGCGGGTCGCTATCGTGGCGGATTCGTCCGCCAGCTCGTCGTGCAGCAGTAAGAAGCGATCGAAGAGATCGAAGGCGGCTGCAACCGGCAGCGCATCTCCGAGACTGCCGTCGCATGCAGCGCACGCCCACAGCAGCAGGCTCGGTCGAATGGGGTTGAGGACATATTCGGACGGAACTCGTTCTTCGATGATCCGTGCTGCAACCGAGCGGCCCGGAAATGTGATTCCACGCAGGTACCGCGCGATGGAAGCGCGATGATTGCCCAGAGGAACGGCGTCACGGATCACGGTCATAGGTATGGGATTCCTTCGACCGCTCTCCGGATGGTTGCCTTCTGATATTTCGAGATGGAGTGATTGCGGTGCAGATCGGGTCGAACGAACACAAGGAACTCTTTTGCCGCTCGTTCATGGAATCGCATCGGCCCTACGATCCGCGGGAGTGGCCCTGGCCGCAGCTGGATGACCTTTCACTGGCCCGCTTGCGCGCGATTCCGATTTGGACCATGGCGCTGGAAATCGAGCTCGGTGCGGGCGCGATGTTGACGGGCTTTGCGAATACGGAGCGGGATCCGCTCGTGCGTAAGGCACTCGAGCTGCAGGGGTACGAAGAAGATCGGCACGGTCGAATCTTGCAGTGTCTGGTCGAGCGTTACGGACTTTCGGTGACGCCGAACGTTCCCAAACAGCGACCGGTACGCGGGGCTTTTCTCGATTTTGGTTACGACGAGTGCGTCGACTCGTTCGCCGGCTTCGGCATCTTTCGGCTTGCGCGCGCCGCCCGCATTCTTCCCGAGACGCTGACCTCACTCTTCTCTCAGGTACTCCTTGAAGAAGCGCGTCACATCGTCTTCTTCGTCAACTGGATCGCGTGGGACCGTTTCCGGCGCGGCTTGCGCGGATCGGTGATGCAGTTCGTTGCGGTCTTGCTCTCGTATGGCGCGGCAATCGGGCGGAAAATCAAAGGCGGCGCGCAGATACAACGCGTCGAGACTCCGGCAGACGGGCGCGACTTGTTCGGCGATGTGTTGAAGGACCTCACGGCCGCCAAGTTTTTGCGCGCGTGCCTCGAGGAAAACGAGCGGTACATGGCACCCTTTGATCCACGCTTGCTGCGCCCGCGCGTGATTCCGGCGATGGCGACGGCAGCGCTGGCGTTCGTCGAGGCGATCGATCGCGTGCGCGCGACCTTTCCGAAGTCGGCGCCCCGTTCGACGACCTGATTCTTAGAACTTGAAGTAGATAAACGCCGGCGAAACTCCCGGCCACGAGAACATCATGAGCGCGAGCAGCAAGCCGGCCAGCGTTCCGGCCTGCGCGATCGGGCGTAGTCGCGGCCAGGTTGGATCAATCCCCAGCCGCTCGAGAAGCAGGCGCACGGCGGCAAAAGCGACGATGCCGCAGCCCAGTACGGCCTGCCATCCGATCAACAGCGACGGTCCGCTGCCTCCTGCAAAGAGCGCCCGATAGACGACGGCCGCGCTGCCGAAGGTGGGTGAACGAAAGAGCACCCACGCCAAGCAGACGATCGCAAACGTAAGGATCACCCGCGTCACCATGACGAGTCCGCGCGCGGCGCTTCGTTCGTGGCCGATGCCCAGGACACGTTCGATGCAGAGCATCACTCCATGAAAGGCGCCCCACGCAACGAAGGTCCACTGGGCGCCGTGCCAGAGACCGCCGAGCAGCATCGTCAGCATCAAGTTGCGCAAGGTTGCGGCAAGCCCGTGACGGCTGCCGCCGAGCGGAATGTAAAGATAATCGCGCAGCCAGGTCGAAAGCGTGATGTGCCAGCGGTGCCAGAAATCGGTGACGCTCGTCGCCAGGTACGGCATCTGGAAATTCTCGGGGAAGACGAAGCCGAAGAGCCGGGCGCAACCGATCGCGATGTCGCTGTACCCCGAAAAATCGAAATAGATCTGCATCGCAAATGCAAAGAGCGCACCCCAGGCTGCGGGTGCGCCTGGATGATTCGCGATCGAA
The DNA here is from genome assembly GCA_049695635.1 of Candidatus Cybelea sp. GTDB lineage: Bacteria > Vulcanimicrobiota > Vulcanimicrobiia > Vulcanimicrobiales > Vulcanimicrobiaceae > Cybelea. The sequence goes on along the minus strand of JBAVSO010000076.1, from coordinate 32,332 downwards.
CCCCAGTATGCGTTTGCGACGCTCGCAAACTGATCGGCGATCGCCATCTTCTTCACCAATCCGAAGCCGGCGCGCGCCAACCCATAGCTGACGTCCTCGGGGCCGGGCGGCCGCCACGCAAAGAGCTCGCCGAAGAAGAGCCCGGCGCGCACGATCGGACCCGCAAGCAACTGAGGAAAGAAGGCAAGATAGAGCGCGTAATCGAGCGGCTTACGAATCGCGGTGAAGCGACCCCGATAGACGTCGACCAGATATGAGATGCTCTGGAACGTGTGAAAGCTTATGCCAATTGGCACAAAGAGCGACACGATCCACGGATTCTCGTGCATTCCTAGCAGCGCGGCGACTGTGCCGCTTGCAAAATTCGCATACTTGAAGCTGCTGAGAAAAGCGAGGTTTGCCGCGATACCGAGCGCGAGCAACAGGCGCGAATTGCGGTGGCCTCGCTCGCGCGCTCGCTCGAGGCCCAGTGCGATTAGGAAATCGCTCGCGGTCAGGATCCACAAAAAGAGCAGGTACCATGCGTTCCAGCGGGCGTAAAAGTAGTAACTCCCTATCAAGAGCACGTAGCGCCCCGCGCGCCGGGGTAGACCGTAAAAAAGCCCCGCGACGATCGCTAGGAAGAGCCAAAACTCGTACGATTGAAAACGGAGCGGGATTCCGATCCCGATGAGCTCGCCGTACCAGGAGTGCGCGCGGGGTTCGCGCCCCGGCCCCGGCGGTGATGACGGCAGGTTCGCTGGAATTGCCGCAGTTGGCAGCGCTTGATCTGCAAGCGCGGCCCGCACGTCGCGCCCCAGCAATCGGCTAAAGAGCCGGCTTCCCGCGGCGTTGAGGTGATCCTCGTCGGCGAAGAGCTCGGGGCGTTCGAGCGCCATGTACGGCGCCGCGGCGATCAGGCGTGCGCCGTGGTCGCGCGCAATCTCTAGAAGCGAACCGCTGGGTGTCTGCGATGAATTCCGGTGCACTGGTCGCGTGGGAATCCGCACGAAGTAGACCGGAACGCCCGCCGCCGCATAACGCGCGACGATCGGTTCGATCCACTGCTCTCGATAGCGGGCATAGGACGGGCTCGGCTTGGGAACGGTCAGGACCTGGGTCGCAATCGCACGGCGCTGATCCACTGAAAGACGCGCTGGATAGACGATCGTGTTCGTTGCAAAATCCGCCCGCAACCCCGCCAACGATTCGCTGCGTGGATGCGCCGCGAGCGGATCGTAGGCCGGTGCACCGCGCGCTTTCGCAAGCTCGGCGGCGCGCGCGCCAGGATCGGCTACGAGCGCTTGAAAATCGTCGCGCAGCTCCGGACCGCGCCAAAAGAGATCGATCCCGTGTTCGATTCGCTCGCGAGGATCGGAGAACGAGCCCGCGAGTTTGGGAATATCGGAGAGCCGCGTCTGGAAAACGACGTACCGCAGATCGAGCGGGCGTTCGTCGCCGTCGAGGCTTCCGATCGCGCTGTCGTCGTCGGCATACGTGTCCACCGCAACGACGACTGCTCGGAGCCGGTCCTGCCGAGGATCGATTGCTCTGACGAAAAACGGCCAGGTGCGCGGCGTCGTGCCCGGAAGACCGCCGTTGAGAAAGCGCAACCCGCCGCTCGCGGCGCCGGCAGCGGCGGGATCGAGACCCGAATAGACTCGCGAATCGCCGAGTACCAAAACGTCGGTGCGCGGCCGCGCGCCGAGCGCTTGAAACGCCGTGATCGCGGCCTCGAAGCTCCCTGTGCTCGAAGCCGGATCGAGGATGCGGCGGTAGAGAGGGGTGCGAAAGGCGATGACGTCGGCGACGACAAAAATCGCTACTGCTGCCACAACGAGAAGAGCGGCCGTCTTCTTCTGTGCCGCGTCAAACCGAAGATGCACCGCAACGTCCCTTGTTCGAGGACGGGTTAGAGGCCTTTAGAAGATGTCGGCCACCTTAGCCATGCGCAATCCGCCGCGAGTGGACCACGGGCCGCCGGTTGCGCTGATTACGATCACCGTGATGCTCGGGCTCATCATGGCGATCATCGACAGCACGATCGTCAACGTCGCGATCAACACGATCGGCGGCAACCTGGGCGCGACCGTTGACGAGGTCGCCTGGGTTGCCACGGGTTACATCCTAGCTAACGTCGTCATCATGCCGCTCAACGGATGGCTTACCGCGCTCTTTGGACGCAAAACGTTTTACGCCGCGTCGCTAGCGCTCTTTACCGTTGCGTCCTTCTTCTGCGGCACGGCGCGATCCATATGGGTTCTCGTTTTCTATCGCATCATCCAAGGCATCGGGGGCGGCGCGCTGCAACCGACGGCGCAGGCAATCCTCTTCGAGACTTTCCCGGTCGAGCGCCGCGGCGCCGCGATGGCGATCTTCGGCATGGGTGCGATGGTCGGCCCCGCGATCGGACCCACGCTCGGAGGCTGGATCGTTGACAACGCGAGCTGGCCACTGATCTTCTACATCAACATTCCTATCGGGATCGCGGCTTTCCTAATGACGCTAGCGTTCATTCCGAGTCCGAAGTACATCGCCAAGCCGAAGGGCGGCATCGACTGGGTCGCGCTCGGTTTGTTGACCGCGGGACTGGCGTCACTGCAGTTCGTTCTCGAGCAGGGTGAGCGCGACGATTGGTTTCAGTCGCAGACGATCGTGCTCCTTAGCGTGGTGTCCGCCGTCACGCTGATCGTCTTCGTTTTGAAAACGCTGCGCGACAAGTACCCGATCGTGGATCTGAACGTCTTCAAGTTCCGATCGTTCTCAGTCGGCTCGGTCTTGGGCGTGATCATGGGTTTCGGGCTTTTCGGGACGGCGCTGATCCTACCGCTCTTCTTTCAAACGTTGCTCGGCTTCACCGCGTTCCAAACCGGCCTGGCACTGATGCCGGGCGCGCTCTCCACAGCCGTTTCGATGCTGATCATCGGACGTCTCCTCAATTACATTGACGGCCGTTGGTCGATCGTTTTCGGAATGCTGCTTTTTGCTTGGTCGAGCTGGCTCTTGGGCGGCATGACGGTCCAAGCCGGGTACTGGGACGTTTTCTGGCCGCGCCTCGTGCAGGGCTTCGCGCTCGGTTTTCTCTTCGTTCCGCTGACGACAATCTCGTTGAGCGATGTTCCAAGGGCCGAGCTTGCCGGCGCGACCGGCGTCTTTACGCTGCTTCGCCAGCTCGGGGGGAGCTTAGGCATAGCGATTCTCACCACGCTGCTGACGCACCAAACGGCCGTCGCATGGAACGTCCTTGCTTCCGGCGTGACGCAGACGCACGGCTATTCGGTCCCCGCGTTAACGCAGATGGTATCGCAACAAGCGGCGATGATCGCATACAACTACCTCTTCCGCGTGACCGCGATCGTCTTCGTGCTCTCGACGCCACTCGTCTTTCTCATCAGGCGTAACGCGGGCCGCGTGCTGACGCCCGCCGCAGCGGCAGAATAAAGCACGTTCCGTTAGGGCTCTCGAACGAGCCGGCGGCCGAGTGGGTCGAGCGCCCGCGACCGCCAGCGAAGCTCGTAGTGCGGCTTGCGAAAGAGGTTGCGCAGCTTCACCACAACAGGCTGCGTGCCTACGACTTGCGCGGTGAGCTCGTGATGGCGCTGCAAGCTTGGGTTCAGATGCTCGAGGGTCGACCGCGCGTACGACGGATGCGAGCCGGTGAAACGCAACAGACGCGGATAGACGGGCGCAAAATAGCGAACGACATCGAAAGCGCCGAGCTCTTCTTCGCGCAGCACGTTTCCGGGCGCCCCCAGCGACGAGTAGTGGCGCCCCTTCTCGGCATGCCGGCGCGGCTCAAGCGTGTGACCGTAGTGTGCGTAGATGTAGGGCAGCGCCACCCGTCTGCCGCTCAGCCCCTGCAGCTGCTCGTGGACGGCGCCCTCCCATCGCACCTGCGGACCGTAACGGAAGAACATCATGCGTCGCTCGATTGACGTGTAGTAAGAAAACGACCCGAAGAAATGCCACGTGTAGCCATCCACGAAATCGTACTCGACCGGAACACGATCGAGGCGCTGCGCGATCGTGCGCGCGCCGGGGCCATGCACTTCGTCGGCATCAATGAACGCAACCCAGCGTGCATTGCTGCGCTGCGCGTGCAGCCGCATACAGACGTTGCGGGCGGCGGCGAATCCGGAAAACGGCGTACGATCCACGACGAGGCGATCCGTCCGGGCGAAGTGACTCGCCGCAAGAGTAACCGCGTGCGGCGAGGGGTCGGGGGCGTTGTCGTTGACGATCAAGAGCGAGGCGACGCCGGCGATCGATTCGAGCATCGCGCTCAAGAACGGCTCTTCGCGCGGGCCCAGAATCAAATGCGCGGCAACGTCGGTCACGCGGCTCGGATTCGAAGACTTAGCACGAGTTTCCGCCGCCTGCTCTTGCAGGTTAGCATAGCAATCAGGTGAACACTTAATCCCGGCTCCGCCGGGGGCCGTGGCCAAGCCTGACCACGGAGCAGCAAAACAGGAGCAATCCGTATGAGCATGTTAAAATCGGCGACGATCGCGCCTTTTGCGTTCGCCGTTGCCGCGTTACTTGCCGCCTGCAGCTCGGGTGCATCGCAATCAGCACCCGCGTCTGGACTCGGCATAGATTCGTTTTTGCACGTTCCGGGCACCCTGGCCCGACCCGATCGGCCCGGCCGGCTCTTTCTGGGCGTAAAGTGGACCGGGCACATCCACCGCGATCACCGCAAATCCTGGATCTCGCCGGACGCACAGAGGTTCCGTCGGATTCTCTTCGGGACGGACGTAGGTACCGGTGACGTCTACATGTTAGCGATGCCCCAGATGAGCCTCGTGGGTACCATCACGGGATTCGTATTCCCGCAAGGTGAGTGCTCGGACCGTCAAGGCAACATCTGGATTGCCGATACCGATGCCGATCAGGTTCTCGAATACTCACGCACCGGCACGCTGCTCAATACAATTGTCGATTCGTACGGCTTTCCGCAGTCATGCGCGATCAACCCAATCAACAACGCTATCGCCGTTGCCGACGGAGATAGCCTCGACGGCAGCCCAGGCCAGGTGCTCATCTACTCGAGCCCCTCGTCGAGCCCAACCGTTTTGACGAATCCCACCCAGACCTTCTACGAGTTCCTCGGCTACGACCCAAGCGGCGATCTGTGGGTGGACGGTTTCGGACCCGAGTATGGGATTCCCATTGTCTCGTCCTGCGGTGCATCGAGCTGCAGCACGATCAACCTCAGCGGCGGCACTATTGGCTTCCCGGGCGCCATTCAATGGGACAACGTCAGAAACACGTGGGTCATCTTCGATCAGTTTTGCATGGCTGACTACACATCTTGCAGCTATCCGCTTTCCGGCAGCGGTGTGCTCGGGACTCCCACGATGTACTCGAACTTCAACGGCGGCCCTGCCTGCGATATCGTTCAGGGTGTCATCGCCGCCTTCGGTAGGAGATACGCTACCGGCGCCGATTACGATTATTGCGGCTATTCCCGCAGCTCGTTTAGTCGTTGGCCGTATCCCGCCGGCGGGACGCCGACGCACCACACGATTGACGTAGCAATCCCCGTTGGAGCGGCTATCAGCACGAAATAAGCAAAACTACTGCGTCGTCTTCGGTGGTCGGCCCGCGGGAGAAAAGCGACTCCTACAGGCCGATCTTCGATCGGCGAAGCTCGAGACCGGCCGCTGCTGCTAACGCCGACATTTCGCCGTACGATCTGTGCGAAAGGGCGCATCGCTTATCGCTACCGTGCCGGCGAGGCGCGGCAGTCGTCCTAGTCCAGAGGCTAGGCCGTCACTCTAAACGCGCCGGAGGCGCAAATCTCGGCGATGCGCTCGTTACTCAGGCGCAAGAACTCCTTGTTGGCGTACACGAACGGCTCGCCCGCCCCGGCTGCGTCGTAATGAGCCTTGGCGGCAGGGTTGAGCGACGGCCGTTCCTGCAGCGTCTGGTTCTTGAAGTTTACCCGATAGGTGCAACGCGCCGCAAAGAGGTTTACGTCTCCGCGAGCGTTGGCGTAGCCGCCGTAAATCGGTTCGAAGGATTGGTTGACCAGGCTGGTCTTGGTCTTCCGGCCGATTTCAAGAACGGCGATTGGCGGGCGCGAGTCTTCCATTGCACTCGTTATTCTTCGTCGGGGTGTAAGCGACCTACGACGAGGAGATTTGCGTGGAGCATCGCTGCGAATGTGTTGCCGGCGATTCGTCAGGTAGACGACGGAGCTTTTAGCGATCGACGATCTCGCCGGTCGTCAATCGCCTGAACCGGCGCTCGAGCAAATATTCGTGAGCTTCCGTGCGCGCGTCGGTGACCGCGGTCACGGCGCCCCACTTACGTTCGTGTTCAAGTAAGCCTTCCAAAACACGAATCGTGGAGTTGAGGGACGACCGCGTGCTCGGCGGTGCCTCGCAGTTCCATCCGCCGTCCGCAAGCTGTCCGCCTAAAAGGCGATCGACGATGCGAGCGCAACGCTCCTCAAAGCAACTGCCGGAGGCCAGAATTGCGCCGTTGATGCAAGGCTCGGTCTCGCCGTCGAAGTACGGGCGGTTGCCGAGCGATTTCCAAGTGAGATGCGTTTTTACGCGCGAGTTCGCGAGCTGCGCCTCGCCGCTCGACGGGTCGACGCCCATCTCACGCAAAAGCGCGAGCGCGTCCATCGTGATCATCCAGCCCCTATCGTTGGAGCCGCCCCACGAACCGTCCGGAGTCTTCCGGTCGAGCAGCGCTCGACCCCATCCCTCTTTCGCGACGCGCGACCGTCATACGAACGTCCGTCGCTCGCCGCGGTCGGCGACACCGGGAGTCCGAGCGTAGCGAGGTCGAAGGACGCGCAATGCCGCCTCTGCGCCTCGCAGTCGACGCGCGCGTAATCGCTGAAGATACGCGCGGCATCGGGCGCTACGCGCGCGCGGTGCTCCGACGGTTCGCAGTGCGCGACGACGTCGAACTGACGCTCCTTGTCGATGGTCCCTTTCCGCAGCGTCGCCGCAGTTCGTACGCTCGCGCACTCGGAAGCGATGCGTTCGCAGTCAGCGCGCGGGCGACGCGGAACCTCGACGCGATCTGGCATCCCGCCAACGGTACCTTCTTCTCATCGCCGCTTCCCAGCGTCGCAACGATTCACGATGCGGTGCCGTTTCGCTATCCCGATCCCGATCCGAAGCGCCGCGCGCACGCGCAGCAACCCTTTCTCCGTTCGGCGGGCTCGGCGTCGCGCGTCATCGCGGTCTCGCGCTTCGGCCGTGCCGAGCTGCACGAGATGCTGCAGATTCCGTTCGAAACGATCGAGGTCATCGAGCACGGAGTAGAGCCGTCGTTTTCGCCCGGACTGGCCGATCCGCTTCCGCCGGGACTGAGGCCGCGAGAGTTTCTGCTCTTCGTAGGCGACCCGATCGCCGAGCCGCGAAAGAACTTTGCGCTGCTCTACGAGGCATATCGACGCGCGTGGGATGCGGGCGACGGGCCCATTCTCGCCGTTGCCGGGCCACGTGCACCCGAGCTGCCGGGAGTGTTCCACATTGGAAACCTCAGCGACGATCTAACCACCGATACGGGCGAATCGCTGCGAGCCTGCTATCGTGGCGCGCTGGCACTGACGCTCGCCTCTTACCACGAGACGTTCGGCATGCCGATGCTCGAAGCAATGGCCTGCGGAACTCCCGTCGTCGCCTCGCGGGCGAGTTCGCTGCCTGAGATTGGCGGCGATGCGGCGCTCTACGTGCCGCCCGACGACGCGAAAGCTTGGGCTGCGGCGCTGCGCAGCGTCGTTGAGGATCCCGCGCTGCGCGAGCGGCTGTGCGCCGCAGGGCCGGCTCGCGCGCGACTCTTTAGTTGGGATGAGAGCGCGCGCCGCCACTTGGAAGTCCTCCGCGCGGTCGCCGCTTGATTAGGCTCGGCGTGGATGCCTGGAATCTGCCGGGCGATCGCCGTGGGATCGGGCGCTATCTGCGCGAGATCCTTCGCGTCTGGTGCGCAACGCAGAGTGTCAACGTAACGTTGATCGTTCCGGAGTGGCATACGTGGACCGTGCGCCGGCGTTACTTGCGGGAGGTCGAGGAACGCTCCTATCGCGTCGTTTCTCGGCGTTGGCACGGCCGCGCCGGCCTCGACGCTCTATGGTTTCCGTTTAACGGCTGCAGTTGGACGAGCTTTACGCTCCCTGCTACGGCCACGCTGCACGATGCCTCGAACTTCGTTGTCGCCGATTACGCGCCCGAGACCCAAACGATCTTGCGCGCCGCGGCGCAGCGTTGTCGCGGCCTGATCACCGACTCGCATTTCGCGCAGGGCGAGCTTGCACGCGAACTAGGCATCGCGCCCCTACGCCTCGTACCGATTCCCCTCGGCGTCGCGCCGCCGCGACCACCCGTTCCCGTCGCTCTTGACATAAACGCGTTGAAGCCCTACGTGCTCTACGTCGGAACGGCCGAGCGGCGCAAAGGGTTCGACACCTTGCTCGACGCGATGTCGCTGGTCGCACGCGATCGTCCCGATCTCTCGCTCGTCGTGACGACACGCCTCGATGGCTTTAGGCCGGCGGCAAACGTGCGCGTCGTGGAGCTGGGATTCGTTCACGACGATCTGCTTGCGGCGCTCTATCGCGGCTGCACGCTGCTGGCCTTTCCGTCGCGCTACGAGGGATTCGGTCTTCCGGTGATCGAGGCGATGAGCTACGGCGCCGCGGTCGTCGCGTCGGACGCGTCCTCGGTGCCCGAGGCAGGCGGCGACGCAGCCTGCTACGTTACTTCCGGCGATGAAGCGCAGCTTGCTGCGGCAATCTTGCGCGTCGCCGGCGACGCCGCGTTCGCGGCCGAGCTGCGGCAGCGCGGCCCTGCGCACGCGGCAAAGTTCACGTGGGAACGCACCGCCGCGCAAACGCTCGACGTAATAGAGAGCGTACTATAGGCGCTTGAACCAGCGTTGCTCGACCGAGGGCCCAAGGTAGCTGCTATAATCTGGCGTGAGCGTTATGGTTCGGCAGGGCATTTGAGCGGCACCACGCACTTGGCGACCGGCATCCTCGTGAGTGGCGGAAGGCTGCTCATGGTCGCGTCACGGTACTCAAACCATCCGCAACCGCTATGGAACTTGCCCGGTGGAAGGCAACTGCCGGGCGAGCTGCTTGAAGAGACGGTAGTGCGCGAGGTTTTCGAAGAGACCGGGTTACCCGTGGATGCCGTCGAGGTCGCGTACGTCAGCGAAAGTTACGATGGCGAGAAGCATTTTCTGAACGTGACGTTTCGAGTCATCCTTCGACAAGCTCAGGATGACACACTAGTGCCTGCGCCGTTCGACTTCGCTCACGGTAAACTCCGCGCCGAGTCGAAGGGTCAGGATGACAGCGGCTCGGCTCTGGGGGAGATCGGCGATCATGTGGTGGGAGTGGACTGGGTGCCGCTTAGCGAGGTCGGCGAACGCATTGTAGTTGCGGTAGTGCGCGAACCGCTGGTCGAGTATCTACTCGGATCGCTCGTAAAGCGCTACGCGGGGTTCCACCAGGCGAACGTCACGATCGAGTGGCCGCCGGATTCTCGCTAGGCTTTGCGCTCCAGCGCTCGCGCTCGAGCGCATGTGCGATAACGTCAACGGGCCTTCCTTGTACCGTTGCGCCGCGCGCGAGCGTTCCCCGATCGTCAAACCCATTGCGCTGCAAAACGGCACGCGAGAACGTATTCTCGGGAAGGCAATAGGCTCTGATTTCTCGCAGGCGCGCGCGAGAGAAACCCTCGTCGATTAAGGCCGCCACCGCCTCCGTCGCGATCCCCTTCCCGCGATGCGCGCGCACCACGCTGTATCCGATCTCGCCGGTAGTGCGGTTCGATTCGGAGATCCGCATCGAGACCCAGCCGAGGGGTTCGTCGTCGCCGTCGTAGTGGAGCAGCCACTCGAAGCGACCCGCGGTTCCGGCAACGAAGCGTTTGGGCCGTGCGCCCACTACCCGCAGAAACTGCGTGCGATCGAGGTCGGGCAAATCTTGATAGTCGCGTAAATCGGGCTCTTGGAGCACTTGCCAGAGCAGTTCGGCGTTTGTGGACGTTACCGGCACCAGGCGCAAGCGCGCGGTTCGAAGCGTTCGCATTCTCGGTGCCCTAGCCGTTCTCGCACCACGCGTGATGAGAGCGGCGATGGATCTCGCTGCCGCGTATGCCGGAACGGCGCCCGCCTGGGTAGACTTCACCGCAACGGTCGCGTCGCCGCCGCGATTCTTCTATGGGTCGCGCACGCATGCCATGCACGAAGCTTTTGAGGTACGGAGCAACGCGGGAAGGGTCGAAATCGTCGACAACGTCGGGATCGCGCCGCGTTGCCCCGTTCGGGCCGGTGATCGCATCGAGGTACGCGGCGAAATGGTTCACGATCCGGGTCGTTTGCCGGTCGTTCACTGGACACATCACGATCCCGGCCACCACCATCCCGGCGGTTTTATCCGCCTGCACGGGAAACTGTACGCGTAGAAGCGTGCGCCTGCAAGTGCAGCAGCTCCGGTATGGTAACGAACCGATAGCCTTGGCGTTTTAGCGCCTCGACGATTAAACGCGTCGCCTCTACGTCGGCGCTGCGATCGCAAAGCCGCGCTGACGAGTGCCTGGCAGCGCAGACGATGCCTTGATTGCCGTCGTGCAGGTCGATGATCGCTCCATCGCCGGCGTAGCGCAGCACTCGTGCGGCAATGATACGAGCAGGCGGATATTCCCAGTCGTTGGGCAGCGGCACGGACCACATCACCGGAGTGTACCCAAGCTTGCGGACCTCGTCCAGCACGAGCCAGTCGCGCGCACCGAAGGGCGGCCGCATGATCCGCGTATGCACTCCGGTCGCGGCGAAGATCACCGCATCGGTGCGTTCGAGCGTTCGGCGCAAACCGCTGCCATCGTAGAGCAGAAGGTGACCGTGACTCCAAGTGTGATTCCCGATCGCATCGCCGCTTTCGACCTCCCGGCGCACGACCCGCGGATAGGCGGCGACGGCCCGGCCCACAACGAAGAACGTCGCGCGGACATGCTCGGCGCGCAGGACTGCGATGATTTGGTCGGTGTATGGCGGGTTCGGCCCATCGTCGTACGTCAGCGCGACGACTCGCTCGTTTTTCGGCCCGCTAACCAGCGTTTTGCCGAAAATCTGATTCGCCGGGCTTTCGGCGACCCTATACGCCTCGACTCCCACGATAGCCAACAGCGCGAGCGCGACGGCCGCTCGTATTGCCAAACGCCTCTTCACGTCAGCCGTGCATCCCGCGAATGCGCGCCTGCGCGACCTCGACGTTATGCCGAAACTCGTCCGGACCGAAATTGCGGAAGTCGTTTACGATTTGCTGGTAACGCGGATCAGCGACCTGCGTGCTCTGCATGTGTAGCAGATCGCTCGGCACGCCCTTCGAGAGGTCGATCTCGAACTGACGCTCGGACTTCGTCGCCCAGTGCTCCGGATTCGTGAAGGTGACGGTCCGCTCGCCGTGCTGGTAATCAACGACCTGCCGCACGAAAATCGTGTAATGCGCGTCTGCGTTTGGCAAAGGCTCGCGGTTCACCAGCTGCCAAATGCCGTCTTGGGTAAGCCGGCCAAAGAAAAAGCTCACGTCGTAGACCCGCGCGGGCGGCGCGGTCACCGTGATCTCGTGACCTTTGGTGCCGCGTATCCGATAGACGAAAGACGAAACGCCCTCAACGTCGGCCATTCGGTACTCTTCTTGGTAGATCGGCGGTTTGACGTACTTGACCGTCATGCGCGCGTAGAGCGCGCTCGGAGCTTTCTGAGCGTGAATCGCCGGGCCGAAGCGGCCCATCTCTCCCGCACCGTAGATGCGCCAGCCGAGAATCAACATCACGGCCGAGAGCACGATGATGAGAATCTCGATCGGGAAGCGGCGCATCTCAGTCGCATACCTCTGCCGGCGCCGGCACTTTCTGGTCCAACACCCGGTTTACCAGCCCATCCGCGAGTGCGTTCTGCTTGCGCGGGATATGCTTGACATCCACCTCGGTAAAACGACGCAGGAGTTGTCGAGCGCGGTTGTAGAGCGGCTGCAGACCGGCGTGCTTCACGCGATACTCGCCACGCAGCTGCTTTACGACGAGCTCGGAGTCGAGCCGCACGCTCAAGCGCTGTATCCCTCGCTTTGCCGCGGCCTCCAAACCGAGCACTAGCGCCGTCCATTCGGCCACGTTATTGGTCGCGATTCCAAGGTATGCGCCAACCTCTTCGAGCACCTCGCCTTTGGGATCGAGCAGCACCGCCCCGCTGGCTGCCGGTCCGGGATTACCGCGCGAGCCTCCGTCCGCAAAGAGCGTCGCTTCCATGCTCCGGCCTTCGCCGATGCGCAGGCATAGACCGCTCGCTTCGTGGGTACAAACGAGCGATGAGGTACATAGCGAATCTCCCGAGCAAGGCGGCGCTAACGGCAGCTCTGCTCTGCGGGCTGCCGGTCGCCGCGGTTGCCACAACAACGTCGACCTTCTACGGCATCGCCGTTCACGTGTCGACGGATAACATCAAGGTGCAAGATCCTAAGACCAAGCAAACCCTGAGCTTTGTCATCGTACCGAAGTTCGATCAGGTCTTCTCGGCGGATGGCAGAACGACGTATCAGATGAACAAGATCAAGGCAGGGCAGTACGTCGGCATCATTTACGATCAGAAAGCGCTGGGCGCGCGGCATGCCGACAAGATTTACTTGCTCGACAATGCCAACGAAAAGATCGGAACGCAGTAAGAGTTGACGCCGATGTCGCGGGCGGCGCTTTCGCTCGGCGGCGGGATCGTTTACTTAGGGCTCGCCGTTCTAGCCTTCGGCGGGCCCGCCGCGTTCTTCTCGCGTCCGCCGCTGATCGCGCTCGCTGCAGTTTTTGTCGCACTTTGCATCGCCGCGCTCTTTGCGGGCGGCAACTTGAGCCCCGGCGTTCGCGAAGACCGTGGGAATCGCTGGGTGATCGGCGCAATCGTCGGCATCGGGCTGCTCGGTGCGTTCTTGCCTCCATGGACCGACCGGATCGGATTTTGGACGATCGATGGCGACGCGGTCCGCTGGCTCGGCGTCGCGTTGACGGCGATTGGCGGCGTACTGCGGCTCGCACCCGTCGTTGTCTTGGGCGATCGGTTCAGCGGGCTAGTCGCGATTCAGCCCGGACATGCTCTGATGACCGGCGGACTCTACGGCGTTATCCGTCATCCGAGCTATCTCGGGTTGCTGCTAAGCTCCTTGGGTTGGGGCCTCGCTTTTCGCTCCGGCGTGGGCGTGCTCTTAGCCGTCCTCTTGATCCCGCCGGTCATCGCTCGCATACAATCCGAAGAGGCGCTGCTGCGCGCGCAGTTCGGCGAGCCGTACGATACCTACCGCGCGAGGACGTCGCGACTCATTCCGGGTCTGTATTGACGTACTAGGTTTATCGTTTCGCGCACTCGCGGAGCTTCTCGCGCGCCTGACCGATCCGGCGCGCGCGCGTCTCCGGCTTCTTCGCAGCTTCAATCCATTGCACGTATTCCTTGCGGTGGGTGTACGACATCGCATCGTAGGCGCGCTGCTCGGCGGCGGACATGGCTTTGGCGAAATCCGGGGGGAGGTCGACCGTGCGTTCCTCGCGGTCGATTTCGAGCGAGAGCGTGATCCGGTCGCCATGCTCGATGCGCGCCACGCGCCGAACGGCGGCGGGAATACCGATCGAGGGTCCCCTGCCCATATCGCAAATCGTCGTCCGGTGCTCGACGCCGTTGACCGCGATGCGCACCGGAACCCGTATCCGGCCGTCAAACGCGCTCATGACTGAATCCGGAACCCGGACGAACGTCCCCGACGAGTCGTCGACGCCTTCCAAAATTGCACGGAATCGTTTGGCCACGTCAGGCTCGCTTCCACACGAGCACGCTTGAACTCCCCCAAATCTCGGGAAGTAGCCCGCACGGAGCGGGACTACGTGAAACGGAGCGTAACTGCGGCGAACCGGAGAAAGTAGCTACACTCATGATCGAAAGGGTCATTGCCGCTGCCGCGATTACCCTGCTTGGCACGACTTCTTCCGCACGCGCCGCAGACGAGTCGGCGGCGGCGCTCTTTGCGCGCGGCGATTTCTCGGCGGCCGCGGCCGCTTACGAAACCTATCTGCGAACGCACCCGGGCGATCGGGAAGCCGAGTTTGGTCTCGGCACGATTCGGCTGTACGAGAACAACCTTAGCGCATCCGAAGCCCTCTTGGATCCGCTCGAGACGGCAGGCGCCCAAAGCAATCGCGTCTCGCGGCTTCTGGGTGAAGTCGCGCGGCGCCGCGCCGAGGCCGCGCGGCGCACGACGCTCCAAGGAAGCGAGACCTACCTACCGTTTCTGACCGCCGACCCGCTGCCGGTCGTACGTGTCGTGGCCAACGGCACGCCCGCGAACTTTATCGTCGACACCGGCGCCGACGTCGACCTCGAACCGAGCTTTGCCGCGCGTATCGGCGTCAAGATGGCCAGCTCCGGTAGCGGGGTCTTCGCGGGCGGCCGGCGCGCTCCAACCGAAAGCGGCATGCTCGCGTCGCTCGCGCTTGGCGGCGCGACTGCGTACGACGTTCCGGTTCACGTCATCGTCACGCACGCTTCGGGGCTTTTTCCGAAACTGCAGATCGACGGCATCGTCGGCACGACATATTTCGAGCGCTTTCTAGTAACCATTGACTATCCGCACGGGCAGCTGATTCTACGGCCGCGTTCGGCTTCGCCCGCCTTTCAGGCGAACGCGACCGCTGCAAACGCGGCCATCGTTCCCTTCTATCTGGCCGGCGATCACTTCGTGATGTCGCGCGCGCAAGTGAATGAGGCCGCTCCCGGTCTATTCCTCTTCGATTCCGGTCTCGCGGGCGGCGGCCTGATGGCTTCCCCGCAGCTCGTGGCCGCCGCGAAGATTCAACTCGATCAAGCCGGGGCCGGCACCGGCTTTGGCGGCGGAGGAGCGGTCACGGCGATCCCCTTCGTCGCACGCCGAATCGCAGTCGGCGACGCGGTACAGCAGAACGTCGCGGGAATCTATACGCCGCAAGGGTCGCCGCTGACGATATTTCCGTTTACGGTCTGGGGCGCCATTTCGAACGATTTTCTGAAGCATTATGCATATACGGTCGATTTCGATGCGATGAAGATCGTGTTGGCGACGCCGCCAACGGCGCAACCTGCGTCGCTTTCGCCCGCACAGCGAATCTTCGACGAAGCGTTCCGCCGCTGGCAGACCTACCCGGTTCCGCCGTATGCGATCTGGACGGCGACCTGGCACATCAGCGCGATTCCGATGGGCTTCTATACCGGAACGAACTCTGACGTGGAAGTTCATCGCTACGCCGTGCGACTCGCCGACGGCATGGAGAACGTGAGCGATCCGATTCCCAGCGGAAAACTTCCCCCCGCAATGATCTTGCCCGAGTTCCTCGGTCCGTTCGCGTGGGTGACGCGGTCGTCGGTGCGCGTGGCACCCGCCGGAGGCGCGGTTTCGATGCTCCCTGACGTTGCCGGCTTTAAGACGATCGCGAGGGTCGTCGCGGTTGCCAAGCCTTCGTACACGATTGGAAACAGCGCGCAACCTCCGCCGATCGAAGAGGTCGAGGGACACGAGACTTACCACTTGCGGCTGGAGCCGCGCGACGATCCGCAAAAACATAACCTGCGTGATCTTTGGATTGACGTGCAAACCTACGACTTGCGGAAGGCCCACTTCGTCGGGACGTACAGGCCGACGCTCCAGGCACCGGTGAGCCCAACGGACGTCACCGTCTACTTTCGCAACGTGCTTGGCCGCTGGGTCGTTACCCACGCGATTTGGACCTATCAGAACCCTCCCACGTCGTTTAACTTCGACGTGCAGAACAACGAGATCGGGCTGCCGGCGACCCTCCCCGACTGGCTCTTCGATGCCGCCGAATACCGAAAACATCAGCTCGCCGGCGAACCCGATTACCTCGGCATTCTGCTCGATCGCCTGCGCCAGGGCGGTGGGTAAGGCAGCCGGGTTCGTCGAATCCGCACCCCGTGAATCGCGCATTTTTTGCGACGTTGATCGCCGTCGCTCTGGCTTCATGTAGCGGCTCCCGCGGCGCGGCGCCGAGCGGCACGTTGCCACAGATCCTCACCGAAGATCACCACACGAGCTCGCAGTACATCAAACACGTCATCGTGATGATTCAAGAGAATCGCAGTTTCAACAACCTCTTCGCGACCTTCCCCGGTGCCGACGGCACGACGCACGGCAAAGAGAAGGTCGGAGGCAAAACGAAAAAGATCAAGCTGCAGGTCGCAAATCTCGCCTATCCGTGCGACTTCGGGCACTCCTACGCCGGCTTCATCGGCGACTACGACGGCGGTAAGATGGATGGGTTCAACCTACCAGCAGGCGGCCCGCAATGTCCCGGGGCGGCCGGCAAGAAGGCTTACCAATACGTTAATCCGCAGCAGATCGCGCCGTACTGGGATATCGCTAAACAGTACGTGCTCGCGGATCAAATGTTCCAGACGCAAGGCAGCGGGAGCTTTACCGCGCATCAGGACTTGATTCGCGGCGGCACCACGATCGATCAAGCCCAGACCGAAAGCCTAATCGACTATCCGACCACCCATCCATGGGGATGCGACGCCAAGACAGGTACTTCGACGACGCTGCTGGTCTGGACCGGGAGCGGCTTCACTCGCACCAAGGGTCCCTACCCGTGCACGAATCAGTTTCCGGGATCGGGCGCATACTATCCGACCCTGCGCGATCTGCTCGATGCCAAATCGGTCTCGTGGAAGTACTATTCACCCGCGGTCAAAAATGGCGTGGGCGGGTATTGGAATGCATTCGACATGATATGGCCCGTCCGCAATAGCTCGGAGTGGGGTACGAACGTGACGACCGCCTCGCCTTGGGAGAATCTCATCTTCCAAGACATTAGCTACGGAACGCTTCCGGCCGTCTCGTGGCTGATCCCCGACGACTCGAACTCCGATCACCCCGGCGTCGCTCACGACAACGGGCCGTCCTGGATTGCGAGCGTTGTCAATGCGGTCGGCGAAAGCTCGTATTGGGACTCGACCGCAATTATAGTCGTATGGGACGACTGGGGCGGCTTTTACGATCCGGCGAAACCGCCGCAGCCGTTCGATCATTGGGGCGGCCTCGGATTCCGCGTGCCGATGCTCCTGATCTCGGCTTACGCGCGTAAGGGGGCGGAGAGCCAAGGCGGGTATATCTCCAACACGCAGTACGAGTTCGGCAGCATCGTAAAATTCATCGAAGACAACTGGAACCTCGGCCGTTTGGGAACGACCGACATGCGCGCAACGAGCATCGTCGACTGCTTCGACTTCTCGCAGGGTCCGCGCGCCTTCACTCAGATTCCGTCAAAATATTCGCGCGAGTACTTCCTGCATCAAGCGCCATCCTACAAGCCGGTCGATACGGAGTAAAGAATTCCTTATCGCCTGCGCCAAGCGCGGTCCTGAGCGACGTCGAAGGACGGTCGATACCGAGTAGCGGTTCTTTCTCCGCCTCGTTAGGAGGTTTCGATTGCTGCCTTCAAGTCGGCGAGAAACTCGCGGGCGGTGGCCTGCGCGATTCGTTGTCCGATCGTAGCGTCGAAGATCTGACCCGCCGCGCCGAAGGGCGGCGTGTAGTAGCCGTCAAGCTCGACGTAACTCGTTGCGGCATTGCCGAATCCCGTGAGGAACAGCTTCCCGTCGAACCGCGGAAAAATGGCGTTCCCTTCGGGCACCCACGAGATCTCCATGACCTCGGCGTCGTACCCGGGATTGCGCACCGGCCGCGCCTCGATCCGCACTTCGCGATCGATCGAGAGGCCGAACTGCTTCGTCGGCGCGCGCATGGGAACGCGCAAGCGCAGGCGCGCGACTCCGTCGGACGCCTCGAGCGAATGGAAGAACTGCTCGAGCGCGGCATGCGCTTGTTTGACCGAGCGTTCGACCGGCGTTATTTCACGTAGCGGCGGCATGGGCTAAGCCTACCGCACGCTTGTGAATCGGCGAAGAATCGCGACGTTCTCAAGTCCTTCTCATTGCTCGTGAAGAGCCCGGGAAATGCCTTCACAATCGATTCACCGGAGGGTAACCCTGAGTCGCTAAGCTGGGAGGGTGCAACGTCGAAGCGTTTGGAGATACGCCGTCCTGCTCCTGGCCCTCGAAGCGGCCTGCTCGGGCAGCTCGCCGGACTTGGTGACGTCGCCCGTGACCCGCGCTTCGATTTCTCAGAAGGTGACCGCTACCGGGACGCTGGCTGCGCAAGATACGATCTTAGTTGGATCGCAAGCCTCCGGCACCATAGCGCAACTCTACGTCGACTATAACAGCCAGGTCCATCGTGGCGAAGTGCTCGCGAGACTTGATCCCAGCCTTTTCGTCGCAGCTCTCGACCAGGCCAAAGCGACGCTCGCGCAACAAGACTCACAGCGCGCCGTCGCGGGCTCTTCCCTTTCGAGCGCCACATATGCGAGCTCCGCGGCCAACACGAACGCCAAGTCGCAAGCTCAACTAATCGCGGCGGCCGACGAAGACGTGCAAAAGGCACGCGCGGCGCTTGCGCTTGCGGCGCTAACGCTAGGCCGCGATCGTGCGCTGCTCCGGCAGGGCTACGTCGCGCAAAATATCGTTGACAACGACGTCAGCAACGCTGCCGCGGCCCACGACGCCTTGGTAGCAGCGCAGACGAGCTCCAAAACGTCTCGACTGAACAGCATCGCAAGCAGCGATCAGGCCGGCAGCTCGGCTGCGCAAACGGTCGGTGCGGTCGCTTCGCAAAGCGCGAGCGATGCCGCAGCTCGTGCCGCGCGCGCAGCGGTCCGCCAAGCCGAGATCAACCTCGAGCACGCCACGATCTCGTCGCCCGTCGACGGAACGGTCATTCAGCGAAACGTTTCGGTCGGACAGACGGTCGCCGCGGCGCTGCAGGCTCCAACGCTTTTCACGATCGCCAAGGACCTCAAGAAAATGGAGCTCGATGTCGCCGTCGGCGAACCGGACGTGGGTTCGGTGCGCACCGGACAGCTCGTTTCGTTCTCCGTGCTCGCTTATCCGAACCGCATCTTCTATTCGAGCGTCAACGAGGTCCGGCAGAACCCAACCATCATCAACAACGTCACGACTTACGATACGGTGGCCTACCCGAAAAACGACGACGGGGCGCTGCGCCCCGGAATGACTGCCAACGTGCAGATCGTCGTCGCGAGCTTCGATCGAGCGACGATGCTGCCTCTCGCGGCGCTCCAGTGGCGGCCGAGCGAAGCAATCACGCGAAAGTACAGGGTCAGCATGCCGGCAGCAGGCGAAGGGGTCCCGCTCGCTCGCTCCCAGTGGGGAACTACGAACAGTTCCGACTCGCTTACGATTTCGGTCGGCGGTCCGGCTCATTGCTACGTTCAAAGTGGCGACGCGCTGCGCCGAGTCGACGTCAAAGTCCTTGCCATTGATGGAACGCGCGTCGGCGTGCGAATCGTATCCGGCGTGCTCGATACCGGCGATCGTGTCGTCGTTGACGACGGCGGCCCGAGTTCTGCCGCTTCCAACGCGCCGTGACGCCCATAGTGCAAACGCGCGATCTCACGCGGGTCTTTCCAACGGGCGACACGATGTTCACGGCGATCGATCGCATTACGTTCGAACTGCAGCCGGGTGGCTTTACCGCCATCATGGGGCCTTCAGGCTCCGGTAAGTCGACCTTTATGGATATCATCGGTTGTCTCGATCGCGCGAGTTCCGGCGCTTACTTTCTCGACGGCGTCGATGTAGCGATCCTATCTTCCGACGAGCTCGCCGATCTCCGCCGCACTAAAATAGGCTTCGTGTTTCAACAGTACAATCTGCTCGCTCGCACCTCGGCGTTGGAGAACGTGGAACTGCCGATGATGTATGCGTCGGTGTCGGCGCCTGACCGCCGTGCTCGCGCGCGGCAGGCTCTGCTTGACGTCGGTCTCGACGAGCAGCACCATCAATCAAGTCCGCACGAGCTTTCAGGAGGCCAGCAGCAGCGGGTCGCGATTGCGCGAGCACTGGTCAACAACCCAATGCTAATCCTCGCCGACGAGCCCACTGGAGCGCTCGATTCCAAGACTTCAGGAGAAATCATGCATTTGTTCTTGCAATTGAAGCGAAGCCGAGGAATCACGATTCTTATGGTTACGCACGAGCTCGATGTCGCGCGCTTTTCGCAACGGATCATCTCTTTTCGAGACGGGCGAGTCGTCGGTGACGAACCGACGACCCAGCGCGACATGACGAAAGCATCGTGAAACTGCAGATCGCCGTCGTAATTGCTTTTCGAGCGCTCATGCGAAATCGACAGCGTTCGCTGCTGACCGTGCTGGGGATCATTATCGGCGTAGCCGCTGTGATCGTTACAGTAGCGATTGGCGCGGGCGCTCGCAGTAATATCGAGGCCACCATCTCAAGCCTGGGAAGCAATCTCGTCGTGATCCTTCCGGGCAGCACGACGACCGGCGGCGTAAATGCCGGCGTCGGCGCAGCTTCAACTCTTACCGTTGACGACGGGCTGGCCATCGCTCAGCAAGTCCGCCACGCCGCCGCCGTCTCTCCGCTCGTCACGCTGCGGACCCAGGCGGTTTCACCATACAGCAACTGGCAGACCACCGTTGCCGGCGTTTCCCCGGCCTATGCGTTCGTACGAAGCTGGCCGATACAATCCGGTTACTTTTTTGATGATGCTGACGTCGCAACAAGCGCGAAGGTTTGTGTCATCGGAACGACCGTCGAACACGAACTTTTTCCTGGCGATGGGAGCGTCGTCGGCCAAACGATAACCATTAACAATGTTCCTTTCCGGATACTTGGGGTGCTCGTTTCACGAGGCCACAGCGTAATGGGAACCGATCAAGACGATGTGATCGTTATGCCCTATTCGTCCTTGATGCAGCGCCTCTCCACGTCGGCCAACGGCCCCAACGTCGTGGCCGCCCTGGCCGTTTCCGTCGATGCTCCCGGCAACGTCGGCCGAACGATTGCCGATATCTCGCAGCTGCTGCGAACCCGGCATCGCATTATTCCACCGCAACCCGACGACTTCCAGGTGCGAAACCTTGCGGACATCGCTCGCGCCGCATCGTCCGCCGGATTAATGCTGCAGATTTTGTTGGCGTCCATCGCCGCCGTGTCGCTCGTTGTCGGGGGAATCGGCATTATGAACATCATGCTGGTTTCCGTTACGGAACGCACGCGGGAAATTGGGCTGCGCATGGCAGTCGGCGCCCGCGCCGGCGCGATTCTCCTCCAATTTCTCGTGGAAGCCATCGTACTCTCACTGATCGGCGGCGGGATTGGAATTCTTTGCGGTGTTGCGATCTCCGCCATAGCGGCGCAGGTCGGCCGCTTCCCGTTTACAGTTTCGCTATCGTCTATTGCCATTTCGCTTCTTTTCTCGGCAGTAATCGGAGTTGGATTCGGCTTCTATCCGGCGCGCCAGGCCGCCCACCTCGATCCGATCGACGCGCTGCACGCGGAATGACGCAGATTCTGTGCCTCAACAGGGGCTCGTCGTCGCTTAAGTTTGGGGCCTACGACATCTCAGGGCAGCGTCAAGAGATCTCGCGTACGATGACGAACTGCATTCCGTTTGTGGCAGACGCGTCAGCGGCCCTCGACGATATTCTCGATCGGTTGCCGCCAGGCCCGAAAGACACCGTTGCTGCGGTCGGCCATCGCATCGTGTTCGGCGGCTTGAGGAACTCCCGAGCAGTCCGGGCGGACGCGCGAGCATTGAGCGACCTAGAAAACCTCGTAGACGTCGAGCCGCTCCATTTGCGCGCCGAACTCGATCTCGTTTACGCCGCAGCCCGACGTTTCCCCAGGGTTCCACAGGTTCTCTGCTTCGACACGGCATTTCACCGAAGGGCACCTGCGATCGCCAGACGTCTTCCACTCCCTCAAGACCTCGATCCGTTGCTCGAACGCTACGGGTTCCACGGGCTATCTTATGAATACGTTTCGTCACAGCTCGGCGACGCGCCCGGGGCGACCGTGATCGCTCACCTCGGATCGGGTGCGAGCCTTTGCGCCCTAAAGGACGGGGTCCCGGTTGATACGACGATGGGATTCAGCCCCCTCGGTGGGCTCATGATGGGGACGCGTCCGGGGGATCTCGATCCTGGGGTCATTCTGCGCCTTTTGAGTGACGGCTACGACCTTGCGCGTTTGAGGTTCCTGCTCTATCGGCAGTCGGGTCTATTGGGCGCCTCCGGAACGTCTAGCGATATGAAGGAGCTGCTGGAAAAGCAAGAATCGGACCGTGCAGCATCGCAAGCCATCGAGCTTTTTGTCTATCAGCTCGTTAAGCATATCGGAGCCATGATTGGCGTGCTGGGCGGCCTTCAGACCCTCGTCTTCACCGGCGGGATCGGCGAACATGCTGCTTCGGTTCGCGCGAGCGCCTGTGCCTCGTTCGAGTACGTGGGACTACAACTCGACGACGCGGCGAATCGGCAAAACGAGCGCGTTATCTCGCGTCCGGAAAGCCGCGTCGCGGCACTAGTCGTGCCCACCGACGAGAACCTCATGATCGCGCGACATACGCTCGCCGTTCTCGGAAGGGTCCACTAAATGTTAAAGAACTTCGTCGTCGCTCTCGACGGCTCGGAGTGTGCTCTACGCGCACTCGACCTTGCTTTGATGCTGGCAAAGGGTACAAGCTCAAAAATTAGCGTCTGCTCAGTTGCCGACCCCGCCCCCGCGTACGGGACCGGTTCGCCGGCGACGATCGAAGAGGCGGTCGCGCAGATCCACGCTCATGCCAAGAGCGTCGTCGATCAGGCGCTTGCGAAAGCGATCGAAAGCGGCGCCACGGCCACCGGCATAGTCCTGGACGGCGAACCCGTCTTCGAAATAGTAAGCTACGCAAAGGCCATCGGTGCAGACGGAATCGTCGCAGGCACGCATGGTCGATCAGGGCTAAAGCGTCTCTTCATGGGCAGCGTCGCCGAGGGCGTCTTGCGTACGGCATCGGTACCGGTGTTCACCGTCCGCGCCGAGGCGCGGGTCGCCACGAACGCGAGAATCCTGGTTCCGATCGATGGCTCTTCGTGCTCGCTCGAGGCGTTGGATTTAGCAGTCGGCTTAGCGGCACAACTCGATGCCGAGGTCATCGTCTGTCACGTAGTCGACCTCGCTAGAGCGGCGACGATGAGTGGAGGGCAAGCGCAGCTGGTCGCAGGCTGCCTCGAGGAACTAGAGGCCGAAGGTATGGCTATCGTCGCTGCAGCCAAAAATCACGCTCTAGGTCGAGTTTCAATCTCTGCCCAGACCGCAGACGGCGCGCCGGTTGCCGAAATCGTGCGGCTTGCCGCCGCAATCGAGCCAGCGTTCATCGTTATCGGAAGTCACGGCCGCAGTGGCTTCAATCGACTCGTTATGGGCAGCGTGACCGAAGGTCTGGTGCGAAGCGCGCCGGTGCCGGTCATGGTCGTGCCTCGAGAGCGCAAATAGTCGAGCCTGCCTTACTACCAGGTTCTCATTCCCGGCGCAAGATAGCCGGGATGGCGCAAAAGTTCTCCCAACGGACCCGCATACGCGAGCACGGCCAATACGAGGGCAACGGCCCCCCATCGGTAGATGTGCTGCAACGGCTGCGGTGTCGGAATTGACGAATCCGCCGGCGTCGCGAAGGTTGCCTCCATTGATTCGCTCTTGACGTTCTGCAAAAGCGTTCCAATCGCAACGGCAACGAACGCCAGGATGCTCAGGAAGAGAAAAAAGCCTCCAGCTGCCGCGAGCAGCATCAGCGGTTGCCACGCATTCGCGGCGGCGGCACCCATGTATGCCACCTCCGCCGTGCGACGCGGTGCGCCGAGCAAACCGGCGAAGTGCATTGAAAACGACATAATCAGCATGCCGAAGAACCACAGGCGGGTTTGGAAGAGCGCCAGCTCCGGCTTCCACAATGCCCGACCGGTTACGCGAGGTATCAACCAATAGGCGGCTCCGAGGAACGTGAGCGCGACGGGCCCGCCAACCGTCACGTGGAAATGGCCCACGATCCAGATCGTGTTGTGCACGACGGTATCCATGCTGTACGAGGCGTTGACCAAACCGCCGAAGCCACCCGCGATGAAGAGCAACATCCCCAGTGCCGCACCGCTGAAGGTCGGATCGTTCCACGGCAGCCCTCTTACCGTAGCGACAAACCCGCGCCGGCCCCGCGCGATCGCGGCAAGCTCGAACGACGCGAAGACCGCAAACGCAGTGATGAAAGATGGGATCGCGACGCCATAGGTGGTGACCGTGTGAAGCATTTTCCACACCGGTGAGATTCCGGGCTCCATAAACTGGTGGTGGATTCCAACCGGCGTTGAGAGCAAAATCAGCATGACGAACGTCAAGCGCGTCAAACCATCACTAAAAACGTTGCCGCCGTAACGCAGCGGAATGATGTTATACCAGATGATGTACGCGCCCATGATCCAGAAATAGACAAGCGGGTGACCGAAATACCAAAAAAACATCCGCGTGAGCATCACGTTGATGCCTGGCGTCCAGCCGAAGGCCCATGGAATGAGCAGGCCCATCTCGGCGACGATCCCTAACGTGGCGACGATCCACATGACGAACGTCGCGGCCGTGCAGAACACGACGAGCGGGATCGGTCGCCCCGGTTGGTGCTTTCGGTAAAAATTGACGTTTTCAAAAACCTCGAACGCCACGACCCAGGTTCCGAGCACTAGAAGAGTCGCCCCAACGTAAAACCACGGACTAGCTTTGAGCGGCGCGTAAAACGTATACAGTACGGTGGCGTCCCCTCGTAGAATGGTCAGCGCCGCCATCGCCGTGCCGGCGAGCATCAGCAGCCAGCCAAACCATCCAATAGCGAGTGTCCGTTCTCGCGGGATCGATCGGTAGGTGACGAAGAGCGATAGTCCGGTGATGAAAAACGTCGTAAAGACGAGGGCCATCAGCACGCCGTGCATCGTGAGGATTCGATAGTAGTCGAACCATCCGGGAGCGGCGAAGGCGCCGGTCCGTGCAAAGCCCTGGAATACTCCGAAGACCGCACCAAGCGCTATTGCCGCCGTCGCGGTGTAAATATGCGCGATCACCACCCGGTTTTCTGACCGAACCTGGTTCGTTGCGGTCATCATTGAACCTCGATCTTTGCGAACATGTCTTGATGATCGATCCCGCAATATTCGTGGCAAATCAGCAGATACTCGCCACGATGCGTAAACGTGTGCTGTTGCGAATTGACCCAACCAGGCACGGCCATCATGTTGATGTCGGTGTCAGGGATAAAGAAACCATGCACGACGTCGGCACTCGTAACGTAGAACGTTACCTTGCTTCCCGCCGGAATCGTCAACAGCCGCGGAGTGAATTCAAAGACTTGGGCGACGTAGTACGCCTCATACGAACCGTCAGCGAGCTTGCGCAGGCCGGGCCGGTTGAACGGCGGCGTTTGCGCAACCTTTGTCGGATCGATCTGCTGCATACCCGACGGCGGGTTGACATTGTCCGCAAATGCGGCGACGCCGATAAGCAATAGAAAAAACACGAGCATGGTGAACCCGAACGTCATCCACCATCGCTCATACCGATGGATCTGCATTACCACCGCCCTCGCAATAGCGCATACATGCCCAACCAAAGAATCAGAAACGTGATTCCAAGCGTAAAGACGAACCGCAGCGTGCCGACCAGCGGAGCCTCGTCGTCTTTCACGGGGCCGCGAGCGGGCTTTGTTTCGCCTTCTCGTTGTCGTCGTAACGCGATTTCATTTCGTCGCCTAGGCGCGCCAGCAGCGCTCGGGCAGTCGCGCTCGCGATCCGCGAGCCGGCGCCCCAATCGAACACCGCTCCCAACGCACCGCCCGGCGGGCGATACGAGCCCGTCAGCTCGAGGCGTGCCGACTCGTACGTCTCGTCGGCGCGGACGGTGAGTTCTCCGTCAAACTCGGGGTAGGGTCCGGCCTGCGGCTTCCAATGAATGGTCCAAGGCTCATCAAAGTGCATCGGGTCGACGCTCGGTCCAAACGTCACGAGAACGTCTTTGACGAGCTCCAGTCCCGGCACCGAAATCGTCAGCGTTAGGTGGCTTTCCTTCCCTGACGCCGCCAGCCCGCGAACGTCATCAGCGAGATAGCGCTGCGCGAGGTGATAGGGGCACGAGATGACGCGGACTTCGGATAGCTGTGACATGCCGCCATTCTAACCCAAGCGTGGGAAGAACTGTCGAAAAAGCGCTTCCAAAGTGCTTCACAATCAGTTCCGGCGCATCTTATACCCGACACCGTAGACGGTGAGGACGTATTCGGGGTTACGGGGATCTTTTTCGAGTTTTTTGCGTAGATTATTGATGTGCCGATCGAGCGTGCGCTCATAGACTTCGCCGTCGTCGCCAAGACGGTCGAGAAGGTGCGAGCGGGAGAAAACCTCGCCCGGATTCTCAGCCAGGACCGTCAGGATCTTAAACTCGGTCGCCGTCAAAGCCGTTGCCTGCCCTTCGATGCTGACCTCATGGAAGTCGTGATCGATTTCGAGTTCGCCAATGCGGGTTTTGCGCGTAGCTTTGCCCGACGGTGGTCTCGAGCGCTCCCCGACCCGGCGCAGGATCGAGCGGACGCGCGCGACCACTTCGCGAGGCGAGAACGGCTTGCTCACGTAGTCGTCGGCTCCGAGCTCAAGACCTACGACTCGGTCCGCCTCATCGGAACGTGCCGTCAACATCAGTGTCGGAATTCGGCTGCCGGGTGCCGAAGCCGCGCGCAGGACGTCGAGACCGCTTCCATCCGGAAGCGTGACATCAAGCACGAGTATGTCCGGAGCTTCCCTGTCCAAAAGAGCTAACGCATCGGCGACGGTTCCGCAGGCCTCGACCGTGAGCCCCTCGCGCTCTAAATACGCCCGAAGGACATCGGCGATCTGCGGCTCATCGTCGACGAGCAGCACCCGTTTGCGCTCCATGCTACCGATTCTCTTGCTCGCTTGACTGCTTAACAAGCGTACAGGCTCGACGCAAGGCGTCGGCGACGGACTCCAGGTGCGACTTCGTCGGTGCTACGAGGCCATCAATCATCCCCTCGAGATTCGCAAGCGCAATGCTTAGGAGGTTGCCGAGCTCGTGGCGAGCTTCGTCCGACTGCTGCACAACGTACTAATCCGCGAGAACTGGCCGCCGGACCTACAAAGCGGGTTTGCCGTAACCGAGCCGAATTTCGGTACGAGTGAACGACCCGGTTCTCTCGCTCAGCGACATCGCCGGCAGCCGGCTTCCGCTTTTGGAGCATGCGCCCGACGCCACCATCATCGTTGATGCGGATGGCGGGATACAACTGGTTAACGCGCAGACGGAACGCCTCTTCGGGTACTATCGCGAAGAGCTGATCGGCAAGCCGGTCGAGATGCTGATCCCGGAACGCAATCACAGCCGGCACGTCGGCGAACGCCGCGGCTATTACGCCGATCCGCGGGTTCGTCCAATGGGTGTCGGACTCGAGCTCTACGGTCGACGCAAGGACGGTAGCGAGTTTCCCGTGGAGATCAGCTTGAGTCCGGTCGTCACGAGAGAGGGGACGTTCGTCGCCAGTGCCATCCGAGACGTTACGGAACGAAAGGCGTTCGAACGGCAGCTTCAAGAGCTCAATGCCGAACTCGAGACGGCAAACCGTGCGAAGGATGACTTCTTGGCATCAATGAGCCACGAGCTTCGAACGCCGCTCAATGCCATCATCGGGTTTACAGGAACGCTGCTCATGCAGTTGCCCGGTCGGCTCAACGACGAACAGGAGCGGCAGCTCGGCATCGTCCAGTGGAGCGCGCGCCATTTGCTTTCCTTGATCAACGACATTCTCGATCTCGCAAAGATCGAGTCCGGGAAAATGGAGTTTTATTTTGAAGCCGTCCCCGTAAAGGAAGTCGTTAAGGACGTTGCAGCATCGCTAGCGGCGCTCGCGTCCGAAAAAGGGCTCGAGTTCACCAGCTCCGTGTCGGAAGATGGAGAGTCGGCGGTCACCGATCGTCGTGCGCTGCGCCAGATTCTATTGAACCTGACTGACAACGCGATCAAATACACTGAAAAAGGCTCCGTTCGGATCGACGTACGAGGCACGACATGGGAGGATCGACCGGCAGTAGCGATCAGCGTGGTCGACACGGGAGTTGGGATCAAATCCGAAGACCGGAAACGGCTCTTTGAAGCATTCGAGCAACTCGAGCCGCTCCACGCTCGACGCTTCGAGGGTACCGGCCTGGGGCTTTACCTGTGTCGCAACCTTGCAGCACTCTTAGGCGGAGAGCTAAAGATGACGAGCGAGTACGGCAGCGGCAGCACGTTCACGCTTTTCCTGCCGAAGGAACACTAGAAGCAAGTATGCGCATCCTCGTGATAGATGATAACGCCGCGAACCTGGATCTCATGCTCTACCTGCTTCGCTCTTTCGGACACGATCCGGAAGGGACAGCCGATGCGGTCGCAGCCCTTCACAGAGCCAGAACTGGTAACTTTGAGCTGGTGCTTGCCGACTTACTGATGCCGGGCATCGACGGCTACGAATTTGCGCGCCGTTTTAAGGCCGACGTCGCGCTCGCATCGACGCCGCTTGTGGCCGTGACCGCGCTCGCTATGCCGGCCGATCGCATGCGAGCGGAAGAAGCCGGCTTTGATGGTTACATCACCAAGCCGATCGAGCCGCAAACGTTCGTTTCACAGGTAGAAGCTTTTCTTCCCTCCGGTTCGGCCTGATGGCAAGAGTGCTCATCGTAGACGATGCGCCCGAAACGCGGCTTCTAGTGCGGACGCTTCTCACGCATGCCGGCCACGAAGTATTCGAAGCCGCCGACGGTGCCGTCGCGCTTTCGAGCGCAATGGAGCACAAACCAGACTTAGTTCTCCTCGATTTTTCGATGCCCGCGATGAGCGGGCCTGAGCTCATTCGAGCGTTGCGCGCCGACCCGCACGTGAGGCGGACCGTCGTGGCGCTCTACACGGCTACCGCAATGAATCCGGCGCTGCGTGACTTCATGGAAATGTACCAAATCTTACACGTCATCCCCAAGCCGTCCGAGCCGCTAGAGCTTCTTTCGGCAGTAGAACGCGCGCTAACTAGCTGATCTCCAGCGCCATTCGCGGATTTCCGGCAGATCTTCCCCATGCTCTTCGATATATCGGCGATGCTTGACCAGCACGTCGCGTATCAGCTGTTGCACGTGAGCGGCGCGGTTACCGAGGTGCGGGACTCGGTCGATCGCATCACCGGCCAAATGGAACCGATCCAAACCGTTACGCACCGTCATGTCAAACGGGGTCGTAGTCGATCCTTCCTCACGATAGCCATGAACGTGAAATCGTTCGGCATTTGGCTGTTTGTAGGTGAGACGATGGATAAGCGCCGGGTAACCGTGGTAGGCGAAAACAACCGGTACGTTGGTGGTGAAGATTGACCCGAACTCGGCGGCACTCATGCCATGCGGGTGTTCTTCCTGTGACTGCAACGTCATCAGATCGACGACGTTGACGACGCGAACCTTTAGCTCGGGTACGTGGGTTCGCAAGAAGTCTACGGCGGCCAACGTCTCGAGCGTCGGAACGTCACCTGCGCTCGCCATGACGACGTCGGGCTCCGCACCATCGTCGCTGCAGGCCCATTCCCAAATGCCGGCGCCGGCGGTGCAATGGCGAATCGCTGCTTCCATGTCGAGCCATTGCCACTCCGGCTGCTTACCGGCGACGATGACGTTGATGTAGTTGCGGCTGCGTAGACAATGATCGGCGACTGAGAGCAACGTGTTTGCATCCGGAGGAACGTAGACGCGCACGACGTCGGCCTTCTTGTTCACGATGTGGTCGATGAAGCCGGGATCCTGGTGGCTAAAGCCATTATTGTCCTGGCGCCAGACGTGCGAGGTGAGTAGATAGGTAAGTGATGCGATTGGGCGCCTCCAAGAGACCTGACAAGCCGTCTTCAGCCATTTCGCGTGCTGGTTCACCATCGAATCGACGATGTGAATGAACGCCTCATAACACGGAAATATTCCGTGGCGCCCCGTGAGCAGGTATCCTTCGAGCCAGCCTTGGCAAAGATTCTCGCTAAGAACTTCCATCACGCGCCCGCTCGGCGAGATATGATCGTCTTCGGGGAGAATTTCCGCTACGGAGCAGCGCTGCGTTACCTCGAACAGCGCGTCGAGACGGTTCGACGTCGTCTCGTCGGGACAAACGACGCGAAACCGGTCAGCATTCAGCCGCATGATATCGCGCAGAAAAACACCGAGCGCACCCGTCGATTCCGCCTCAACCGCTCCTGGTTGCGATACTACGACCGCGTAATCGCAAAAACTCGGCATCGCCAAATCGCGAAGAAGCAGGCCGCCATTTGCGTGCGGGTTCGCTCCCATGCGGCGGGCACCGCGGGGAACCAGATCGGCAAGCTCGGGCGCCAGACGCCCGTTTGTGTCGAAAAGTTCGTGCGGACGGTAGCTGCGCATCCACTCCTCGAGCATGGCAAGGTGCGAAGGCTTCTCGCGCACGCTGAGCAGAGGAACTTGATGGGCTCGGAACGTGCCTTCGATCGCCACTCCATCGACGCTCTTGGGACCGGTCCAACCTTTCGGCGTGCGCAAAATGATCATCGGCCATGGTTTGCGCTCACGAAACCCTTCGGATCTTGCCGTGCGCTGAATCTCGTGAATTCGTGCGAGAGCCCGTTCGAGCGTCGCCGCCATCAGTTCGTGCATGCGCATGGGATCGTCGCCTTCAACCACGAACGGCTCGTAACCGTAGCCTTCGAACAGCTGCACGAGCTCTTGGCTGGGGATGCGCGCCAAGACGGTCGGGCCGGCGATCTTGTAGCCGTTTAAGTGCAGAATCGGTAGCACCGCCCCGTCGCGTTGCGGGTTGAGAAACTTATTCGCGTGCCAGCTCGTCGCCAGCGTACCGGTTTCGCACTCGCCGTCTCCGACCACCGCGCAGACAATTAAATCGGGATTGTCGAAGGCGGCGCCATAGGCATGCGCAAGCGAATATCCAAGTTCGCCGCCCTCGTGAATCGAGCCCGGCGTGTCGGGTGATGCATGGCTGGGGACACCGCCCGGAAACGAAAACTGCTTGAAAAGCCGGCCTAATCCAAGTTCGCTCTGCGGAACGTTCGGGTACAGCTCGCTGTACGTGCCTTCGAGATACGTATTCGCCACCAGCGCCGGGCCGCCGTGCCCCGGGCCCGCGACGTAGATTACGTTCACATCATGCTGCTTTATGAGACGGTTAAGATGTGCGTAGACGAAATTTAAACCCGGCGTCGTTCCCCAGTGGCCGAGCAAGCGCGGCTTGATGTCATCGGGTACGAGAGGCCGCCGTAGCAGCGGGTTGCGGTCGAGCAGATATATTTGCCCGACGCTCAAGTAGTTAGCGGCTCTCCAGAACGCGTCAATTCGCTCCAGTTCGACTTGCGAAAGTATGGCGGGAGCGACGATCGTTTCCATGCCCGTCAGCCTACCCTCGACGTGCGAAGAACCGGGGAATCCTCAGTTCTCACAAGGTTCATATTTGAACGGTGGAGTGCTCCCATGACGCACCTGCGGGATCACCCCAATCAACCGCCCGCGAGCTTCTAAAAGACCTAAAGCGCGGAATCGAATCCCAATCGCAGGTCAGTCACTCAATCTAGATCTAGACATTAGGCGGTCTCAGCTACCGCGGCTTCGAGGCGAAGCCCCCGTACGTTAAATAGACACCGAGCACAAGGGCGAGCGCTAGGTCGAGATAGTAGTACTGTTGATAAGCGGCACCCCAGACTGCGATTCCCGCCGCCGCCGGAGGCGGCACAAACAAGAAGAGCAGGCCTTTGAGAAGCGTTATCCATCCGACGAACGTCACGATTACCGGCAACGCACCGCCCGACCAAACGTTGTGGCTAAGGACAATCGCCAAACCGGCTGCGACGATCGTTAAGCCAAAAAGGTAGAGTACCGGCGCATCATTGACGAGCTCGGCTACCATGTGGAGCGTGGCTGTTTTGTTGGCAGCCATCGGGATCGCGACGAGAATGCAGTAGATGCCGATGAGCTTGCTCAGGAACGCGGTTCTTTCCCACATAACCCCTCACTGCGACAAGGCGGGCCATAACGGGCCTGTCGGCAGCATGAACCATATGAGCCCGTTCCACGTCGGCTTCTGACCGGCAGCGAGCGCCTCTTCGGCGTAAAGCATGATAAAACGCGTGACGTGGTAGGATGCATCGATGTTGCCGATCTGCGTGTGATTGCCCAGTCCATCGTTGGTCAACTGTTCGCCCACGGAGACCAGACCGCGCTGGCCGATGTTATCGAAGAGCTCATACGAAACGCCGTTGCTGCCCGCCGGCGGGGCGCCCATGCCCGGATTGCTGTCGTGATTCATCTGATAGGTCGCAAGGAAGCCAGGCACGCCGTTGACCGGGTCGCGCTGC
>JBAVSO010000075.1:0-13106 GCA_049695635.1 Candidatus Cybelea sp. | reverse complement strand
ACCGTAGAGCTCGCCTTTAAAGGTCACTAAATTTGCTTCGGGATTGGCACCATCTTTGCCCCCTTGAAGTCGTAGATCACGCGTTCGCCGCCGCCGGTCGTCGTGACGAAAGCGGTGCCGTTGAAGTGTTTGCCGCCGCCGTTGGTAGTACCGTAAAGCTTGTCGCCGACGTTGATGAGCCCGGCCTCGGGTTCGGAACCGTCAAAGCCGCTGCCGAACGAGTGAATGACTTGCTCGCCACCCGACTTGGTCGTTTTAAAAATCGTACCGGTGCCGTTCTTACCGCCGTCGGCGGTCGTTCTATAGAGGCTTGAATTGACGACGATTAGGTTTGCGAACGGACCGATTCGATCGCTGCCGCCTTTGAAACGGTAAATTACATGTTCTTTGCCGGCGGTCGTAACGGAGAAGACCGTGCCGCAGCCCTGCGTACAGTTCGCGCTGCCACCGCCGACGTAGGTCGTTCCGTAGAGCACGCCGCCGTCGGCAACGAGTGCAGCGTATGGCTGCGCGCCGTCGCTCCCACCTGCGAAACTGTAGAGAAGATGCTCGTTCCCGGATTTGTCAACGCTGAAGAGCGCCCCAAAGCCATGAGTTCCGCCCGAGGTCGTCGCTCCGTAGAGCTTTCCCGAGAGAACGACGAGGCCGGCCACCGGAAGGAGCCCGTCCACGCCGCCGCTCCCAAAACTGTACAGAACGCGTTCCTTGCCGCTGGTGCTGGTCGCGAAAACGGCGCCGCCTTCTCCCCGACCACCTGTCTGTGCCGTGCCGTATAACGTTCCGTTCAGCGCGACCATCCCGGCCGCGGGAGAAGAGGCATCGGGAAGGCCTTTAAAGCTGTAGAGCGATTGAAATCCGGCGGCGTCCGGACGCGACGCAAACGGCGACGTGAGCTGCGCAGGCAGTGTCCCGGAGCCGCCCGTATGCGCACAAGCCAAAAGAACGGCGCACGCCAGAATCGCCAAGAGACCCCTCATAGTGATGAACTCTACGACGCAATCGTCAAGAGAGCGTCAAGATGGGCTTGCGGGCCGTTTGCCCCAATACTACTTGGGCCGATCGGCTCACTTTGTCGTGTGAAGCTGCGTTAATCGCAGGCCGAGTCGAACGCCCGCTGAATCCATCGCAGCCTCCGCGATCGCGCAAGCATCAGACGTGCAGAAAGGACCTGCGACATGGCCACAACGACGAAGCTTGAACGGGACGCCACCGTCCTCGACCCTAAACACTACACCGTAGAAGCCGAAAACGATACTGTCCGCGTGGTTCGCATTCGCTACGGCAGCCGAGAGAAATCGGTCATGCACCAGCATCAGCGCGGGATTGGCGTCTTCCTGACGGATGCCGACTTTATGTTCACGTTCTCAGACGGTAGAGTGGATCGCGTTCACGCAAAGAAGGGGGATTTCTTGAGCTTCGACGAGCCGTGGGAGCATAACGCGGAAAATAATATGGATCAGCCTTTCGAAGCGATTTACGTCGAAGTGAAGTCGTAGTCTATTTCGCCTCCTGGAGAAGCTGCTGAACGTCGATTCCGCGCTTCACCGGCCACAGGAGACTCCATGATATACGCAGGGTTGTCTGCGGTGCAGCTAGCGGACGCACGACATTTGTATAGTAAAGTAGCGCCAACTGCATCGGCTGACCACCGTCCTTAAAGGTCTTTGAAACGTTTTAAATGGTGCCGGCAAAGCCTCCCAAGACTTGGTGTCGGGGACTCGTGCCGGTACGCGCAGAACGGCCTCGCGAGCATGACGAAATCCACCGGGTCAGTTCCGGTCATCGAAACGGCGCGCCTACGCCTGCGCGGGCATCGCCGCGACGACCTATCGCATTGCGTGACAATGTGGTCCGATCCGAACGTGACGAAATTTATAAGCGGACGGGCAGCGTCAGAACAACAGACCTGGACGAGGCTGCTTTCGTACGTGGGACACTGGGCCCTTATGGGCTTCGGATACTGGGTAATCGAAGAGAGGGCGTCGGGTGATTTCGTCGGGGAGGTTGGCTTTGCGGATTTCAAACGTGAGGTCGCGCCTTCGATGAGAGCCACCCCGGAGCTGGGATTCGCGCTAGCCTCGCGCTTTCACGGGAAAGGATACGCTACGGAATCCGTGCGTGCGGCGCTCTCCTGGGCCGATGCTCATATAGCCCACCCACGCACCGTGTGCCTGGTGAACCCGCAGAATCTGGCATCGCTGCGAGTGGTAAAGAAATGCGGCTACGAGCCGTTCGAGCAGAGCGTCATCAACGAGCAGCCGGTGCTGTTTCTTTCTCGTCTGAAGCCGGCCCGTTGCTAAAACGCGATCGTCAGGAGAGATAGGATACCGAGAAGGGAGATCAACGCGGCGAGCCACACCGCCATCGACCGTTGCTCCCCTCCGTATTGCGTTGCGAGGCTTCGGATGCGCTGACGATACTCAATCGTGGCGAATAGTAGTGATACTAGTCCGGTGACGACCAAGATCTCTGAGAATACGCCCGGCCCGATGATGCCGTATTGTATCTTGCCCTGAGATTGGAAATGAAAGAAATTGTAGATCGTGAAGCCGAATGCGATCAGCGAGGTCGCGGTTCTGATCCACGCCATCAGCGTGCGCTCGCAGGCAATGCGCGTTCGCTCGAAAGCGAGTTCGGTCGCGCGATCGATTACCGGAGCGTCAGTCACTTTCCAATCATCACCTCAGTGGCTTTAACTATGACGGCCACTTCGTCACCGATCTTCAATCCGAGGCGCCTCGTCGATGAGGCCGTAATGGCCGCAATCATTGTGGCGGCCTCGATATCGACGGCAAGTTCTGCCATAACCGCGCCAGTGGACACCGATTTCACGCGACCGCGAAGCTGATTGCGAGCGCTAATTTCCATGGTCGATCCCTTTCGTCACAGAGGTATAGGTAGCGAGGTTATCGATCGTGATCTTGCTCTTGCTTCTCAATCGTGCAAAGGTAGGTTCCTTGACCATAAGGGCCGGCGGCCCCGCTGCACGGTATCACCGAAATAAGCTTGTAGCCGGGGGCCGTTCTAAACGGAGTGTTGTTCCTAACGTCATTTTGAACCTGGACGATGTAGCTCTCTTGCCTGAGAGGCTTTGCGTTCTGCGTCTGCGCCGACGCGTTGGTGATGAGATTTGCGGCGAACAGTACTGCGACTAGACCTAGCAGCGCTGGGATGAGGATGGAACGAAAAAGCGGCATGGTGTACTCCCTTCGTTTACCCATAGGTTTCTTCGCTTAGCGAGCGGTTGCTCACGTTTCTTCACGTGCACGCCTATCCCCGCTGCAGCCGTGATCTCGCCGTAATCGCGGCGTTTGACTTCGCATCTGCCGGTCTTGGCGCTAGGGAAACGGACCGGCGGGCGATGCGCTCGTTATCGTAGCCCACGCCCTTTGGACGGCCTGGTATAGCTCCGGATTATTCTTAAGGCCGTACTCGGGATTCTCGTTGGGTTGCGCCATGTATTCGTAGATCGTGATCGTCGGTGTTAACCGGGCGAGATTCACGATCGTCTGATAAAGATCGTCCGCGCGCTTTTGGCCGATTTCGGTAACGTAGACTTGCGGGATCGATCCATTGGCAGCGACTCCGACCGCGGCACGCATCACATTCATTTCGTGAGGCATGAATGCGGGCGGTACACCGTAGGGGTGAAAACCAAAGCCGTTGACCGGCGGGCTCGGGTCGGCGCCGCGCAGTATCGCGGCCAGCGTCTCCGTCCATGGCAGATCGCTTCCGGAGGTTCCGCTGGTTAGGACATTGACTCCCAAGCCCGCAATGGTCGGAGCAACCCGCAGGTAGAATGCCGCGTATTCCTTTACGTCGGTAAAACCGTTCGCGCGAAGGTCGGCTTCGTTCACGATCTCAGCGTAGCGCAGACAGCCGGGCTCGCGCTTTGTGTAGCGCGAAAAAAACTCAGCGATGTTCGCAATGAGGTCCTCGTTGCCGTTTTTGTCGTCCCGCGGACTAGGTACGATGATCATCGCGTGCAGTCCGGCGGTACAGATCGCATCGAGTTCCCGGTCCTCCCGGCGCCAGCGCTGCGTCTCAAAGGCCAACCCATCTGGACGCCATCCGGTGCGCACGTAGGTCGCGTGGAGGTTATCGCGGATATCCTGCATGACCGCCGCGTCAAAGTATCTCTTGAAATAGCGTGGCCCTTGGCGTCCTCCAACTGCCGGCAACGCGACGCCGAGCTCGGCGATGCGCGGTGCTGCCGTCGCTTGCGGCCGTACCTGCGAGTCGCCGGCCCCTGATCCAAGAAACGCGCCGGCAAACGCGACGGCAAAGATCAATTCGCTTTCGCGGCCTCCCTACAGCCCGAAGCTTCGACGCGAAACGCATCGCGACCCGTTCGAGCAGGTGAAACGCGGACCAAACTGAATTCGTACGGCCAGGGATGGAGCTCCCTTAAACCGCCGCGTTAGCGGCTGATGGCTCCTGTCGCTCAAGATACTTTGACAGGAGCTTTTGACTTGCATCAGTTCTTAGACACCAATAACATGTGGCTGGTAGCGGGCGTCTGGATGCTATTGGCCGCCGTCAGCGCATTCGTCGCAATCCGTGTCAAAATGCCCGCCGCGCTCGTTGAAATTGTTATCGGCATGATCGCCGGTAACTTAATCGCCCTGCGGACCAACGCCTGGATCGACTTCGTGGCAGGCTTCGGCAGTATTCTCCTGACGTTTCTCGCGGGCGCCGAAATCGACCCGGTGGTATTGCGCAAGCAACTCGTACCTTCGACTGCCATCGGTGCGGCGTCGTTCGGCGCACCGTTTCTTGCGGCCATGGCATTTACATACTTTTTCGGGCACTGG
Source organism: Candidatus Cybelea sp. (assembly GCA_049695635.1). Lineage (GTDB taxonomy): Bacteria > Vulcanimicrobiota > Vulcanimicrobiia > Vulcanimicrobiales > Vulcanimicrobiaceae > Cybelea. The sequence continues at coordinate 8,292 of JBAVSO010000075.1, read as the reverse complement.
ACGCTGGACGCGTCAAAAATCGCCGGCATCGCCATGTCGACGACTTCGGTGGCTGTGGTCTATGCGGTGATGGTTGAATCGGGACTTGCCGGCAGAGAGTTCGGACAGCTGATTCTTGCCGCGTGCTTCTTCACCGACCTTGGCACCGTCGTCGCACTCGGACTCTTGTTTGCAAACTATAATCTTTGGCTTGCGGCGCTGGCGGCTGCAATCGTTGGGGCCGTGGCGATCCTTCCAAGGTTTCTGCCTCGCGTCATCGATCGTACGCAGCGCTACGTTAGCGAGCCCGCGCTGCGCGTTCTCTTTGGCGTAATCTTCTTGCTGGCCGCGCTAGCGACGTACGCAAAGAGCGAGGGCGTCCTGCCCGCGTACTTCTTGGGTCTTGGATGCGCTGGACTGATGATGACGTATCCGGACCTAAAGCGGCGACTCCAGACGATGACCATGACGCTCCTGGCTCCGTTCTACTTTCTCAAAGCCGGAACGTACATCGAGTTCAGCGCCGCGATTGGCAGCGTTGGGCTGATTGCCATACTGTTTTTTGTCAAGGTAATCGCGAAGATCGTTGGAGTGTTCCCGCTCGCCCGGTACGTCTTTGGGTATCCAAGCTCGAACGCTAACTATCTGACGCTGATGATGGCTACCGGACTCACGTTTGGAACAATATCTAGTCTGTACGGCCTGACGCATCACTACATTAACGAAGCGCAATACACGACCCTAGTAACCGTCGTTATTTTGACCGCCGTCGTTCCGACAGCCGTCGCGCAAGTCTTGTTTAAGCCGAGCGAAGAACCTGAAGAGATGGAGGCTGAGGTGCCGTGAGACCTAGCTCCCGAGAATGTTGATCGCACGCGCACCGACGGCGATCACGGTGATCAACGAGATGACGCTCTGAACCGTCATCATCATCTTCATGCGGGGCGTTAGCGGAAGTACGTCGGTGGGACTAAACGCGGCCGCGGTGTTAAACGCAAACGCGAAGTAATCGGCGAAAACCGGTCGCCAGTCGCCCGGAAAATTATCGGAAGGATCTCCGTGCGGGAACGAAAGATCCGCCCTGCCGCGAAAGCCGGAAACTCTCCCGCCGGGGCCGCCCCGATCGACCTGCCAATATGCGAGCGCAAAGACGAGGATGTTGGTCGCCCAAATCGCAATGGAAGTCGTGAGCAGGGTCATGCCGCTTATGTTCGAGTGGGCCTTCGCCATGTCGCGCAGGAGTATCGCGAGCAGCGCGAGTTGGAAGCACGTAGCAAGCGGCAGAATGACCGCCGCCGCGTAGCGCTCGGCGCGCGTCCAGAACGCTCTGTTACTCGCGAACTCTGCCGCGAGCATTGGGACGGCCAGCGCCAAAGCGAGCAAAAACGGAATGCCTTTCGGCAAGAGTTGATAGCGGCTCGGCAAGATCGACAGGATTACAGGCAGTGCGATAAGCGCAATTGCTGCAAAGACGCGAGATTCGGGTCGGGAGCCGTCAGAGTCGGTCGGGGCGCCGGTTCTCACGGAGTCTTCTTGAACAAGAGGTACAGTCCATCCGCGATCAACTGTAAGCCCAGAGCGACTTGTAAGATGCTGAGGACGGCACCCAGCATTTGGAGAGGCGCCCCGATCCAATGCAGCAGCGGCTTTGCATAGAGCATCGCAAGCAGATCGAGCACCATCACGATGAGGAGGGCTCCGACGATCGCGACGACGGTCTGCAGCTGAAGCGCGATCAGGCAAATCAAAAGCGCGATGCCGTAAGGCGTGACGATTGCGGAGAGCGCCGCGCGGCCTGCAAGTTTGGGGTCGGTCACCGTGTCGTCCGCCGGTGAAGGCTTGCGTAAGGCGGCGGGCGACTGCAATACGAGCGAAAGAGCCACGAGGAAGAGCACGATTCCACCCGCGATTAACAGCACTCCCGGTGCAACGTGCCACTTCGCAATGATTCGATTGCCCAAAAACGCCGCGACTAGCAGAGAGACGGTCGCCAAGCCCGCGGTGCGAAACGCGAGCTGCCGGCGAACGTCGTCCGAGAGACCACCGGTCAGGGTGCCAAAGGATCCGAGAATCCTAAGCGGGCCGACCATGATGAATAAGAAGGTAAAGACTTCACCAAAACTGATTCGGATGGGGACCAACGCTTGCACCTCCTCGGGCAGCATCGTACCACCGCTCGCTTGCATTGTAAATCGGACGAATCATTTGGCAACCTAGCACCGGGTTCGAAGGGATGAGTTATGGGAACGAAAAGCCTCGGCACTTACTCATTGGATTTTGGAGGCACTATGTTTCAACGATCGTTCCCGGGATTTGTGGCCGTTCTCGTGCTCGCAAGTCTAGCGCTTGCGAGCTGCAGCGGCGGAGGCTCGCTGCCGAACACTGCAAACCCCTCGTTACCGAACGCCGCGACCTCGCCGTTGCAATCGCCGTCGCTCTTGAAATCATTGGAGCGACAAGAGACCGCCTCAAGCGCATTGTATGTCAGCGATTGGTATGGCAAGTCGATTTTCCGCTTTGCGCGCAACGCGGATGGTTCGCTTGTAACTCCGGCCGGCTCGTCGCTCGTCCTGTCGTACAACCCCGGCCCGATTGCTATCGGCCACGGCGGCCTCTTCGTCACTGATGAGGATGCCGAGTCGCTTTTCATCTACGCAAGACACGCCACCGGGTACGACCAGCCGAGGCGAGAGTTAACGCTTCCTTTCGTACCGAGCTGCGTTGCAGTCGATGGCGCAGGTCACGAGTTCGTAGGAGGCTTCTCAAACGGCTACGTCGCCGTCTACGCGCCCGGCGCCCAGGGTAACGCGAGTACGCTGCAGCGAATCGCGCTGCCCGACGGTCATTCGGACATCAACGGCGTAGCCGTCGATGCCTCAGGCAATCTCTACGTTTCCGATACGAACGAAGTCAGCGAGTTTTCGACACCCGTCACGAATCCGACGCTGGTGCGAGCGATCGTTGGAACGGGTCAGCAAAGCACGCCGACCGGCATGGATCTCAATAACCAGACGGGCGCGCTGTACGTCGCCAACGCGGGCGATAACAACATCCTTGAGTACTCGCGCTCCTCGAATGGCAAGAGCCGTCCGCATCGTACGATCTCCTCGCCGAATCCCCCGTTGAAGGGTCCCGTCGGCGTGGCGCTAGGCGGATCGGTCCTCTACTCGACGAGCGGCTCCAACGTCAACGGACCGCCGTCAATCTTCGTCTTCGATGCGTCGAAAGGGCAGCAGACGCCAAAGCAGGTCGTGACGGGATCGTACTTGGCAATCCCGATCGGCGTAGCTCTCGGTCCCTAAAGGCAACAACCCCAAGAGTAGGGCCGGCGTTGGAGCGCCGGCCCTACTTATTTGGTCGTCAGATGCGATCACGCTTGCGGCTTGAGGTCAATCCTGACCTTTTCGATCTCTCCGGTGAACGCAAACGGCAAGTCGTAAGTAAAGTCGATCGGCGAGCCAATGTCCATGCCGACGTCCAATCCTTCGCCGAGCGAGAACTGAATCGGGATCGACCTTTCCATCCGGCCCTCGGCAACGGTCTTGCCGTCGACGGTCATCGTGATCTTACCGCCCTTGCCCATGCCGCCGCCGTCTACGCGAAGTTGACGGCGAGTTTATGCTTGCCCTTCGGCAAAGGATCTTTGGCCATAAACGTCGGCCGATCAATGCTCAGGAAGTTGTAGACGAACGTCGGTTTGCCGTTCCCGTCCGGCACTTCGATTTCGGCGGTAATCGTCCACGACTTGTTGCACATCGGCGGCGATGCGGCATCTGGTAGCTGATGGTGCCGGGATAGTAGGTCATCTTGCTGCGCCCCGCGGTCAGGCTGGGGCGTCCCATCGCTTCGGCGTTTAGCCTAATTGCAGCGCGCCAGTCGAGTGGAGGCACGGGCGCGACGTAAAAAAAACGGCCGCCCCGGCGAGATGCTTTTCGCTTGGCGAACCCACGCAATCGCCTTATCGCCAATATCGGTTTTGAGGTGATAGTTCGGGTCGGTCGACCGCGGGACGAGGTTGCGGTTCTCGTAGAGAACGGGGTGCCGTAGCTACGCGGAAGAATGCAGGTGTAGCCGTCGTAGCCGGTAGCGGCCTCCGTGATTCCGGCAAACGACGTTGAGTGATGGTTTCGGCCAGTTATGAGAGCCGCGCGCGTCGGGCTGCAAAGCGCGGTCGTATGAAAGTGGTTGTAGCGAAGTCCTTCCGCCGCCAACTTGTCCATCGTAGGCGAGGGGAGGCCGCCGCCGAACGTGCCGTACTGACCGAACCCGCAATCGTCGATGAGGATGAGGAGGATGTTCGGCGCACCCCTTGGGTGCTTCGACGGGTTGCGGAACCTGTGGCGGATCGGATTCGAGATACGTGCGGCCGACCTCGCCGGTAAAATGAAAATCCGGACGCGGCAGATGCTTGGGTGCGCTCGTCATGTTTGTTGCCTCTTTTGGTTGAGTTACGCGGCGAATGCGACGGACCGCACGCTTTTCCTCGTGCGGTCCGTCGTTTGCTAAGAAAACAGTGTGAAGGGCTACATGCCGATTGTCAACGCGTTGCTCCAGGTTTTGTGAGGTGCTTTGAACGACGCATGGAACGTCCCGGTCACGGTTGTTGACGAGCCGTTGGCGTGCGTTTGATTCGTCTTATCGATTACGTTGATGCACTTGCTGTCGCAGAGTTGAAAGGCGGAGAACTGACCCATTGCAGTGCTCTTGGACATGAAATTCGATACCGTTCCCGATACCGTAACCGTCTGACCGTCATAGTTCGACGGGCTTGCGACGATCGCCGAGGGCACGAGAGTCGCCGCGGCTACGGCAATCGGGAGTGCCGCGAGCAGCGCAGTCAAGAAGAAACGACGCATGTTGGAACCTCCTCACGCACGATGGTAGCACCCGAGCGCGAATGTACAAGCGACCGGGCGCTCCCCTAGCTGCGCTAGCCGGATTGCTGCTCGCTAGCGCGCGTCCCAGGTTTCGGCGCCGACCGGAATCCACAGCATGTTCAACCGATAGCCCGTGACGCGATCGCTCAACCCGATCAGCCGGTCTTCATAGTAGAGCGGGATTACGGGAACGTCGTGATGGACGAGGAGCTGGATCGCGTTGAAGTCGCGATCACGCTGCGCCTTACTCGGCGTACGCGTTTGATCGTCAAAGAGCGTTTCGAAGCGCTTGGAGCAGTAGAACGAGTGATTCTCGTCGCCTTTGACGGCCTGCACGCAGCGAAAATTCAAAGATTGTTCCGGATCACCGCCGCCAACCCACGTCTCGCCGGCGATCGTGGCATTCCCGTTGCGCAGCAGACCATCGGGACTGAACCAGATGCGGACCGGATTGGCCTTTATCGAGAGTTGCATGCCGATTGCTGCGAGCTGCTCCTGCACGAGTGTCGCGATACGCACATTGATCGGATCCTCCGAGTTCACGCCGATCATGCCGGCGAGCGGAGCGCCGTCCTTGTAACGAACGCCCTGTCGCATGCGCCAGCCGGCGGCGTCGAACTCTCGCTTCGCGGCCGCGGCGTCGTGTTTGTAGGGCGGAATCACAACGCTCTTCCAGTGGACGATGGGCGGAGGAAGAAACGAGCCGCCGGCCCGGTATTCGTCGCGCCACGCAGCGGCGAGCGCGGGATAGTCGAGCGCGTCGGCGATCGCTTGTCGTACCCGAACGTCGCGCGTCGGCGCCGCTTGCGTCTGAAGGTAGAGCAGGTGAGTCGCGTTCTCGGGAAACCTTCGAATGCGAAGACTTGGAACGTGCTCTGCCTGCGATACGTTCTCAGCGGTTAACGTCCCGACGTCGACCGCACCCGACTGTAGCGCGACGAAATTGGAGTTTAGGTTCGGAACGATCTTCAGCACGATTCGTTCCAGCTTTGGCCGCGGCCGGTAGTACGGATTCGGTTCCAGGATAATGCGATCGCCGCGTAGCCACGATTTGACGCGGAATGGCCCGGTGCCGAACGGAGCATTTTCCCACGCGGTACCGACGACTTGCGTGTCCGCAAAAGCGTGCTTCGGCAAAATGCCGTAAACGTAGTCGGCCTGTGCGAAGAGCACGCGGACCGCGGCGTTCCACGGTTGGCGCAATCGGATCACCACAGTTTGTGGGTCCGGCGTGCGTAAGGAGACGATACGGCGATACGGTTCGACCGACGTCGCACGATTGCGAGGATCGAAAATGGCCCGGTAGGTGAACGCGACGTCGGCCGAGGTCAAGAGAACGCCGTCGGCAAACCGCGCATCCGGGCGCAGATGATAGGTGATTTCGGTTCCGTCCGGGGAGATGTCGCCATTACTACGTGACGGGATGCGCGTAACGAGAATTGGAACGTCACGGTTATCGGACGAGAGGCCGACGAGCGTTTGGCAGAAGAGGGCGTCGAGCGCGATAATTTCTTGGTCGATCGCAACCAGCGGAACGAGCGACGCTGGATCGCCCGCGTAAGCGATTCGTAAAACGTGCGGGGAGCCCGCGCGCTCGTCCCCGCCGCGCGTGCACGCAATCAGTGACGCGACGAAAAAAACAGCGGCAGTAATGAAAAGCTTACGCCGACGACCGTTCCATCCGGCAGGTGCTTGGTAGGCCGCTACTTCGTCCGATCTCCGAAGCCCTAGATCAGCCTCGACTCCCAGTCGGCGGGAACTTTGCCTTGCGGGCCTGGAACGGGTTGATCTTTGGGATGCGATCGAGGTGGCGCCAACCGCCGGCCCTCCATAAAATCGCCGGTCAGGTAGCTATAGAACCACGCCTCTCCGGGTTCGAAACTCGCGATGATCGGATGACCCGTGGCGCGGAAGTGCTTTGTAGCGTGTTTTCCCAAGGATTGATCGCAACAGCCGATGTGACCGCACTCGGCACATCTACGCAGATGGAACCACCAGCTATCCTCTGCTAGGCACTCGACACAGCCGGTGCCGGAGGGCGGCGCGCTCTCATTTATTCCGGCGACTCTTTCACTCACGATCTTCGAAGAGCTTAATTCGGCGGAAGAGATTCTTTCCTTGCTAAAAGAGAAACAGGCCTGCCGGAGCAGACCTGTCTCCTTTTGAGGGACGTTCGAGATTACGGGCTGATCGCCGACCCAAACGGATCGGCTTGAAGTGTCCTTGCCGCAACGATTTCAGAGCGAACGCACCGCTGCCCGAACCGCCGTCGACCATCTCGGCCAGCGTGCCGAGCGCTCGGGTGGGGCTGTTCGCTATCGCAAGACACAGCGCAACTCTAATCCGCGTTTTCAAAAGTTCGCGGCGTCGCGCGTCTGCTGAGCTGCTTTGGGGAGAGCGATGCAGCACGGCGGTTTGCCCTTAACTTCAGCTGGGGTACTTGTACCGCATCACCTTCTGCAGGTTGGTTCCGCGAATGATCCCCTGCGAGTGATAGGTCAAGCCCCACGAATCGATCGACGACATGTCGGGGAAGATGCAAGCCTCAAGCGTTTGATCGCTCGAGTTCTGGTTGTACCATCCTCCGCCGGCACCGGTGGTGCCACCGAATTGATCCGAGCCCCCGAGATACGAGCAATAGCACGAGGCCGGATTCCCGTTGCACGATCCCGACGGCGGCGGCTTAAGAATGTAGGCGAGGGCGGCCAGCGTCGGCTTGGTGGTGTACAGCGTGCTCAGCAGAATGCTGATCTGCGAGCCATCCTTCTTGCTGGTATAAGTGCAAAAGCTTCTCTTTCCGGCGAGGAAGAGCAGCTTCGATCCATTACTCCCGTAGACGGGGTGGCGAACTACGATTTCACCGTGGGTCTTTTGACAGTAGGCCGCTGCGGCGGCGTCCGCAGGCTCGACCCCAGCGGGCAGCTGGATGTGGGCGGGCGAGGTCAGCGAAGCGAGCGGAGCGGAAGCGGCCTGCGGTGAGGTCGCACCGATGCTGCCGCCGCAGCCTGAAAATAGGACGGCACTAATTGCCGTTATCGCGGCAAACGAAAGCTTCATTCTTACGCTCCTTCCAGTAGCCCGCCACTAATACCACCAATGAATCTGAGAGTCAAGTCAACTCTTGCATGGTCCGCAGCGAGGCAAGCGGCCCATTTTACGAGGTACGGTTCGAGTCACGCCAGAAAAGATCGAGGCGTTCAAGGAAAATGGAGCAATCGAACACGTCACATCTTACCCGCTTGGCGTTTGCCTTTTCCGCGACGCTGTTCGCGCTCGCAGGTTGCGGCGGCTCCCAGATTCCCGGATTTACGTCGAACCGAGCGAGCTTATTGACGACGCCCGATGCGCGAGGGCAGGACTTGATCTACCTTGCGGGGACCGACGCCGTCAGCGTTTACACCTATCCGGAAGGGAAGCTCGAAGGCACGCTCAAGGG
>JBAVSO010000074.1:0-24272 GCA_049695635.1 Candidatus Cybelea sp. | reverse complement strand
GTATTGGGCCGCGCAGGCCGCCAAACCGCGATAGATCTCTAGCACCTCTTCTGTCGTGGATGCTTGCGGAAGGCCGAGGGCAACCGTCGCGAGCACCGGCCGCGCTCCCGTAGCGGCAAGGTCGCTGACATTAGCCGCCATCGCCCGCCAGCCGACGTCCTCTAGAGACATCGAGTCGCGCGTGAAATCCACACCTTCGACGAGCATGTCGGTCGAGATGGCGCTGCGGTGAGAGCGCGACGGCTGCCAAACCGCGGTGTCGTCGCCGATGTCCGTTTTGAGGCGCGTGATCCTTCGACTCCGCTCAGGATGAGACTGACTCTGCTCGGGATGAGACTCGTTGATGACGGCGCGTATCGCCTCGACTATTGCGTCTTCGTTCACGCCAAAAGCGCGCGGATGCGGCGCAGCTCGGCCGCGGGATCCGGCGCGCCGAAGATCGCCGAGCCCATCACCAAGACGTCGGCGCCGGCTACGACGAGCTCACGCGCGTTCTCCGCACCGACTCCGCCGTCGACCTCGATCAAGCACGCGGGATTGAGTCGGTCGACGAGCACCCGCGCCTCGCGAACCTTTTCAATTGCGTGCGCGATAAACTTTTGTCCCGAGAAGCCCGGGTTAACGCTCATTACCAAGATCGTGTCGCAATCCTCGACGACGTCTTGCAGCAGCTCGACCGGCGTCTGCGGACAGATCGCAAGCCCCGGCCTGGCGCCGAGATCGCGAATATGGGTGAGCAGCCTTTGCGCGTGCGGCGTCGTCTCCAAATGAAACGTGATGCGGTCGCAGCCTGCAGCCCGAAAATCGTCCACGTATCGCTCCGGCTCGACGATCATCAGGTGCGCGTCGAAGACCAATGGCGAGAGGCGCCGCAAATCACCGACGATCTTCGGCCCCCACGTGATGTTGGGGACGAAACGTCCATCCATGACGTCGAGGTGGAGATAGTCCGCGCCGGCATCTTGCACGCACGCGATTTGCTCGGCAATCCGCGCAAAATCCGCCGACAGCAACGAGGGAGCAATAACGGTCATGTCGGAGACGGCGAGGGGTTCGACGTGCCGTAAACTTTAGGCGGTTCGGTGCCGAGGCGCGTTTCGCCAACGAGCGTGTTGTTGACGTACATGTCGAGCAGCGACGTGCCGACCGCCGTCACCGTGAAGTCGAGCTTCTGGCCCGGCTCGGCAAACGCATGGTAGAGATCGTACTGGCCGGTCGCGTCAGTAAGCGAGAGGCGAACGTCGAGCTGCTCGCCGTTCTCGTCGTCTTGAACTTCGGGAACCGAAACGAGAACATGCACCTGTCGTATGATATATCCCGACTCGTTGGGGCCCGCGCTGACCTGCAGCGCGATCGGATCGTAGGAATCGATCTTCGCTTTCGGCGGCGGAACCTGCCGCGCGACCATTCCGTGCGGCGGCGCGTTCTTACCCAGCGGCGTCCAGACGACCTGGCCGATCTTGACTCCGGCGTCGGTTGCGAGCGCACGCGCTTGATCAATCGTTAGCCCGACGAAGTCGGGAACGATCATGTTCGAGCGACCGCCCCGGCTGACGACGACCGCGACGACATCACCTTCGTGCGCGCTCACGAGCGGCGGAGGGTTCTGCGAGATGACGTGACCATCCGGAATGACGTCGCTGCGAGCGTATTTCACTTTACCGAGCTGGAGGTGGGAGCGCGAGAGATCTAGCTGCACTTCACGCATTGATTGATAGCGCAGATCCGGAATCAGCCGTGCCACGATGCCGTCGCTTATTATAAACGAGACTTGCCGCCCCTTGCGCACCTGCTGGCCAGCCTCCGGGCGCTGCATGATGACGACGTCTTTGGGATAGCGGTCGCTGGTTTGGTGATCCACGACGACGGAGTTGAGCTTCAAACGCTCGATCTCGGCGTTCGCGTCGTTGAGCGTCTGTCCCACGAATGAAGGCACCGTTACGGTTGCGGCGGAGGGCAGTATAAAATCGTAGATTTGACGTCCGAACCAGACCACCACCGCGACGAAGACGATGAGCACGATCGGGAAGAGCCAATCGCGCGGCACGTAAGCGTGGAGCGCCGATCTCAGGCGAGCGCCTCCGCGGGAACGCGGCTAAAATCGAGATTACTGAAGACTCGCTGAGCGTCTTCGTGCTCCTCGAGCGCCTCTAAAAACACGAGCGCGGCCGAGAGCTGCGCACCCTGCAACTCGAGCTTCGTCTTGGCGCGCATGCCAAGGTAGGCGTCCGAGATCTTGGCGCCGCGCTCGCGCAACTCGTCGCGAACGCCCGCCAGGCGCGTCGGCTGCGTGTAAATGACGGCCAGATCGCGATCGTACTCGATGTCCTCAACCCCGTCGATCAGGGCGTCCTCCGTGAATGCGTCCTCCGATTTCCCGGCCGGATCCGCTTCGACGATCCCGACGGGATCGAACATCCAGGCGACGCCGCCGCTTTCGCCGAGGTTGCCTTCGTGCCGGCTGAATAGAAAGCGCAGCTCGCCGGCGGTGCGATTCCGATTGTCGGTCGCCGCGTCAACGATAACCGCTAAGCCATGCGGACCGTAGCCCTCGTAACGAATTTCTTCGATTTCTCGCTCGCCGCTCTGGCCGGAACTGCGCGCGATCGCGCGCTTGATGTTCTCCTGCGGCATATTGAACTCGCGGGCTTTCTCGACCGCCATTTTTAGGCGGTAGTTGGCTTCCGGATCCGGCGAGCCGCCCTTTGCGGCCAGGATGATCTCCTTGCTCAGCTTGGTGAAGAGCGCGCCGCGCTGGGCATCTGCCTTGCCCTTCTTCAGCTTGATGTTATGCCACTTCGAGTGTCCGGACATGGTGCCAGCCTTCGCTAGCCAGGCCCGATAATCCAGGTGGGGAACCACATTCGAGCGTGCCAGGCGTTCCAGCTAATCGGATGGGCCGCCAATACGGGGTAGAAGAACACGAAACTAACTGCCGCAGCTGCCACGTAGGCGCCGACTCCCAAACCTCCCAGCCAGCGCGCGCTTTCACGACGCGCACCCCACTGCCATAGGCGCTGGAGTATGATGACGTTACAGAGACAGATCAGCGGGATGTTGACGTAAAAGTGGTACGCAAAGGTCAGTCGCGGCGACCCGACCCACGGCAGCCATTGGAGCAGATAGGTGAGAACGATCAGCGCGTAGGCCTTGTTGCGTTCGCGCCACGCTAAGACCGCCACCCAGGGCACGCAGAGTAAACCGAACCACAAGATAACGGGATTAGGCAACGACGTGATCTCATAAATGCAGCAGCCGTTATTGTCGGTCTGATTCTTGCGGTGATCTTGATAGAAATAGGCAATGGGAACGTAGTCTATCGGCCACTCAAACCACCTCGACGAGTACGGATGAGTGGCCACTAGGTTATGGTGATACTCGTACATCGAGTACTGGCGATAGACGAGATCGTTGGCATTGTGGATCTCGCTGGGATCGGGTGAATGGCGCGCGAGATCCGGCACCCAGGCGAGCGCGTAGACCGTCGCGCTCACGAGCAGGATCGTGACCAGCGCGGCGTCGAGGCGGAAGCCGCGCGGATTTCCCCAAAGCGTCGGGCGCAGCTGCTGGTGCGCGAAATGCCCGACGAGCGCGATGCCGATGAGCACGACGAAGCTGACGCCGAAGCCCATGACACCGTACCATTTGCTGCTCACCAGAAGGCCGAGCGCGACGGTGAAGAGGATCAGCCAGAGCTTCGAGGAGCTGCCCTTCTCGATCGCCGTACCGGCGCGAATCTCGTTGTCGGCATAGACGGCCGTCGCCTCGGGCGTTTCGTAGCTCACGCTTCCGCCGCGCCGGTATTCGATCGTCAAGGGATCGTCGTCATAAACGAGCACGCCTCCCTTGGCTTGCGAAACGGCGCCGCGCGCGATCTTTCCGCGCTCGTCGATCGTCCCGCCATCGGCAGCAAAGAGCGCCGTAGCGCTTCGGTCACGCAACGCGTACGAGCCCTCGGCGTAGGTCAGCTCGCGCCGGCCGTCGCCGAACTGCCGCGGGAAGACGACGAACCGAGCGACGAGATAGCATAGGCCGGCAACGTATAGCGTCACGATGACCGTGGATGCGGCGTCGAAGCTCCACAGAAGCCGGCACGCCTGGCCCACCATGGTACCGACAATCAGCGCACCGCCGGCACCCGCTGCGAATCCCCACGACGGCACCGCGACGTGCGCGCGCTCGCCGACCTGCGAGCTGATCCAGAAGCGGTAGAACGCGTAAACGGCGAGCGTGGCAAAGAAAACGACGAAACCCTCGGGCGTCGCGATGCGGGACTGCACGAAATGCATTCCGTCGAACGTCAGCAGCAATGCGGCGATCGTCGCGAACAGCGTCGAGCCGGTGACGCGCTTCGCGAAAAGGTAAAGCAGCATCACCACCAGCGCGCCGAAGACGACGTCGAGAAAGCGCCAGCCGTAAGAGTTATCGCCGCTGGTCATATGCCCGACGACGGCGTTGAGCCCCGTCCAGCCGCCCAGCCCGTGACCTTTCGGCATGCCGCCGAACAGCATGATCGAAAGCGTGATCAGCAGTTTGCTCAACGGTGGATGCGTGTTCTCGTAAATCCGCAGATTCTGCAGATACTCCTCGCCGGCACGCGCGAAGTAAATCTCGTCGAAGACCTTATCGGGCGGCCACCAGTAACCGACGAAGGACAAAATGAAGTTTCCGACGCCGAACGCCCCCGCGATCACGTAATCGAGCGGCGCGCGCATCGTCGCCAGACCCTCGCGTGGATCGAACCAATGGCGAGCGCCGGCTTCCGACGCGGCCACGGCGGATTGTTCGCCCTGCTCGCCCAGAGCCGGACGGGCCGCCGCCTCGCCGGCGCCGAGATACTGGTATCCGAGCCAGAAGAACGTCGCCACGGCGACCAGTGATAGAAGCGTCGTCCACGGGCCCCAGAGGTTTTGTGCGTTGGTGCCGGCCACGTTGTTGGTGACGACGTTCAGGTACTCGAGGCTGTAGAGGAGATTCGCGAAGAGCACGACCGAGAGCGCGACTGCGCCCCATAGGTAGCGCCGCGCGAAGGGAATGCAGACGATGGCGAAGAGCAAACCGTTGAAGAGGTAGCGCTCGTGCATGCGCGTCGCCAGGACGAAGAAGGCGAGCGTCGCAACCGCGCACCCTTCGAGAAGCGCCTGCGGCGTGCGGTCCTGCAGATATCGCCAAACGATCAGTCCGAGCGCGGCGACCACAAGCAAGACCCCCCAAACATACTGCGGCAATCCCCAGCTCGGAATGTTCTGATTGTCGGGAACCCAGAGGGTGCCGCGCAGCGCCCAAAGATTGAACGCGTTGACACTGTTGTAGGGATACACGTTAGAGCCATAGGCATAACGTTCGAAGAGCCAGCCGAGGGCAGCGAGCGGATTGCCGGGGTGAAACGGCAACGTGAGGATCAGCGCCAACACGAGGCCCGCGGCAGCACCGATGGTGCCGGCGACCAGACGCGCGCGGCGTCGCTGCGGATCGACGAGCGAAAAAGCAACGATCAGCGGGAGCAGCACCGCGGCTTGCGGCTTAATGAGCAGCGAGTACGAGAACGCAAGCCATCCGCCGACAATCCAGTAAGCCTGCGCGCGCGAGTTCAGTGACGAGTCTTCGCTGCGCAGCAGCGCGTAGATCGCGAGCAGCGCAAGGCCGCCCGATATGGAATCAACCTGACCCCAGAGTGCGGAAATGTAAATCGTTGCCGGATTAAGCAGATAGAATGCCGCCGCGCCGAGCGCAACGCCGTGGCTCGCGAATCGGCGAACGATGGCGTAAACGAGCGCGCCGACGCCGAGGTCGGCAAGAATCGCGGGAAGTTTGACGAGATTACGCAGCACCGCATAGCCGGGATCGTGCGCAGCAAAGAGCAGTCGCCAGAGGTGCCCGACCGCCGCAAGGATATAGAAATAACCAGGCGGATAATCGGCGAAGCCGATTCTTGAATAGAACGACGCGAAGCCATGTTGGCTCAAGCCCAGCGCCCAGGCGACGTAGGTATTGACGTCGGTCTTGAAGCCCTCGTTCCCGATGAAGAGCAGCCGAACGATGAGCCCCAAGAGCAAGAGCGCGGGAAGCGCCCAGGCCAGCGAGTCTTGGCGTGCCGGTGCGCGCACCGTACCGTTGACGTTCACGCTTCTTCCTCGGATCTCAGCGAGCGGCCGCGAGGCCCAGCGTGCTGGTGAGAAATTCGCGCAGCTCGCGATTCGGATGACTTTCGAGCACCGCCAGATGCTTTGCAGCCGCCTCGGCGGCCGCTTCGCGCGCGCCCAGAGAGTCGAGCGCAGCGACGGTCTTCTCCACCGCTGCGGCGTCGAGCGACTCGCCGCTCGCATATGCCGCCGCGACGGTCGCGCGCGCTTCGGATGGCGGTTGGGCGATCGCCCAGACCACCGGAAACGTCCACTTCCTGCGCGCGATGTCGCTCGCAACGGTCTTGCCGGTCTCGTCGACCGACGACCATATGCCCGCGACGTCGTCGCGAATCTGGAAGACCATGCCGTAGGCCCGGCCGACGGTGCCATAGCGCGAGATCGTCGAAGCGTCGCAGCCGGCTGCATGTGCGCCGAGCCGGCACGAGGCGTCGAAGAGTTGCGCCGTCTTGCACTCGATCATCCGATAGTAGTCCGGCAGCGTGACGGAGCGTTCGGATTCAAAGTAGAGATCGAGCGACTGTCCTTCGCACATCACCGCGTGCGCCTCGTGCAGCAACTCGAGCATCTGCAGCACTCGGCGCGCATCTAAATGTGCGGCAGCGTGCTCGAGGCTGAGAAAGCTTAGCGCGCACATCGCGTCACCGGCGTTGATCGCGCGCGCGACACCGTAAGCGCTCCATAGCGTGGGGCGTCCGTGACGAAGCTCGTCGCGATCCTCGATATCGTCGTGTACGAGCGAGTAGTTGTGAAAGATCTCGACCGCGACCGCCGCGTCGAGCGCGCTCTCGAGCGGTGCACCTTCGCTCGCCGCCACTCGCAGGACCATCTGCGGGCGCAATCGCTTGCCGCGCCGAGCTGGTCCGTACGGTGCGTAACCGAAGTGGCGCAAAAGACTATCGGAGATCTCTTTAGATCCCCGATATCCGGTAATCCGTTGCTCGAGGGCGTTCTCGAAGCGTTCGGCTAGTGCGGCCACATTAAGCAGAAGCGGCCAACTCCTCCATCCGTGCCGCGACTCTGTCGACGAGCCACCCCGGCGTTGACGCGCCCGACATCAGACCGGCAACGCCGACACCTTCAAACCACTGCGGCTGCAGTTCGTCGGGACCTTCGATGTGATAAGCGCGCGCGCCGCGCGATTCGGAGAGATCGGCGAGATGCTTGGTGTTCGCCGAAGTTTTCCCACCGACCACGATCATCACTTCAACGTCTTTGGCGAGGCGCAGCGCTTCGTTCTGGCGATTGTGAGTATCGGTACAGATGGTGTTGACGGCACGCACTTCATAATACTTTGCCGAGAGCGCGCGAACGATCTCGGTGAAACCTTCGCCCGACCAGGTTGACTGAACCACGACGCCGACGCGGCTCGAGCGCGGCAGACGTTCGACGTCTTCGGGCGTCTGAATGCACCAGGCTCCCGGCACGTGGCTGAGCGTACCCTTTACCTCGGGATGATTCGGATCGCCGATGACGATGATCTTGTAGCCGTCGGCTTTCAACTTCTCGGCCTGAACGTGAATCTTCGTGACCATCGGGCAGGTAGCGTCGATTACCTCGAGGTTCCTCTCCTTAGCCTTATTGAAGACTTCAACCGGCAAACCATGAGCTCTAACGAAGAGCGCGCCCGCGTCAACCTCGTCGACGCTCTGGGCATTCTTCAGACCGCGCGAGGCGAGCGACTCGACCATCTGCGGATTGTGCACGACGTGGCCTAGGGTCGTTACATCGCCCCGTGAAGCGATCGCCTCCTCGGCCTTCTTCACGGTGATTGCAACCCCGAAGCAAAACCCTTGGACGGACGCCTTACGTATCTCCACCGATGCTCTCCGCTAACGCTTCGATTGCCTTCATGATGTCGGCGGTGAACTTCGCCAAGTCGTCGCGTGTTGCTTTCCGGCCGGCCGAAAGCGCAAGCGGTACGCCGAATACGACATCCACCCGACCAAGGCGGAGCGCCCGGTCGGTGCCACGGACGCAGGCGGGAACGACCGGGACCTGCGCCAGCGAGGCCAGCAGGGCGACGCCGGTCTGCGCGGCTACGGTTCCACTGGGGTTGCGCGTTCCCTCGGGGAAAATCCCGATCGCGCCGCCCGACTCCAGGACCTGGAGCGAGCGCTTAATCGCGCGCGTCGCGCTGCCCCGGCGATCCACGTCATATGCACCGAGGGCGCGAATCATCGAGCCGAGCAGCGGGACCGTGAAGAGCTCCTTCTTGGCCATGTACCTGATTCGGCGCGGGCAAAGAGACCCAAGCAGCGGCGGGTCGAGGTATGAAACGTGATTGCAGGCGACGATCAAGGGTCCGGCGGGTGGCACGTTCTCGCTCCCGAAGACGCGGGCTCGCCACAGCACTCGCGCCATCAAACGCACGAAAAACTTGGCAAAATCGTAAAAGCGCTGATTCACCGCTGCGGACCGGCCCTGTCGAACGACGCTGCCGCGAGAGCACAAATCTCGTTGACGACCTGTTCGGCGCCGATCTCGCTTGAGTCAATGATGTGCGCGTCGGGCGCGGGAGCAAGCGGCGAAACGGCTCGCGTTCGATCGAGTCGATCGCGTTCCTCGATCTCTTGGGCTAGCCGATGTACGTCAACCCCTACTCCGGCCTCTTCAAGTTGAATGCGCCGCCGCGCGATCCGCGCCGGAACGGATGCCGTAAGATAGATCTTTACCGGCGAATTGGGTAGAACGACCGTACCGATATCTCGGCCGGCCATCACGACCGGACCTCGCTCCGCTATTGCGCGCTGAGCGCGGACCATCTCCGCGCGCACGGCAGGATGCGCCGAAACGGCGGAAACGATGGCCGTCACCTCGTTGCCGGAGAGCGCCGCCTCGTCGAGTTCGTCGCCTCCCGCGACGACGCGAAAGCCGAGTGCCGCGGCTTCATCGAGCTCGATCTCGATCGGTGCGATCGTCATCAGGCGCGCCAGTGCGGCGCCGTTATCCACGTCGGTGCCGGTCCGCGACGCAAGCCACGCGAGCGCCCGGTACATCGCGCCCGTGTCGAGGTAGAGCACGCGCAGTCGACGGGCCGTCAATCGGGCAACGGTCGTCTTACCCGAGGCCGCCGGCCCGTCGATCGCGATTTGCAGATGCGCCCGGGGAGCCACGCGCGACGGGATTCGCCTAGGCAAAGCTACTGCCCCGCAGAACTTCTGCCGCTTGGCGTGTTGTAGAAGCTAATGGCCAGGGCACGCGCGATTTACTTTTGCTCGGCCTGCGGCTTTGAATCGCCGCGCTGGCTGGGACGCTGTCCCCAATGCGAGGCCTGGAACTCCTTCGACGAGCGCCCTTTGAAAGTTGTGACCCGAGCCGGCGCAGCCCCGCGGCTCGATCGGCAAGGATCGGCGCCGATGGCGTTACACGAGATCGACTCTGCGGGCATCGCACGCATCCGCGTTGGAATGCCGGAATTCGACGCTGCGCTCGGCGGCGGAATCGTTCCGGGAAGCCTCACGCTGGTGGGCGGTCCGCCCGGCGCGGGCAAGTCGACCTTATTGCTGCAGATCGCTTCGCGCTTAGCGCAGCAAGGTGACGTTGTTTACGTCTGCGGCGAAGAGTCGGCAGCGCAAGTGAAGTTGCGAGCAGAACGAGTCTTGGTTGGCGCGTCATCCTTCGACAAGCTCAGGATGACGGTGTATCCTGAGACGAATTTGCGCAGCGTCCTCGATCGTCTCGAAAAACGTCCTCCGATGGCGATCGTCGTAGACTCGATTCAAACGGTTTGGCTTCCCGAATCCGAAGCATATGCCGGAAGCGTTACTCAAATTCGCGACTGCACGCAAGCTTTGATGGAATACGCGAAGCGTACCGCAACCGCATGCTTCATCGTGGGTCACGTCACGAAGGACGGCGCAATCGCGGGACCGCGGCTACTCGAGCATCTCGTTGACACGGTGCTCTATTTCGAGGGGGAGACGGCCGGCGAGTACCGCATCCTCCGCGCGTACAAGAACCGCTTCGGTTCAATCGACGAGATCTGCGTCTTTACGATGCATGACGCAGGGCTGCGCGAGGTTTCCAACCCTTCCGAGCTCTTTCTGGGCGCACGCACGCAACGGCCAAGCGGATCGTGCGTGGTTGCTTCGATCGTCGGTTCGCGACCCGTCCTGATCGAAGTACAGGCGTTGGTCGGCGAAGCAGCGTACGGCACTCCCCGGCGGCTTGCCAATAATCTCGATCAGCAACGGCTGGCAATGATTATCGCCGTATTGGAACGGCACGCCGGATTCTCGCTCGGCACGCACGACGTCTACGCATCGGTCGCGGGCGGTCTGCGCGTCGTCGAGCCGGCCGCCGACCTAGGAATTGCGCTGGCGATCGCGTCCTCGTTTCGCAACGCCGCAATTCCGGCGCCGATTGCCGTCTTCGGTGAGCTTGGCCTGTCGGGCGAAGTACGGACCGTCGGCGCGGCTGAGAGGCGCGAAAGCGAGGCGCGCAAGCTCGGCTACGTCAACGTCATTTCACCGGCTAACACGCGCGATATCGTTGCGGCGATTAAAACGGCGTTGGAATAATCTAATGCGTTTCGAGATCGTGCCGAACATTTCGGAGGGCCGCGACCCGGCGACGATCGCGGCCGCGCGCGCCGCGGTTGAAAGAACCGGCGCGCGATTGCTCGATTGGAGCAGCGATGCGGTCCACCATCGCAGCGTATTGACGATCGTTGGAGACGGGGCGCAAGTACTCGAGGCCGCTGTTGAGCTGGCCGGCGTAGCGTTAGAGCGTATAGACCTGCGCGCTCACAGCGGCGCTCATCCTCGAATTGGCTCCCTGGACGTGCTGCCGTTCGTTCCGCTCAAAGAAGCGACGCTGCAGGACGCCGCCGCCCTCGCCCATCGTGCCGGCGCCGAAATATGGAGACGCTACCGAGTTCCCTCCTTTTATTACGGGGCCGCCGCGCGCCGGCCGGAGCGCCGGCTTCTCCCGGAGATTCGCCGCAACGCCGATTGGTTGCCTGACGAAGGCGACCTTTCGCGACACGTGAGCGCCGGAGCGATTGCCATTGGAGCTCGTGACATCTTGATCGCCTTCAACGTTGAATTGGCTAGTGGAGACCTTACCGCGGCCAAGGAAATCGCGCGTGCGGTTCGCGAGCGCAACGGTGGCTTGCGCTCGCTTCGGGCGCTCGCGCTTCCCCGCAGCAGCGACCGCGTGCAGGTTTCGCTCAATGTCACGGATTATGTTGCTACGCCGCTCTATCGTGTTGTCGAACTCGTTGCGCGGCTGGCGGCGGAGCGCGGCATCGGCATCTTCGGCTGCGAGCTCATCGGCTGCCTGCCTTGGGCGGCCGTAGAATCGGCCGCCGCATATTATCTAGGAGTTAACAGCCTTTGACACCCCTCGCAAAACAAACGCTGCCGCCCGCACGCATTGCCGCGCTGGCGATCGCCGCGCTAACGCTGCTCTTCGCTCTTCCGCAGGCTGCGGGGGCGCAGAGCGGTCCGGGCGACGCCGGAGTCTTTACCACGACGCTGCGCAACGGGCTGCGCATCGTCGTTGTTGAGGATCGAGCCGCGCCGGTCGTTCAGACCTCGGTCTGGTACGGCTTTGGCTCATTGGAAGAGACGCCGGGAAAGACCGGCCTTGCCCATGCGCTCGAACACATGCTCTTTCGCGGGACGCCCGAGATCTCCGCGGGCGGCCTCGACGACATCACCGCGCGTCTCGGCGCGCAAATGAACGGCGAGACGAGCTACGACTACACGCAGTTTTACTTCGAAATGCCGGCCGATAAACTCGACGTCGCGCTATTCATCGAAGCCGACCGCATGCAGCATGCCGCGCTTCGCGCGGCCGACTGGGCGATCGAACGGAAGGCAGTCCTCAGCGAGATTGACGGCGACGATAGCTCCCCGTTCTTCAACTTACTGGCGCGCGTGCGCGCCGCCGCTTTCCCGGGCCAACCCGCGGGACGAACCCCGACCGGAGAACGAGCGGACGTTGCTCGCGCGACCGTCGCGGATATCGCACGCTACTATCGCGAATGGTACGCGCCGAACAACGCGACGCTCGTCGTCGCCGGCGACGTAAGGCACGCAACGGTGTTCGCCAAGGCGGAGCGCTACTTTGCGAGCATGCCCGCTAGAAAACTCCCATCGAAGCCAGACGTCAACCCGGTCCCGGCAACCGGTCAGACCGTCGAAGCCCAGTTTCCTTTCCCGTTCGAGATCCTCGATGTCGCCTATTCGGTCCCCGGCGACACACAGCGCGGCGAACCGGCGATCAGCACGCTCGCGACGCTTATTGAGAATCAGCGCTCACCCTTCTATCGAGCGCTCGTTGAAAGCAATATCGCGCTCGGCATCGAGACGAACTCCGACACGCAGCTGCGAGGTGGGCTCCTTCACATCTTCATCATTCTCAATCCGGGCAGAAGCGCCGGGCAGGCTCAGACTGTCTTTCAATCGACGCTCGATTCGGTACTGACAAGTGGTTTCGATCCGGATCTCGTCCTTGCGGCGAAGCGTCTGACGATGGCCGAACGGCTGTACTCGGTCGATTCGCTCGACGGCATCGGGGATTTGGCCGGATACACGTACGGCATCGTCGGCGAGAAGATTTCGGATGAGGATACGCGGCTTGACGCGCTGAGCGGCGATGACTTGCTTGCCGCAGCACGCCGGTATCTGAGCCGCCCGACGGTTGTCGGGCACCTCACGCCCAACGAGAGCCCGCCGCGCGGCAACTCGCAGAAGAGCAGCGCGGAGGCGAGCGACGACTTCTCCAAACGCATTCCGAACGGGCCGATTGTTCAGCCGGAGTGGGTCGCAAAGGCGATTCGGACGCCGACGACCGCGCACAGCGTGTTGTCGCCGGTGGAGTTCACGCTCTCAAACGGCGTGCGCGTTATCGTCCAAACCAAGAGCGACCGGCCGACGTTCGTGCTACGCGGCGACATCGCTTCGTCTCCGGCGTTTGAACCGGCTGGAAAGGAGGGTATCGCGCGCCTCGCTTCCTCGGTCGCCGATTACGGAAGCGAAGGTTATCCGTTCGCCCAGCGCCGTAAGGCAACCGACGAGATGGGAGCCTTTGTGACCACCGGCGAGAGCTTCTCGGCGCAAGGGGTCGCAAGCGATTTTAAACGCATCGCCCCGATCATCGCCGACGGCGAGGAGCACCCGACGTTCGTCAATCCGTGGCTCGACGTCGAGCGTTCGCAGCTCGCCAACAGCCTTCAATCCGAATCGAACATCTCAGGCGTGGTGATCGACCGCGCTTACTTGCGCCTCTTGCTCGCTACCGACGATCCGACGCTGCGACAGCCGACCTCGCAAAGCGTTGGCGACGTTACGCGCGCCGACCTCATCGCGTATACGCAGCGTTACTGGCGCCCCGACCTCACCACAATCGCGGTCGTCGGCAATCTCTCCCCCGCGCAGGTGCGCAGCGCGCTGGAGTCGGCATTCGGTGCATGGCAAGTCAGTGGGCCAAAACCAGATCCGCACCTTATGCCGATGCCGCCGGCCACCGCCGGTCACGAGTACATCGGCACCGTCGCCAATCAAGTCTACATTCGCCTCGGTCAGCCGGCGGTATCGCGGTCGAACGCCGATTACGATACCTTCTTGGTGCTCAACCAGATTCTGGGCGGCGGCGGCGCCTTTGAGTCGCGCTTGTGGCAGGAGCTGCGTCAGAAACGAGGCCTCGTCTACAGCGTCAACAGCGAACTGGACGCGGATGCCGACCGCGGCGACTTCCGCGTCGAGCTCAACGCGTCGCCTGAGCGCGTCGTCGAAGCCGTCGGCTTCGTGCGTCAAGAGCTGCAGCGCTTACAAAACGAACCGGTTTCGGCGACCGAACTGCAAGAAGCCAAAATCCGGTTGGTCAGCAATGCGTTGCTCGACGAAGCCTCTTCGACCGGGCAAGTAAAACAGCTCATGGACATCGTAACGAACGGTCTGCCGCTCGACTATTACGGCACCCTCAACGAGCGTTTCGCGCGGATAACGGCTGCCGACGTGCAGCGGGTCGCGCGCGCTTATCTGCGGCCGAGCCGGCTCGTCGAGGTCTATGCAGGTCCGTCGGGGCCGTGGTCGCAGCATTCGATATGATCGAGACGATCGATCCGACGACCGGCAAGGTGCTCGAGCGCATCGCGCTGATGAACGAGCGGCAGATTGACGCAAAGCTCGAGGCAGCCTCCCGCTGCGCGCCGCGCTGGAGCGCGACGCCGTTCGAGCAGCGCGCGGAGCTTCTTCGAGCGATCGCCGGGCGCTTTCGTTCGGAGTGTGATTCGCTCTCCGAAAC
This sequence comes from Candidatus Cybelea sp., assembly GCA_049695635.1. Taxonomy (GTDB): domain Bacteria; phylum Vulcanimicrobiota; class Vulcanimicrobiia; order Vulcanimicrobiales; family Vulcanimicrobiaceae; genus Cybelea. The sequence goes on along the minus strand of JBAVSO010000074.1, from coordinate 9,873 downwards.
GGCGGTTCGCGAAATGGGGAAACCGATCGCGCAGGCGCGCGCCGAGGTCGAAAAGTGCGCTTGGGGGCTCGATTACTTCGCCGAACACGCCGGTGCGATGCTCGCGTCGCAAGACGCGCCCTCTACCGCCGCGCGCAGCTACGTGGCGTTTCGACCGCTCGGCGTGCTGCTCGCGATCATGCCTTGGAACTTTCCATACTGGCAAGTCATTCGCGCGGCGGCTCCCGCATTAATGGCGGGAAACGCGATGCTTCTCAAACACGCGGCAAACACGACGCGCTGCGCGCTCGAGCTCGAGCGAGTCTTTGAGAATGCCGGTGCTCCGGAGGGCCTTTTCGGCGCCCTCATCGCACGCGGCGAGGGAATCGACAAGCTCGTTGCAGATTCCCGAATCTCCGCCGTGACGCTGACGGGCAGCGAACGCGCCGGTGTCGCGGTTGCACGCGCGGCGGGCGAAGCATTGAAAAAATGCGTCCTCGAACTCGGCGGATCGGATGCCTTTGTGGTCTTCGACGACGCCGACGTGGATGCAGCCGCGGCGACGGCCGTCCGGGCGCGCTTTCAAAACAACGGCGAGAGCTGCATCGCCGCCAAGCGCTTTATCGTCGAAAGCGGCGTCTACGACGCATTTTTGAAGCGCTTCGTCGAGGTTGCCGGCAAGCAGATCGTCGGAAATCCGATGGAAGAGCGCGTGCAGCTTGGACCGTGCGCGCGCGAAGATCTACGTCAGACCGTGCACGAGCAAGTCGGCGCAACGCTCGAGCGCGGCGCGCGGCTCGCGCTTGGCGGCAAACCGCTCGATCGCGACGGTTTCTTCTACGAGCCGACGGTCGTCGCGGACGTGGTTCCAGGGACGCGGATGTTTGAGGAAGAGGTCTTCGGACCGGCGGCGGCGGTCATCCGAGCCAAGGATCGTGAAGATGCGCTCGCGTTAGCCAACGCGTCGCCGTTTGGTTTAGGGTCCAGCATTTGGACTCGCGACGTCGCGGCCGCGGAGGTTATTGCCGAGCGGGTCGAGGCGGGCGCCGTTTTCATCAACGGCATGGTCGCGAGCGATCCGCGCTTACCCTTCGGCGGCGTCAAGAGGAGCGGCTACGGGCGCGAGCTTTCAACCTTCGGCATTCACGAATTCGTAAACATCCAAACCGTCTGGATCGGCTAGCAGCTTCGCGCGATTAGCGTACTACAAGCTCGCCGATCTGCATCGGGTTGTGGTAGCTAGAGATGCAAAACCAGACGTTCCCGTTTGGTCCCTCAGCGACACCGATCGGGATGCTGCCACTCGATAATGTAATCAGCGAACCAAACGCCCCCGTCTTCGGGTCTATGCTTCCGACGTTGCTCGCTTGCATCTCGGTGAACCAGAGCTTGCCGTCGGCTCCCGGCGCGAGCGTCTCGGGATAGCTGCCCGGTTGTGCGATCGGAAATTCGCGAATCTTACCCTTGCTCGTCACTTCGGCGATTTTATCGCCGGTACGCTCGGTGAACCAGATATGCTTGTCGGGCGCCGAGATGATTCCCCATGGCGTTGCGTCTTGAGTCGGAACGACGAGCGATGACTCAAACTGCTCGGTGGCCGGGTTGAAGCGGCCGATTCGGCCGTTCTGCGATTCGGTGAACCATAAATTGCCGTCGGGGCCCGTCGTGATCGCCCATGGAGAGCTGTTTACATTGGGTATCTGGAACCGTGTGATCACGCCTTGCGGCGTGACCCGGCCGATGTAGCCGTCGTAGAACTCGACGTACCACACGTTTCCGTCCGGACCGCGCGTGATGCCGCGCGGGTCGGGATTGTAGGCGGGAATTGCAAACGTCGTGACGCTGCCCGCCGGAGTCATCCGGCCAATTTGGTTTGCACCGGGCGCCGTAAACCAGATGTTGCCGTCGGCTCCCGCGGCGATGCCTTCGATGTCGGTGTTGCCGGGCAACGCGAACTCGGTCATTTTTCCACGCATCGTGACGCGACCGATCTTATCTTGATAGAACTCCGAGAACCACATTGAGCGTTCCGGCCCGGAAACGATATAATCCGGCCACGAGGCGGCGGTCGGCGTGAAGAAGAGCTTGAGCGTTGGATTCCGTGCAGGCGAAACGCCGCTAAGCGTTCGCGCCATGCCCTGCGGCGCCGCGGGTACTGAGCTCCCGGTCTGCGCGCACCCAAAAAGCGCGGCGATCGTTCCGAGGGCAAAAAGGCGAACTAGCATGTCGGGTTCCCCCCAATAGCAGCAGCTAGACGGTTATCCTTTCGGAATCTTATGAAGAAAGTCTGAAGGTTACTTTGCGCTCACGGCCGCGCCGTCCGGTATCGAGTAGGGGTCGCTGAAATCATATGAGGTTGTTGGAACACCTCCTGACGGGAAGCCCCATCGGTACGTTGCGGTCGGCCGATATCCGCAGTATTCGTAGTCGCTGCCGAGCACGTTCTTCTCGCCGGTTGGGTCGAGCACGCCTTGAACCATGTCGCAGATCGCGCCGCCTGAGGGGCTGCGAAGCTTGGTACGGGCGACGATCCTTCCATTCGATCCCGAGATTTTTATCTGATAGATGCAGGCCGCGGGCGTGTCGTCACAGAGCTGATCGCCTACTACGAGATTGTTGCGCGGCTTATACCACTGAACGAAACCTGCAAAGTCGACCTTGCCGCCGGAAACGGTAATGAGGAAGCCCGTGGTTTTCCCCGCTGGGACCTCGCCGAGAAGAGCCAAGCCGGTAGAGTTACTTCCAGCGTTAACGAAAAGGTCACCCTTGGGGTCGTATCCGCCGAAGTTGTAGCCGCCAACGTTGGGGATCGTCAACTCGGTGGGCGTGCACGAAGGACAGGAGTAAACGTAGACGGTGCCCGCACCGTAGAAGCCGAAGATATTGAAGACCGCGACGTCACCGTTGGCCGGGTCTACCGCGCAGCCGACAGGATAACCGTAGGCGTCGTTGATCGTCGCGAGGATCTTGCCGCTTCGGCTAAGTTGAAAGACTTGGTCCGAGCCGGTATTCGCGACCCACACGGTGCCGCCGTTGCCACTACACATCCCCTGCGGCTCTGAGAACCCGGTGATCGTTCCTTTTAAGACCAGGTCGGGAAGCGAGAATATATAGACGTCCCCGGTGCCCGAGTCCGACACGAAGAGAAGGTGCGCAGTGCGCTTGACGTCCGGCGAGATCCACGACGAACGCGTATCCCGCTGGACAGCGACGGGCGGCCTCACCGCGATGCTCGTTGCATGTGACGCAGCCGGCGGCACGGCAGACCCTTGCGAGCCGGTGCCGCCGCTGCAACTGGTCAGCAGCGCCGCCGCGGCAAAAGCACCGAGAGTCAGCTTGAAGAGTTTCGACGTAGCGTTCGTCGGTGCGCTCCTCTACTTGAGACTCTTGACGCTAATGGCGCCGCCCAACGGCGTAGCGTAGGCGCTACCGTAGTCGTACGTGTTTGTCGGAATGCCCCCGGCCGGATAGAGCCATCGGTTGAGGCTGCTCGGTCCCGATCCACAGTAGTTATAATCTCCGCCCACGATGTTTTTGTTGCTGACCGGATCGAGCTCGGCTTGAACTAGGTCGCAAATCGGCCCACCGGACGGGTTCTCCAAATCGGTTTCTCCGATGATGGTTCCTTGGGATCCCGAGATCTTGACCCAGTAGAGGCAGCTCGCATTCTGATCCTTGCAGAGCTGGTCGGCGGCCACCACGTATTTATCCGGTTTGTACCACTGAACGAAACCGGGAAAGTATATCTCACCGCTGCCTCCTTTAACGGTGATCACGTAGCCTGACGTTTTTCCGGACGGGATCTCGCCGAGCGCGTACGATCCGCTGGAGCTCCTTCCGTCCACGAAAAGGTCGCCCTTCGGGTCGTATCCGCCGAAGTAATAGAAGTAAAATTCGGGGATGGTCAGCTCAGTCGGGGTGCACGAGGGACAGGAATAAACATAAGCGCCGCCCTCGCCGCTGACGTTGAAAATGTTGAAGACCGCTACGTCGCCGTTCCTCAAGTTCACGGCGCACCCTACGGGATAGCCATACGAGTCGTCAATCACGTTGTTCACGTGCCCCGTGCGGCTAAGCTGTATGACTTGCTGCGTGCCGGTATTCGCTACCCACACGGTCCCGCCGATACCGGCACACATCCCTTGAGGCTCGGAAAAGCCGGTAATAGTGCCTTTGAGGACGAAGTCGGGCAGCGTAAAAATATCAACGTCGCCGAGACCGGCGTCCGACGCGAACAAGAGTCGAGGAGCTCTAGTGTCGGGTGATATCCACGACGTACGCGTATCCCTGTATAGCGTGACCGGAGGCCGAACGGCTACGCTGGTGGTCAGCCGCCCGAGCATCGGGACCGCAGGGCCAGCAGCGCTTACGCCCACCGTTTGAGGAAAACCCGAGCCTTGCGAACCGGCGCCGCCGCTACAATTCGTTAGCAAAGCGGCCGCGGTGGAAAAGCTAAAAGCGAACCAAAGCGTCTCTACCGTTCGATTCATGTGCGCGCTCCTTGGGCAGTATATTCCGCGATGCGCTCGAGGCCCCTCGCGACTTGGTCGGGCGACGATATCCAACTCAGCCGTAGCCAGCCCTCCATCGAAGGTCCAAATGCGATTCCGGGAATCGTCACGACATCGTAACGTTCGATCAGCTCGTGGGCCGCTTCGAGCGAACGCACGCCCTCCGGGAGACGCACGCAGACGTAAAACGTGCCATCGGGCGATACGTATCGTAGCCCGCTCGCACGGAGTGCCGCCAAGAGCTTCTCGCGCTGCTCGCGGTACCACATCGCATGCGCTTGCAATGCGCCAGGCGTTTTGAAGATGTTCAAGGCGACGCGCTGCGCAAAAGTATCGGCGCACGAGGTCACCCAGGCGTGAACCTTGATGGCCTGCGCGACGGCCGAAGTCGGGCCTAGCAGCCAGCCGAGCCGCAAACCGGTAAGCGCATTGCTCTTGCTCAACGAGTTCGCTACGATCGTGTGCGGATAGCGCCGGGCGAACTCGGCGGCATCGTTGACGAAGATTTGCTCGCGGTAGATCTCGTCGTGAACCAACCAGATTGGTTCGCCCCTGCGCCGCTCGATCGCCTGTACGAGGATCTCGGCCGCCGCCTCCAAGATGACTCGAGCCGTCGGATTGCATGGCGAGCAGATCACGATCGCCCGCGTCCGCTCGCCGATCGCCGCGGCGATGCGTTCGGGATCGAAAGCAAAGTCTTCTTCTTCGCGCATCGCGACGCTGCGCAGTGCAATGCCTTCGAGCGCAGCCATCTTTTGGTAGGAGGGAAAGCAGGGCTCGACGATCAGCAACTCGTCGCGCGCCGGGTCGAGTAAGGTCTTGAGCGCGACGTACATTGCCTCTTGCGAGCCGACCGTAACGCAAACGTTCTCGGCCCGATCCATCTTCGGATAGCCGTAGTGGTGAGCGATCGCCTCGCGCAACGCCAAGTCCCCGGCGTTGGGCGTATACTTCAAGCCGCGTTCCAACACATATCGCAACGCGGCTTCGAGATGCTCGCGCTCGGGCAGCAGCGACGGTTCGCCGAGGCCGAGATCGATCGAATCGCTCTTCTTCTTTGCGGAGATCTCGCGAATCAGCGAAGGCGCGATCTCAAAAACTCGCGGATTCATACGGCGAGCTCGTGCTCGCGCAAGACCGCGTTAAGCGACGTCTTAAGATCCGTCGACGCGCTGCGCGTTCCGACGATCAGCGCGCACGGCACGCCGAACTCGCCCGCGGGAAAGCGCTTGATCTGCGTACCCGGAATCACGACGGCGCGCGCCGGTATGCGGCCTTTGATCGTAATCGGCTCGTCGCCGCGCACGTCGAGAACCGGGGTGCTGGCAGTGATCACTACGCCGGCACCGATCACTGCCCCGCGCTCGACCAGAACGCCTTCAACCAAGATGCTTCGCGAGCCGATGAAGGCTCCGTCCTCGACGATAACCGGCGTCGCCTGCGCAGGCTCGAGCACGCCCCCGATGCCGACCCCGCCGGAAAGATGCACGCTCTTGCCGATCTGCGCACAGGAACCGACCGTCGCCCAGGTATCGATCATCGTGCCTTCGCCAACATAGGCACCGATGTTGACGAACCCCGGCATCAGCACGACGCCCGGCGCCAGAAAGCTGCCGTAACGCGCGACGCCCGGCCGAACGCAGCGCACTCCGTGCTTGCGATAGTTCCGCTTGAACGGTACCTTTCGATCGCAGCGGGTAAAATAGAGCAGGATTGCTTCCTTTATCCAAGCGTTCGTTACCCACTCGCCGTCGCGCGGTTCGGCAACGCGCACTTTGCCGGCGTCGAGCATGGCCATGACCCGCTCGATTGCGCGGCCGTCACGTCCGCGCACATCGCCCTCTCCGCGCGCCAGCCTCGCGATCTTTGCCTGGAGCTCTTCCAACGTCACGCGCGAAACGTACGGCACCAGGTAAGGCCGCCCCCGCCGTACTATAGCCTCTATCCCAACGAAAGGAGTCTCCGTGGCGAACTCGCCCGCCGACGAGCAACGAATCAACGCAATCCGCTTTCTAGCGGTAGATGCGGTTCAGAAGGCCAACTCGGGCCACCCCGGCCTGCCGATGGGTGCGGCCGCGATGGCATACACGCTGTGGACGCGTCATCTGCGTTTCAATCCAAGCGACCCGCATTGGTTGAACCGCGACCGCTTCGTGCTCTCCGCAGGTCACGGATCCATGTTGCTCTACGCGCTGCTCTATCTCACCGGCTTCGATCTGACGCTCGACGACATCAAAGAGTTCCGGCAGCTCGGCAGCAAGACTCCGGGTCATCCCGAGGCCGAACGCACGCCCGGAGTCGAGGCGACGACCGGACCGCTCGGTCAGGGCATGGGCAATGCGGTCGGGATGGCGATCGCAGAAGCGCACTTGGGCGCCGTCTACAACCGCGACGATGCCCCGATCGTCGACCACTTCACATACTGCATTTGCGGCGATGGCGATCTGATGGAAGGGATAAGTCAGGAGGCGCTTTCGCTCGCGGGACACTTGAAGCTCGGGAAGCTCATCGTTCTCTACGACGACAACCTCGTGTCGCTGGCGGGTCCTACCGACATCACACTAACCGACGATCCGGTCGCGCGCTTCGACGCCAGCGGTTGGCACACGCAGTTCGTTGACATCAACCACGGCAACGACGTCGCTACGATCGACCAAGCGATCCAGGTTGCAAAGAACGTCACCGACCGGCCATCGTTCATCGCGGTTAGGACGCACATCGGCTACGGCTCACCGCGTCAAGACAGCAATCTCGCGCACGGTGAGGCGCTCGGACCGGAGAACGTCAAAAAGTCGAAAGAAGAACTTGGTTGGCCGCTAGAGCCGGACTTCTACGTTCCCGACGACGTGCTGGCGTTCTATCGCGCGGCCGGCGCCAAGGGCGCGGACTTGGAGAAGCAGTGGCAAGCAATGTACGACGGGTGGAAGCGCGCCAACCGCGATCTGGCCGCGCAGCTCGAGCGAGCGCTGCGGGAGGAGCTGCCGGCAGACCTTCCTTGGCCGACGTTTACCGCGGAGAACGGCGCCGTCGCCACGCGTGACGCCGGCGGCACGGTGATGAATGCGATCGCCATGTCGCTTCCGGAACTCGTCGGCGGGTCGGCCGACCTCGACCCCTCAACGAAGACCTACCTTAAGAACTGCGGCGACTTCGAACCGAACAACTACGCCGGCCGTAACATTCATTACGGAGTACGCGAACACGCCATGGCGGCCTGCACCAACGGGATCGGACTGCACGGCGGCCTGCTGCCCTTCGCGGCGACCTTCTTTAACTTTGTCGACTACCTGAAACCTGCGTTTCGCTTGGCGTGCCTCACTAAAATACGTTCGATTTACGTTTTTACACACGACTCGGTCTTTCTCGGCGAGGACGGCCCGACCCACGAGCCGATCGAACAACTCGCGACGCTGCGCGCGACACCGAACTGTTACGTGGTGCGGCCGGCCGACTCGCTCGAAACGCTCGAAGCGTGGAAGCTCGCCGTCGCCGCAAAGGGCGCCCCCTGGGCACTCGTGCTCACGCGGCAGAAATTGCCGTTCCTGGGAGTCCGCGACGCCGCCGTCGGAAAGGGCGCGTACGTCCTCGCCGATACGCAGGACCGGCCGGACCTCATCTTGATCGCTACGGGTTCGGAAGTCTCGCTCGCCGTTGACGCAAAGAAGATCCTGGACGGCAAAGGGGTCCGCACGCGCGTCGTTTCGATGCCGTGCTGGGAGCTCTTCGATGCCCAGCCGCAAAGCTATCGCAACGAGGTGCTTCCGCCGGAGGTTACTGCACGTATGTCAATCGAAGCCGGCGCGACGCTGGGCTGGGCAAAGTACGTGGGCGATCGCGGCTTTGCCTTCGGTATCGATCGGTTCGGCGCGTCCGCGCCTGCGGCGGCAATTGCCAAGGCTTACGGCTTTACGCCGGATAACGTCGCCGATCTGGCCCTTCAAAAATTTGCGTTAGCCGCCCGTTAGGAGACGATCATGAAGAATCAAGTGCAGCAACTGCTCGACGCCGGGCAGAGCGTCTGGCTAGATAACGTCCGCCGAAGCATGTTCGCTTCCGGCGAACTCGATCGGTTGATTGCAAACGGGCTGCGCGGCATGACGAGCAACCCTACGATCTTCGAGAAGGCAATCGGCGCCGGCACGGATTACGACGAGCAGCTCGCGCAACTGATTGGCTCTGAGAAGAATGCCGACGCGCTGTTCTGGGATCTGGCCATTGCCGACATTCAAAGCGCTTGCGATGCGTTCGCGCCCGTCTTCGCTTCGTCGGGCGGCAACGATGGGTTCGTGAGCCTCGAGGTTTCACCGCTGCTCGCCAACGATACCGCGGGCACGATCGCGATGGTAAAGGAGCTGTGGGACCGCGTGCGGCGTCCCAACGTGATGATCAAGATTCCCGGCACCAAGCAGGGTCTGCCGGCAATCGAAGAGGCGATCTACCAGGGCTACAATATCAACGTCACGCTGGTCTTCTCGGTCGAGATGTACGAGAAGGCGGCCTGGGCCTACGTTACGGGACTTCGGCGCCGCGCCGATGAGGGTAAGCCGATCGACAAGATTCGATCGGTCAACTCCGTTTTCGTCAGCCGCATAGATACCGCCGTTGACAAGCTCTTGCAAGAGCGCATCGCTAAGGGCGACAAGCTCGAGCATCTGCTCGGAAAAACGGGAATCGCAGGTCTGAAGCTCACCTATCAAAAGTTCAAGGAGATTTTTTACGGCGACGAATTCACCGCGCTAAAGTCTAAGGGCGCCGCCGTGCAGCGGCCGCTCTGGGCGTCCACCTCGACGAAGAATCCGCACTATCCCGACCTGATGTATGTCGAAAGCGTGGTCGGGCCCGATACGGTCAACACGATGCCGCCGGCTACGCTCGATGCTTTGCTCGACCACGGAACGATCGTCCCCGACACCGTCGAGAGCGATCTCCGCAGCGCAGACGACGTGATGCGAGGCCTGCGGGAGGCAAAGATCTCACTCTTCGAAGTCACTCATCAGCTGCAGCTCGACGGGGTTACGCTCTTCTGCGATTCATTCGCCGCATTGCTCGGCGCGATCGTTTACAAGCAGAAGCTGCTGGCGTCGGGGGGCGCCGAGCGCGTCCACCTTTCACTCGGAAAATCGGAGCCCGCATACGACGCGGCAATCGAGAAACTTGCGACGGCCGATTTTCTCAAGCGGATCTGGGCCCACGACGCGAGCCTCTGGTCAGCGCAGCCCGACGCCGCCGCAATCATCAAAAAGTCACTTGGGTGGCTCGACATCCAGCAGCACATGCTCGAGGAAGTTCCCGGCCTCAAGTCGTTTGCCAACGAAACGAAAGATAATTTCGAGGCGACCGTCGTCTGCGGTATGGGCGGCAGCTCGCTCGCGCCGGACATCCT
>JBAVSO010000073.1:0-24116 GCA_049695635.1 Candidatus Cybelea sp. | reverse complement strand
CGCAAGAACCCGCGGCGCCGCCCGAGCGCGAGCCGCAGCCCGAACGCGCGTCCGCGCCGCCGCGCGAGGGAATCGTGCACGCCGGACCCTCGATTCGGCGATTTGCTCGCGAGCTCGGCGTGGATCTGCAGCAACTACGGGGCACGGGCCCGCACGGACGTATCACGCGTGAAGACGTGCAGGGCTTTGTGAAAAGCGCTCTTCAGAACGCGGCCGGCAGCGCCGCGTTTCCCGGTTTGCCGGCTTGGCCGAAACTCGATTTCGAACGATATGGAGCGATCGAGCGGCGTCCCCTTTCGCGCATCAAAAAACTCTCCGGACCGAACCTCCATCGCAATTGGGTGCAAGTTCCGCATATCACCAACTACGACGAGGCCGACGTCACTTCGATCGAAGCGCTGCGCAATGAAGTGAACGCCGAACAGGTAAAGTCGGGCGGCCCCAAGCTTACGATGCTGGCGTTCTTGATTCGGGCCTCAGTCGCGGCCTTGCAGCGCTTTCCGGAGTTCAACGCCTCGCTCGACGCCGAGGAGCTTATCCTCAAAAGCTATTACAACATAGGTTTTGCCGCCGACACGCCCGGAGGACTCGTTGTTCCGGTGATAAGGAACGCCGAGGCGAAAGGTCTGATCGAAATCGCCCGCGAGGCCCAGGAGCTTGCCGGCAAGGCACGCGAGGGAAAGCTGACGCTCGCACAGATGCAGGGCGGCAGCTTCACGATCTCCTCGATCGGAGGAATCGGCGGCACGGCCTTCACGCAAATCGTGAACGCGCCGGAGGTCGCAATCCTCGGCGCGACCCGAACCGCGACCAAACCGGTTTGGGACGGCAAAAAGTTCGTCCCGCGCCTGATCCTTCCAATCAGCGTCAGCTACGACCATCGGGTGATCGACGGGGCCGGCGCCGCGCGTTTCCTCGTTTATATCGCCGAGCTTTTGGCCGACTTCCGCCGCGTCATGCTCTAATTGACGCCCGCGCGCCGATTCATGACAGAGATTGTCATATATGGCCTGGTACGCTCGTCCGCACGTTACTAAGTTGACCTTAGGAGAGCAAAGGATGATCAAAGGAATCGACATCGCCGCGTACTTGGTTAAGGATCCGAAAGCCCAAATCGCGTTCTATCGCGACGTCCTGGGCATGAAGCCGACCGAGATCGACGATCAAGGACGCGGCGCCGAGTTCACCCTTCCCGACGGCTCCACGTTCGGCGTGTGGAAGCCCGAAGACGGCGAAACCGGCGGTGCGGTCATGTTTGCCGTGGACGACGCGACGGGCGCGGTCGAGCAGCTCCGCGGTCGCGGCCTGACCGTGAGCGACGTCACCGAGTCACCGGTATGTTACATGGCATTCGCCGCGGATCCGGAAGGCAATGCGATCATCATCCACCAGCGCAAAGATCGCAACTAACGGGTCCCGTAGCGCTTTAGAGCGCGCCGAGCTGCGGCGATCACCGCGCTACGCAGCTCGGCGGGCTCCAGCAGCGCTGCGGCATCGCACCACGCGAGCAAGTGAAACACCGCGATCTCCTGCCCTGGAAAAGTCACCCGTACGATCGCATCGCGCTCGCGGCGCGACAGGATCTCGGCGGGCCAGTAAGCGGTGATACGATCGAGGGCCTCGTGGCGCGCACGGAGCGTGACGACGCAGTCTGCACTGCGCGAGGCTTGCGCGAAGCGTGCCGACGATTCGCTCCAATAGCGCTCGAGATCGAATTCATCCGGTCGTTCGAAGTGCTCGGCCAACTCGTCGGCGGTGCGAATGCGCTCGGCGCGAAAACTGCGCAGCTCTTCGCCGTCGCGCGCGACAAGGTACCAGACACCAGCTTTTGAGACTAAGCCGAGCGGATCGACGACGCGAGTGGAAGCCGCCTTGTTGCGATCTTCATAGCGGATCCGAAGGCGGCGGTCGTCCCAAACGGCGCGCCGCAGAGCCGTCAACAAGGTTCGCGGCGGCTCGGGCTGGTTCCATCGGCGCGTATCAAGGTGAATGCGCGAGCGGGACTTCTCCGCCGCACGCTGCTGCACGGTAGCTAAACCGCCGTGCAGTTTCTCAAGCGCGCGATTGAAGCCGCTCTCGAGCCCGAGGTCGGCGAGCGGGCTGGCCCCGGAGACGAATAGCGCACGAATCTCGTCTTCGCTAAAGTTGGTTAGGGCGCGGCGGTAGCCATCGGCAAGCACGATGCCTCCGTTTGCGCCGCGCTCCGCATAGACGGGAACGCCGGCGGCGCCAAGCGCGTCGACGTCACGATAGATCGTCCGCTCCGAAACCTCGAGACGCTCGGCGAGCACGCGCGCGGAGCATTGACGGCGCGATTGCAGCAACAGAAGAAGCGAAATTAGGCGATCGGCTTTCACGACTCGATCAAACTCTCCGAAATATGACACACGATGTCAAGTACGTACCGATAAAGAGGTAAAGTGAACCAGGGTCATCGAAAACGGGGCTCGCCCCCAGGCTGCATTCGGGAGGTAAGCAATGATTGCACGACTTCGTGATGCCTCGGTTCTCGGCGTCCTCGCTCTGCTAGTCTCGGCCTGCGCGAACGGGGGCAGCGTCCCACCCAACGTCACCGTACAAACGGACGCCTCGCTGACCCGGCCTGGCAAAAGGCTAGTCACCATCACCCAATTCGCCGATCTGCCGCGCGACTACGGCTTGTATTTTCCAACCGCCTTGACGGTAGGCCCCGACGGAGCGTTGTGGGTCACCGACGACATCGACCAAGACGCCGGACGAAGCGCAGTTGTGCGCATCAAGACCTCGGGAAAGCGTACGAACGCGTTTTACTATCAGAACGATGCCAGCCCATCATTTGAGGACATTGCGGCCGGTCCCGATGGTGCGCTGTGGATCACCGATTCGGGCGACGGCCAGATCCTGCGGATGACCACGACGGGTACGTTTACGACCTATCCGCTTAACAATGCGGACGCCGAAGGGATCGTCGCCGGACCGGACCATGCGTTGTGGTTTGTCGAAAACTACTTTCAAGGTGCCGCGGTCGGGCGCATCACGACCAATGGAAAGATCTCGTATTTCACCACTGGAATCTCGTCCGGCGCCGCGCTGCAGGACATCGCACTCGGGCCTGACGGTGCGCTATGGTTCACGGAGTCGTTCGGCGATCGGATCGGCCGAATCACGAGGCGCGGCAAGATTACCGAATATTCGACTGGGATCACGCCCGGTTCCGAACCTTACTCGATTATTTCAGGTCCCGACGGCGCGCTCTGGTTTACTGAAATTAGCGGAGGGCGGATCGGTCGCATCACGACGTCCGGCAACGTGACCGAATACTCGCAAGGAATCACCCCGACGGAGCAGCCGACCGACATCGCCGCCGGTCCGGACGGTGCGATGTGGTTCACGGAGTCCGAGCAGTACGGTTCCGATCGAATTCGAGCATCTAGCATCGGGCGCATTACGATGAGCGGTAAAATCAGCGAGCATTCGAAATTCAACGAAAAATCGGAGCCGACGGGGATCGCCAAAGGTCCAGACGGTAATATGTGGTTCGTCGAAACTGCAACCGACCATCTCGGCCGTGTAAACTTGTAAGGCAAACTTTGGGGCGCGTTGAGCTCTAGTTACTCTTCTCCGTCGTAATAATCGAGTATCGGTTCCGCGCGCACAAGCGTGACGGTGGCTTCGACGAGCAGCTTTTTCGAGTCGGGATAGAAGCAGACGTCGTACGGATTTGTATTCGCGATAAGAATTATTGTCGCGGGCGCACGGCCGTGATTAACCAGCTTGTGGGCGCCGAACTCGCGGGTCGGGAATGCGACGAGATCACCCCGCCGCAGCGGCGTCGACCCGAGCGGGCTTTCGATCGTTGGAGAGCCGTCCCAGACGATAAAAAGCTCCTCCTCGGCGGTATGCCAGTGGGTAGGGCAGAACGCTGCACCCGGCTCGAGACGCGTGGCCCGATAGCCTAGCTTCTCCGCACCGAGGCGGAAACCGATCTCTGCTAAGTCGGCGTTGTAGTTCGCGGGTCCACTTGAAAAGCTGAACGGCAGCTCGTCAAGGTTGACGACGTTGACCCGTGCGTCCGCACGCTTTTCGAGGCAGTCGTTGATCGCTTCGTAGGCGCGGTCGAAGATCGGGGCACCGTCGCCGAGGAGTATGTTGCGCGGGTGGACGGCCCGCAGCTTGCAGAGCGAACGGGCCGCACGCACCGGATCGATCAGCTTCTCGTCGGGCATCATGCGTAAAGAACCGGCAGGATCGCCCCACAGCGCGTCGCCGACGATCAGCGTTTGCTTCCCAGGAAGGTGCAGGGCGAACTCGCCCGCGGTTTTGAGGCCGTCCAGCGCGATGACCGTTGCGTCGCCAACCGCATCGGAATCGCAAAGGAGGCGGTCGGCTCGAACCGACATCTCCCGCGCGTCGGGCTCGCTCGCCGCGACTCGTGCACCGAAGCGTTCGGCCGCCGCCGCAGCAGCTCGCTCGTGATCGCGATTCGTGACGACGATCCACTGAACCCCGCCACGCGAAAGAATCTCCCGTAGGTCATTTTCGTCGAGCGCAAGCGGATCGACGAGCAGATTCCCGCCATCGCCTTGCACGAAGTACGAATTGAAATGGACGCCGCGGTCGGCTTGCCAGCGCGACCACATTGCGATGCCTGGAATGCAGGTGCGCTGCACTGCTAGTTACGCGATGCTGAGATGAGTTGGCGCAACACAAACTGCAGAATGCCGCCGTGGCGATAGTACTCGGCTTCATTGGGCGTGTCGATCCGCAGGCGAACGTCGAACTCGATCGACCTTGCGCTGCGCGGATCGGTGGCTTTGACGCTCAGACGCATGCGATGTTTGAGGCCCTGCGCCAAACCAGTGATGTCGAAGATCTCTTCGCCTTCCAAACCATAGGTCGAGCGGTCGGCGCCCTCGAGATATTCCAGGGGAAGCACGCCCATGCCGATCAAATTGCTGCGGTGAATTCGCTCGAACGATTCGGCGATCACCGCCCTGACGCCGAGCAGATAGGGGCCTTTGGCGGCCCAGTCGCGCGAGGAGCCCGAACCGTACTCTTTGCCGGCAAGCACGATCAGCGGCGTCCCGTCGGCCGCGTACTTTCGCGACGCATCGTAGATCGAGAGCTGCTCGTTGCTCGGCAGATAGCGCGTAATGCCGCCTTCGATGCCGGGGACGAGCAAGTTGCGCAATCGCACGTTTGCGAAAGTCCCGCGCGCCATTACTTCGTGATTACCTCGCCGCGCGCCGTAGGAGTTAAAGTCGCGCGGCTCGATTCCGTGCTCCATCAAGTATTTGCCGGCCGGGCTGTTCCTCGCGATGCTCCCGGCCGGCGAGATGTGGTCGGTGGTAACCGAATCGCCTAGCACCGCAATCGCGCGTGCGCCGCGCACGTCCTCCGACGGGACCGGTTGCGTAGGCATTCCATCGAAGTACGGCGGCTTCTTGACGTACTCGGATTTCGGATCCCAGGCGTAGAGATCGCTGGCAGCGACGTTCAAGCCGCTCCAGTTCGCGTCGCCTTTGAAAACCTCAGCGTATTCCCGTTCGAACATCTCGTCGCTGATGCAGGCGGCAATCGTCGCGGCGATCTCGTCGTCGCTCGGCCAAACCTCTCGAAGAAAGACGGCCTTCCCGTCGCTGCCGACGCCGAGCGGCTCGCTCGTTAAGTCCACGTCAATGCGTCCCGCCAGCGCGTACGCAACGACGAGCGGCGGTGAGGCGAGATAGTTCGCGCGAACCTGCGGATGGATGCGCCCTTCGAAATTTCGATTGCCCGAGAGTACCGCCGCTACGGCCAAATCGGAGTCGGCTACCGCTTCCGCGACGTCGCTCGGCAGCGGACCCGAGTTTCCGATGCACGTCGTGCAGCCGTATCCGACCAGATTAAAACCGAGCCGGTCGAGATATTCTTGCAGCCCCGCCTTTGCCAAGTAATCGGTAACGACTTTCGAGCCGGGCGCGAGCGACGTCTTCACCCACGACTTAGTTCGAAGGCCGCGTTCGACCGCGTTGCGCGCGAGCAGGCCTGCGCCGACCAGAACCGATGGATTCGAGGTGTTCGTGCAACTCGTAATTGCGGCGATCACAACCGAGCCGTCGTCGAGATCGTCGATTGCGCGCATCGTTGTGGCGGGCGGAGCAATCGTCGCCGTTCCGCCGCCGCCCTCGTTCTCGAAGCGCGAGACCGCGCCGTTGGCTCGATCGCGCGCGGCAACCCACTCGGTGAGCGCGTCCTCGAAGGACCGCTTCACCTCCGCCAGCGGCACGCGGTCCTGCGGCCTGCGCGGCCCGGCAAGGCACGGCTCGACCGTGGAGAGATCGAGCGCGAGCGTATCGGCAAACTCCGGGTCCGGCGACGCGTCGGTGCGAAAGAGCCCCTGCGCTTTGGCATAAGCTTCGACCAACGCAATCTGGTCTGCCGAACGCCCGGTCAGCCGGAGGTACTCGAGCGTGCGATCGTCGATTGGAAAGATCGCGACCGTCGAGCCGAACTCCGGTGACATGTTGCTGATCGTCGTGCGGTCGACCACCGGCAGAGCCGATAGCCCCTTGCCGTAGAACTCGACAAACTTTCCGACGACGCCTTTGCGGCGCAGCATCTCGGCGACGGTCAGCACGAGATCGGTCGCCGTCACGCCTTCGCGTAAGCGGCCGTCCAGTCGGAAACCAATCACTTCGGGGATGAGCATCGTCACGGGCTGGCCGAGCATCGCAGCCTCTGCCTCGATACCGCCGACACCCCATGCCAGCACGCCGAGTCCGTTGACCATCGTCGTGTGCGAATCCGTTCCGACCGCCGTGTCGGGATAGGCAAGAGGTTCCGCGCCGAAAATGACGCGCGCGAGATACTCGATGTTGACTTGATGAACGATTCCCGTTCCCGGGGGAACGACTCGCAGCCCGGAGAGCACTTCTTGCCCCCACTTGAGAAACGCGTACCGTTCCCGATTGCGCTCGAACTCGAGATCGGTATTGCGGGCGAGCGCGTCGTTGGATCCAAAGTAATCGGCCTGCACCGAGTGATCGATCACGAGTTCGACCGGCTGCAGCGGCTTGATCGCCTTTGGATCGCCGCCCATGGCGGCCATCGCGTCGCGCATTGCCGCCAAATCCACGATACAGGGAACGCCGGTGAAATCTTGGAGCAGCACGCGCGCCGGCGTAAACGCAATTTCGCGCCCGCCCTTTGCGTGGCGGCTCCAGTTTGCGAGCGATTCGATATCCTCGCGTTTCACGACCCGGCCATCTTCGAAGCGCAGCAGGTTCTCGAGCAGAATCTTGAGCGAAAAAGGCATCCGCGTCAGCTTCGCAACGCCCGATCGTTCCAGCGCGTCTAGCCGAAAGTATTGATAAGCGCGATCTCCGGCGCGCAGCGTATCGAGCGCTTCGAAGCTATTCGGATGTTGCTTCATCGGACAGCCGTACTTTGGGATCGCCCTGTGCGTAGCCTTCGATCTTGAGCGCCGCCTCGCCGGAGAGCAGGCGCCAAAGCGGCTCCGCGACCAATCCGAGCCGCCACGGCTGCAACGCGAGCGCATGCTCGAAGCTCGCTCGATCCCGCGGGACTTCCCGTGCTAGACGTTCGAGCGCGGCGCGCGGAACGAGCAAACTGGGCGGAAGCGAGGCGTCGCGCGCTATTTCGGCAATCGCGGCACCGAGGAAAGAAACGAGCGCGTCGCGCGCCGGAGCGGCGGGCCGGCTCGGGCGTTGCGGCAGATCGGCCTCGTCGACTGCTTCTCCTCGCGCAACTGCTTGAAGTATTGCCGGACCGAGTTGACGTTTCATGGCGCCGTCGAGCCGGCGTAACTGAGCCAAGTCCTCGAGATGCGCGGGGCGCAGCGTTGCCAGTCCCGCGACGACGTCGTCGGGCAGCACGTAACGCACCGGAAGATCGCGCTCTCGCGCTACGCGGTCGCGCAGCTTCACGACCTCGCTTAGAATGCCGAGCTCGCGCCGGCTCATCCGCATCGCTCCGGGGATGCGCAGATACGCGCGCCGCTCGTCCATGCGGTAACGCTCGATATCGCCCAGCTCGGCGCATTCCTCATAGACCCATTCGTAACGGCCCCGTTCCTCCAAACGCGGGCGGAGCTCGTCGTAGATCGGCAGCAAGTGCGCAACGTCGCCGACGAGGTATTCGATCTGCCGGTCGGAGAACGGACGCGCCGACCAATCGCTTACAGTCTGCGATTTTGCAAGCCGCACTCCACGCACGCCGCGAACCAAGTCCGCGAGCGAAACCTGCATGCCGTAGCCGAGAAACGCTGCCGCAATCTGAGTATCGAAAACCCTCGGCGGCACGAGCTGGTAGCGATCGGCAAAAATCTTCAAATCTGCCGAGAGCGCATGGCCGACGATCGTCGTGCGCGTGAGCGCGAGCGCGAGTGGCCGTAAATCCGGGAGCGCTAAGGCGTCGACGATCGCAGCGCCGTCATCGAAAGCGAGTTGCACGACCATCAGGCGCGAAAAGTAGGTGCGCTCCGCGTGAAACTCGGTATCGAGGCCAACCCGGTCGGCATCGGCGACGCGAGCGCAGAGCCGGTCGAATGCCGCGGAATCGGCAACGATCGCCGGAGACGTCACGGCGGCGGCGTCGTTCCGAAACGGTGAATGCGAAAGTGCAAACAACGGTGTGTCTCGCAGTAATGGCGAGCATAGTGGCGCGCGCGCGCTTCGTAGCCGTGCAACGCAACGGTGACGCGGTCTCCAAAGATCGTCAGAACCGCGCAGATCGGAATGGCGATCGCGCACATCGTCCAGACGTGAACCCAAATAGGGACGCGAAAGGCCGCAGCGCTCGCCGTCGCGACGGTTCCGCCAAAGCCTGGAATGATGCGGACCGACAATAAAAAGGCTGGGGAGCCGACGGGAAACCGCTTCACCCACGCCGGGAGGCGATGCAGATATTCTTCGAGGCGCCAGGCCCGGGTAGCGTGCCGGTTGATCCAGTAGCCGAGCAAGGCAGCGCCGATCAATCCGAAGACGTCAACCAAGGTTCCCCGGACGGGCCCGAAGATCGCTCCGTTCATGATCGCAAGCGCGTCGGTCACGGAAAACGGCGCCGATGCGACGACGGCGAAGACCGCAACGGCGAGCGGATAGGCGAGCGGACCGATCGTTCGAATTTCGTGAGCCACCCGCGGCTGATGCTTGATCACGAGATAGGCGAGCAGGAACGAGCCGACCAGCAGCGCTAGGGCAGCGCCCTTGCGAAGAAGATGCTTCAAGTGATGGAAATCAGGGCCGTCATTACGTTGCTTTGCGGTGTTGGTCTCTACGCCTCGCTTTTCATGCTTGATAAGACCCGGCGCGCCGCGCGCGGCAAGCTGACCGGTCCCAGCGTCGTCACGACGCCGAGGGCACACCTCTTCGGCGTTCCTAACTCGCTCCTCGGCGCGCTCTATTACACGGCGCTCGCAGTCACCGTCTGGTTCGCCCAGCGTCCTGTCGAGCAGATCGCCCTGATTGCTGCGGCATTCGCCGCGGCAGCAGCGTCGGCATATCTGGCCTATTCGCTGCTCTTCATAACTCGCCGGGACTGCCCGTACTGTTGGACCTCCCACGTAGTCAATTGGTCCCTTTTTTTGCTCTGCGGCTGGTTATTTCTGCCGGGGATATTGAATCCGGGTACTTGATTTTGTTAGAATCGGCCTCTCGGGTTCAGGACGGCAGCAATGCCGAAACCACCGTGAGAGAGGGCCGGAATCGTAGCGTTAGTTCTACGCTCCGGTGAACGGCAGATTGATAGGGGGTAGCGCGAGTGCGCTACCCCTCTGCTTTTCCTTTTGGCGTGGGACAGGTCATTCGCGGTACCTGACCCGTTCCGCGCGAAAAGAATCTGTTAGCAGTGCCTGATGTCGTCGATCATGGCGTGATAGGTTGGGTCACGGGTGGGCGTGCCGGCAAACCAGGCCTCGAGCATCTCCTCCGCCAAGGCAACCGTCGTCGCGCGCAGACTGAGGCAGAGCACGTTCGCATCGTTCCATTCGCGGGCGCCGGCCGCCGTTGCCGCGTCGCCGCAGAGCGCGGCTCGAGCCCCGGCAACCTTGTTCGCCGCAATGCTGACGCCGGTGCCGGTCCAGCAGCAGAGGACTCCGTAATGCGCATCGCCGCGCGCCACGCATCGTGCAACCTCGCGCCCGACCGACGGCCACGCCTCGTTCTCGCCCGCGGCGAGCGCCCCGAAGCGCGCGATTTCATGATCGTGTGCGCGCAACCACCGGTCAATCGCTTCCGGAAGCTCACCGGTCATATCGCTGCCAAGCGCTACTCGCATGGAGAGGATTTCGCTATCCGGCGGCTAGAGACTAGCCTCCCGTGAGCAGCGTGCGTTTGGCGGCAACAGTGATTCTCGTGCGGCCGCCATTTGAAGTCTACCTGGCGCGCCGCAGCGCGACGAGCGCTTTTGCTCCGGACGCGTTCGTCTTTCCCGGAGGAACGCTCGAGGCACAAGACGCCTCGGAATCGGCGCGCGGCCGCACGATCGGTCTCGAGCCGGAGCGTCTCGACAAGGAGTTTCGAGCCGCGATTCCAGCCGATTTGGCGTGCGACGAACCGGCAATCGACCGCGCTACGGCAGCCACGCTCTCGATAGCGGCGTTACGCGAGCTTTTCGAAGAGGCCGGTGTGGTGCTCGCTCGCACTGCCGCTGGAGGTGCGATCGACGGCGCGTCGGCCGATTGGCATCGTGTCGCCGCAGAAAGAATCAACGTTCGAAACGGGCACCTTGCGTTTGCCGATTTTCTGAACGCTCACGATTGGTACGCCGACGCGCGCGCGCTGACGCTCTTCTCGCATTGGATCACGCCGCCGAGCGAACCGCGGCGCTACAACACGCACTTCTTCTTCGCGGTCGCGCCGCCGGGCCAATCGGCGCTTGCCGATGCGTTCGAAACTCACGACGGTCTCTGGATTTCGCCTGCGGAGGCACTCGAGCGCCACCGGGCCGGCTCGATGCATTTGGTCTATCCGACCATCAAACATCTCGCCAGGTTGACGTCGTTCGATTCGGTCGAAGCGGCGCTCGAGTTCGCAAGAGAGAAACCGGTTCTTACGATCGTGCCGCGAGACAGCGAGGATGACTTCGAGTTACCGCCGGCACTGGAGAATGCATGGTAACGATCGTACGCGCTCCGAACGCCTCGGCGATGACGCTGCAAGGCACCAACTCATACCTGCTCGATTGTGAGAACGGCGAAGCGCTGGTCATCGATCCCGGACCGGCGATCGAGACTCACCTCGCTGCGCTGGTCGACGCGGCCGCGAAGCGCGGCTTGAAGATCGGCAGGATTCTGCTGACGCACGGCCATCCCGATCACGCTTCGGGCGCTGCGCGGCTGCGCGCAGTGACGGGCGCCTCCGTCCACGCGCATCCGAACAGCAAGATCGCGCGCGATGCAGATCTGCGGCTCGAAGGCGAGCACAGCGCCGGAGCGATCGCCCTGCACACCATCGACGCGCCTGGACACACCTTCGACCATGCGATCTTCTACCTAGCCCAAGAAGGTGCGCTCTTCACCGGCGACACGATCCTTGGGGAAGGAACGGCGGTCGTTGCACCGCCCGGCGGCGCAATGCGCCCGTATCAGCGCACGCTGCAGCGACTCGCCGACGAGTTCGGCAGCGCTCGAGTCGTCTACGGCGGGCACGGACCCGTCGTTACCGACCCGCGTGCGAAGATAGCCGAGTACGTCGCGCATCGGCAGATGCGCGAAGAGCAGATTCTCGCGGCGCTTCGCGAGCGAGCGATGACGATTCCGGATCTCGTCCGGCGAATCTATTCGCCAGAACGGCAAGTGCTTTGGCCCGCGATGGCTCGCCAGATTCTCGCGCATCTCATTGCGCTTGAGGACGAGGGGCGAGCCGTTTCGCGACCGCTCGATCGCGCGATGACGGCCGAAGAGAGCGCGATGCTCAATCCGCGAATCGAAGAGATCGTCGGCCGCGAGGAAGCGGCCGTCATCGTCGCCGAGCTGGGCACCGAACTGCGCCTCGAATCGGTGCGAGAATATCGGCTCGTGCAGGGCGCGAGTTAGCTTCGTGCAATGTTGGAACTCATGCGCCGGCTGCCGATTCTCGTAAGCGTCCTTACACTTGCCTCCTGCATGCAATCTTTAAACGCGCCCACCATCGCGCCGACGCAAAGCACCACTTCGACGACGTGCTACGTCGTCAAACAAGATCCAACCAACGTGAAGGCCACCATCACATTCTACGGATGGCCCGACAACTCGCCGCCCGGCAATCAAATCGCCCATCCGGTGATTCACAAGCATGCCGGCGGTGACGGCACTTACTGCAATCCGACGACCTTCGCAACGGAGCGCTCGAATAACAAACGAATTCCGTACGGCATCAAGGTCTACGTGCCGTTTCTCAAGCAGTACTTCATTCGCGAGGATCTTTGCGCGGCATCGGGCCCGAGCCAAGGAAGCGGCAGCAACGGCTGCTACGGGCTCTGGTTCGATCTGTGGATTGGCGGAACGGCGAAGTCGAGAGCGCATGCGGTGATCGCTTGCGAGTTAAAACTGACGCCCAACGCAGAGGTGCCGGTTATCTTGTGGCCGCGCGATGGATTGCCGGTGGCGCATCCAGGCCCAATCTATCGCAACGCGCCGCCGCCCGACGGCAGCTGTTACGGCAGACCAGAAAAAACTATTTAGCACACACTCCGAAGGGAGGTTCCCTAGCACACGCGGAGGACGATTTTCCCAAACTGATCCGCCGCCGCCAGACGGGCGAAGGCCTCTTTTGCCTCGCTCAGCGCAAAGACGCGGTCGACAACCGGCCGCAATCCGCCGTCGAAGAGCTTGCGCATCGCGGCGAAGTCTTGCGGGCTTCCCATCGACGTTCCCAGGATCGTGACGTGTTTCCAGAAGAGCGGAAAGAGCTTGATCGCGGCGTCCGGGTTACTGCCGCCGTAGATCGCTATCCGCCCACCTGGGCGCACGACGTCAAGCGCCTTGCGCAGAGTCTCGCCGCCTGACGAATCAACGACAAAATCGATCGGCGCCGTCGAACGAAGCAGTTTCGCCCAATTGGGTTCCGTTACGTAGTTGATGGCGAGATCGGCCCCGAGCGCGCGGGCGCGTTCGAGCTTTTCGTCGCTGCTCGAGGTAACGATCGCGCGTGCGCCGGCCTGTTTGGCAAAGAGCAGGACGAAGCTCTGCACGCCACCGCCGACGCCGGTAATCAGCACCGTCTCCCCTCGCTGCAGCGCACCGCGCGTAAAGAGCGCGCGATAGGCGGTCAGCCCGGCAAGCGGAATTGCGGCGGCTTCTTCCATCGAGAGTTGCACCGGTTTGCGATAGACGCTTTCGATCGGAACGGCCACGTACTGCGCGAACGTTCCGTCACGCGGCATGCCAAGGATCGTCGCGCGACCGGCATCCCAGACGCGTGGATCGTCGCCCCATCCCAGCATTGGATCGATTACCACATCGTCGCCTACATGCAAATCCGAGACCACCGCCCCGAGCGCAGCGATCGTTCCGGCCCCGTCCGAACCGAGCGTGACTGGAGGACGAATGTTCGGATAGAGACCTTGCGTGATGAAGAGGTCGCGATGGTTGAGCGCCGCGGCCGCAATGCGAATCAAGGCTTCGTCGTCACGAATTTCGGGGACCGGAACCTCGTCAACGCGCAGACTCTCCGGTCCGCCGATCTCGTGAAACCGAACGGCCTGCATCGTCGCGGCTACTCGTGCACGGTTACGATGAAGCGGACGGCGCCCGGCTGGACGAAGAGCGCGTCGGTCGGAGTGTTGGCAAGAAACGACGTGTTTCCCGGGCCCGGGAACAGACCGCGGTAAGGAACGCCGGCATCGTACATCGTAAATGGTCCGGAGACCGCGTTAAAGATGTTTGTCGCCGCGATCGTAAAGTCGACGTGGCCGAAGTTCTTTCCGATCGCGCCGTCGACCAGCATGTATGCAGGCTGATTGTACGTGTTGTTATTTCCCGCAAAGGTGAACGCGGTGGATGCGTGCCAGCCATCGCGCGCCCAAGTCAGGACGGCCGAACCCTGCTGCTGCGGCACGCCCAAGAACTGCTGATAGTCCACCAGCGTGCCGCCCGACGTCGGGTTCGAGACGAACGGACCGAGCGCGTACGGATAGGCCACGTTGAGACCGTAGGAAAGCGTTGCAGTCAGGTTCTGACGCGGAAAGACCTGCTTGTAACGAGCTTCGGCGCCCTCATAGACCGCATTGCCGATGTTGATCGGAATCTCGTAAGCAAAGCCCTGCGCGCTGTTGCAGAAGCTTTGCGCCCCGCCGCCGGGGTAGTAGTTTTCGATCGTGTCGCGCAGATTCGAGCGATAGATCGAGACGTCGAGGTTCGACGTGCTCGAAAAGAGATGTGAGAATCCAAGCTCGTATTCGGTCGCGTGCTCCGGACGTTCGAGGGGGTTTCCGTTGGGAACGACGCAGTTAGGATCTAGCGGCCCGAGGGCCGGGTTGGGTTGCAGCTTGCCGTTCACGACGACCGGCGGGAAAAAGTACTGCTCCAAGAGCAGCGGCGGACGAAATCCGGTGCCGACGGAGAAGCGCACGACGCTCGAGGTTCCGAGATCGTCGCTGATGCCGAGCCGCCAGTTCAGTGTGTTGCCGAAGGTCGAGTAATTCGCATCGTAGATTCCACCCGAAAGCCGTACGTTGGCTCCAAGCTGTTGCGCGCCACGAAAATAGTATGAGTTGATGCTCTGCCCAACCGTTCCGTTGATACCGGCTCCCGAAAGCCCTTCCTGGCGTAGGTAGCCGCCGAAGGCGAACTCGCTTTCATCAAACGTGCGTCCCCACGAGAGACCTTGGTTGTATCGGGTGTCGAGGTGGGCGACGTCGTAGGGTGAGACTGCACCGCCTTGGAAATCGACGTTGTCGTCGCTAGCGTAATAATCTGCCGTCAACGTTCCCGACCCAAGCGGCGTCCGCGAATAGGTATCGTAGGCGCGAATGCTTTGCGCAAAATTCGCACTGCCCTGACCGACGTGGTCGCCATAAACCGGATTCTCCACCTCGTTTGGGGAGGAACTGCTCGGCGGCGAAAACGCGCAGCCCGGACCAGGGCCGCTAAAAACGCAGGTCGGGTTGCCGGCGATTCCGTTAAGCGCGGCCGATTCGTCGCGGTTATTGCCGAGCGTAAAGACGCGGAAACCGACGTCGGAGTGCTGCGAGAAATTGTAATCGAGGTTGACGAGCCCGAGTCTGGCCGCGATCGAGGAACCGAGATGAGCTTGGAACGGGCAGTTTGGAGTCTTCGTCTTAGTCGCCGGCCCGCAATAAATGGGCAGGTTATTCGATGGAACGATCCACGCGTATTGGTTCACCTGACCGATCTGCTGAAAAGTGTCGCCCGCTAGCGCATAGCCGAGCTTCCCGATACTTCCGGTTGCATTGAGCCAGCTCTGGGTGGTGCCGTACGAGCCGGCCGAACCGGAGAAACTGAAATGACTCTCTAGGGTCGGACGGAGGGAGACGAAGTTCACCGCGCCGCCGAACGTGTTGCTGCCCTCTAGATCGGTAGGTCCGAGACCTTCGGTGACGTTGACGCTGTTGAAAGCCGGTACTGCGAACTGCGAGAGATCGACGTCGCCGGTGTTCCCGTCGTTGAGCAGTTGACCGTCGAGCGTGACCATCGCTTCGGAGGGATCGGGTCCGCGCAGCGAAACGACTGCCGGCGCAGCCAGCGCACCCGAGTCGGGATGCTGGATAACCACCGATGGTACTTCCTGGAGTGCCTGGAGCGCCTGCGAGTATCCGAGCGCGTCCATCTGCGCGCGAGAGACGGTCATCTCAGGAATGACGCTGCGATCGAGCGTCAAACCACCGTTCACGGTCACTTCGCCGATCGTGCGAAGCTTTGGCGTATCGCTCGGTTCCAGGATAACAGAGATGCGGGCCCCGTCGTTCAGTTCGCCCGTATTGACGGTGACGCCGGCATAACCTTTAGCAACGACTGTGAGATCGTATCTGCCGGCCGGAACGACAACCGAGAAGGTGCCTTTCGCATCGGTCGACACCGTTGTCGATTTCGGACCGCGAAAGGTTAGTTGCGCC
The DNA here is from genome assembly GCA_049695635.1 of Candidatus Cybelea sp. GTDB lineage: Bacteria > Vulcanimicrobiota > Vulcanimicrobiia > Vulcanimicrobiales > Vulcanimicrobiaceae > Cybelea. The sequence goes on along the minus strand of JBAVSO010000073.1, from coordinate 8,081 downwards.
TGGGCGATAGGAGCGCCGGCGGGAGTATGAACGTTGCCGCCGACGAGGCAGCACGCCGCGATGAGTATAGAAAGCATGGATGCCCTCGCTATATGAGTGTGACGTTTTGGAGTGGCGAAGGGCATTACGGGGAGGGGCGCGCTTGCCGCGCCGCAACGCAGAGAGCCTGCGCAGGCAGATCGGAACGTCGGCGAAACTGCGCGAACGCCGGACGCCCGCGCACGCTTGCGAGCGGGAACGGACGATCCCGACGATTGCAGCGATGATACGATCACGATGCGAGAGAATCCAGCGAGCCAAGGCGAACACCGCGATCGCGATGGCAGCGGCGCACACGAGCGTCGTGCCCAACCCGAGCAGAACCGAGCCGCCAAACGCGTCGTCGAAACCCGAGAGCGTCGTTCCGGCCAGTCGCGAGTCGAACAGTTCCATCGCGGGAACGGCTATTGACGCGAGCAGCATCGTGGCGCCGGCGAAGAGCGGCGCGCTCCGCCAACTCGGTGCCGGCGACGACGCAAGCGTTCCGCGGGCCGCTGCGTCAAAGCAAAGCCGCAGGCCGCGCAGCGCGATCACACCCGCGACGACGGCGGCAAGCGCGGCGACCAGCCCGCGCGAGTCGTGACTGGAAACGTCGTCGTAGCTGGCGTGTGCGACCAGATAGTCGGCAATGATGTCAATCGTACCGTGCGCCACCACGGCCGCAGCCGCGGCAGCGGCGATCACCAGTGCGACCAGCGAGCGAGAAACGACGGACATTGGCGCGTGTATTCGGGCTCTTTGCCCCCTCCGCCTAGCGAAACCCAGGCCTTCCAACGCGCGGCGACGTAGCTATGGAGGCGATGGTGAGTAAGCGGGCGAGGAGTCTACGCGCGTTCTTCCGCGGATTGGCGCGGGTGCAGCGAACTTTTACGTTGGAGATCGGACCGCTGCGCGCGAGCGGCGTCCCGGCGATTCTGGTCGGCGTAACCGGCATCGTTCTGGCGAGCGGGATAACCACGGCACTTGCAAAGGGAGCGACGCGGCTGCCCGAAACGCTCGGTGAAGCGCGTGGTTTGGCCGAAGCGCTTAATGCGCGCCAGCCTCGACTGAAATCATGATCGGCAACGACGCGTTGACGAAACTCATCCGAACGCAGCTGCCCGACGCCGAGGTCGGCATCGTGGATCGCACCGGAACCATGGACCACTTCAACGTCACCGTTCGTTCGAAGGCATTTGCCGGCAAGACGCTCATCGAGCAACATCAGCTCGTCTATGCCGCGCTTAAAGGCGCGCTCAAAGATGGACGCGTCCACGCCGTCGAGCTCAAGACGATCGTTTCGGAGGCCTAAGAAAGCAATGGATTACAAAGAAGAAATTGCGCGCGAGATCGCGGAAAATACGATACTGGTATACGGCAAAGGGACGAAGACGGCGCCGCGCTGCGGCTTCACGCTCGAAACCATCGAGTTCTTCAACCGCTTCGGTTACCCGTTCGAAGTGATCGATGTCTTAGAGAATATGCCCAAGCGCGAAGCGCTCGCGCAGATGACCGATTGGCCGACGTTGCCAAAAGTCTTCATCAACGGCAAATTTTACGGAGACACGGACATTCTCGCGCCGATGGTCGAGAGCGGCGAGCTGCAAACGACCTTGCAGAAAGCCTTCGGTGGCTCACCGGCGCCCAAGCAAACGATCGAACTGCGTTAGCTGGAGGCCCGCTAATGGCGTTCACTACGATCATCTTGCCTGAGGAGCTCAACGCGCGGCTCGGCAATCCTGAACTCGTCGTCATCGACTGCCGGCATTCGCTGGCAGACTTTGCGCTCGGCCGGCAGCTGTACGACGAGTCGCATCTGCCTGGCGCGTTCTTCGCGAGCGTCGAGGACGACTTGGCGGGAGCGAAGACCGGAAAGAACGGACGCCATCCGCTGCCGGATCCGCAAGGCTTCGCGCGCTTCTTGCGCGCCTGCGGCGTCGGCGACTCGACGCAGATCGTCGCGTACGATGCCGGCGCCGACATGTTTGCACCGCGCTTCTGGTTTCTCTCGCGATGGCTCGGTCACGACGCGGTTGCCGTCCTCGATGGCGGATTCACGCAATGGAACCTACGCGACTACCCGGTGACGGCCGCGCCAACGCCGTTACCGAACGAAGGAACGCTGACGGTTCGGCTCCATCCCGAGTATCTGGTAGATGCGCGCTATGTCGGCGAGCACCTCAATGCGCCGGAAATGCAACTCCTCGACGCGCGCGCGAAAGAGCGCTATACGGGCGAACTGGAGCCGATCGATCCGGTCGCGGGCCACATTCCCAGTGCGCGCAACCGCTGGTTCAAGGAGAACTTCGGGCCGGATGGCCGGCTGAAATCGCGCGAAGAGCTGCGCGCTGAGTTCGAGCGGGCCGGCCTCGATTCAAAACTGACGGTGCATCAGTGCGGATCCGGCGTTTCGGCGGCCGTTGGACACTTTGCGATGGTTCACGCCGGGCTCGAAGGCTCGCGCGTTTACAACGGATCGTGGAGCGAATGGGTCGCCGATCCCACGCGTCCCGTCGCAACGGGATCTTAGCGGTTAGGGCTTCGCGGGCGGGGGACGGCGAAAGGCTTAGCGACGGCGCCGGCGGGCGAGGCTTCTAGTCGCGCGAGCTCTTCAGAGGTCGCCGCCTGTGAGTAATCGCGGCAGGTGTCCACGAAACAATAAAAGCCAAACGGCTCGTCACCGCGGTTGACGAATTGATGCAGTTCCAACGGTCCGACGTAGACGACGTCGTCGGCGCCGATCTCGGTTGCGGTATCGCCGATCACCGCGTACCCGAGGCCGCGGCGCACGATGACGTAGTGTTCGTGCTCATGTTTTTCGAGTCGCGATGCCGCACCGGGCTGGACTTCAAAGTAGCGCAGCTCCATTCGGGGGCCGGGCTCGCTCGGATTGCTCTTCCTTTCGCCGACTAGCGTATGACGAGCAACACCCGTGCCCGGCGCTTCGGGCGCATAGCCGGTCGCCTCGATTCCCTCCCAGCCCTCGTCCGTTGCGTGAATGACCCGTCTCTGCATGCGGCATCACGATAGCATATCGCGCCGCATCGGGCCAGGGCAGGCTGTGTCGTTCTTCGAAAGGGGCCGACGCGATGAAGACGTTACTTGCAGCACAACGCGCCGTTTTTCTTTTCGTGGCCGCGAGCTTGCTTGCGTCGTGCGCACCGCCGGCGGGGGGCGCTCCCGGCCTTTTCCCCCAACAGCGCGGTTTGGCAAAATCAGACGGCGGACGCGGGGATCTGATGTATACCGGGGTCGCGCATTACGTGGAGGTGTATTCGTACCCTGCGGGAGAGCTCGAGCAAACGTTCACGATCAAGGGCAACGTCAACGGCATGTGTTCGGATTCGGACGGCAACGTTTTTGTCGCGGCCGCGCCCTCAAAAACGTCGAAGAGCAAGGGCGGTTTCGTCTATGAGTACGCGCACGCGGGCAAGACGCCGATCGCCACACTCGACGTTCCCGGTCACGGCATCCCGATCGCCTGCTCGAGCGATCCGGCAAGCGGGAACCTTGCCGTCACGATTCAAGATAGCCGAAACTACGCGCCGAGCGTCGCGATTTACGCGAAGGCCACAGGAGCGCCGAAGATCTATAAAAGCGACGCGATCGGCGCCTATCCGCAGGTCGCGTACGACCAGAGCGGCGATATGCTGGCAACCAGCGGCGGCAACGTCGCGGCCGAAGTTCTCAAAGGCAAGGATAAACTCCAGACGATCACGCTCGCGCAGACTTTGGGCGGCGTCAGGCACGTTCAATGGGACGGAGCGCACTGGGCGCTGCAATCGTTCGACGCGCTCAAACACAACCGCGAAAAGATCCTCGAGCGAATCTACCGCGTGCAGATCTCCGGATCGAGCGGACACGTCGTCGGCCGGACAAGATTCGAGCCTTGGCTGGCAAGAGATCCCGGACAGTCGTGGATAGCGGGAACGACGATGGTCGCAACGCCCTTCAGCTCTATTTACTTCTGGGCCTATCCCGCCGGCGGTAAGCCCCTCAAAGCGATTCGCTCCTCGCAGCACGTCAAAGCGATAACGATCAGCAAAGGCTAGTAATGCCTCGGTATTGGCTGCTCAAGACCGAACCGAGCGCGTACTCAATCGAAGCGCTCCGCGCCGACGGCACGACGCCGTGGACCGGCGTGCGTAACTTCCAGGCGCGCAACAACATGATGGAGATGAAGCTCGACGACCTTGCGCTCTTCTACCACTCGAGCGTGGCGCAGCCCGCCGCGGTCGGCATCTGCAAGGTCGTCAAGACCGCGTATCCGGACTTCACGCAGTTCGACAGAAAGGGCGAATATTTCGACGGCCGAGCTAAAGAGGCGAATCCAATCTGGTTCATGGTCAACGTTAGCTACGTCGAGGAGCTCGCACATCCGGTCACGCTGGCGCGCATGCGCGCCGAGCCGCGGCTCGTCGGGATGGCCTTACTGCGGCGCGGACAGCGTCTTTCGGTGCAGCCGGTCATGCCGCACGAGTGGAAGATCGTGCTCGATCTCGCGCAGCATCCCGAATTCGCCGACTAGCGAGAACGGGGAGCGTTAGCGATTTGAACCGGTGCGGATTCTGACGGTTAATCTAAGAGCGGGCGGAAATGGCGTAACCATCCCGCAGATCGTTCGCCGGGCGTCGCGCCACGAAGTTGATGCGATCGTCTTCTCCGAATACCGCGATAACGGTGCCGGGGCACTCTTGCGCGCCGAATCGGAACGCATAGGACTACGCTATCAGGCGTCTACGCCGGCGAAGCGCGGCAATGGGGTGCTGGTAGTCTCCGTAGAACCATTTCAGGGCTTCGCGAATCCGTTCGGTCTTGGTGAGGATGAGTATCCCAACGCCGTTCTCAAAGCGCGCCTCGGCCGGCTGCACCTTTACGGCGTCTATCTTCCCGGACAGGATCGAAAAAGACCGCATCTGCGGTGCTTGATCGCCGCCGCTAAATACCACAACGAAGCCGGCGACAGCGCGATTTGCATCGGCGATATGAACTCGGGCCGAAATGAGACCGACATCGAGATCAACGTTCGCTCCGGAAAAATACTGGACGCGTTCAGCACCGCCGACCTTTACCACGAGCTTGAGATATATTGGACCGAGGCTTGGGCCTACACGCATCCCGAGGAGTACGAATTTAGCTGGTATCCGTTTCGTCGCGACCCCGATTATCGGAGCGGGGCCGGCTGGCGCATCGATAAGGCCTTTCTTTCGCCGAAACTCTTACCAAAACTTAGAGCGGTGGAATACGATCACGTCCTGCGTCTCGATCGTCTTTCCGACCATTCGGGGCTCCTCGTCGAGCTCGGTCGAAGTTAGGCCGGAACGACTCGGCGTCGCTCAGCCGAGACCTTGCGCCTGAGTAAGGAAGACGCGCTGCGCATCCACCGGCATCTCGCCTCGCCACGGCGAGCGGCGGCGGTAGCTGCCGTCTTCTTGGAGCTCACGGCTCTTGACGTTATCGGCGAGCAGCACGGAAAGCCATTGTGAGGCGAGCGTCTCCTCGATAACGGGATCGAGAACGGGAACCGCGAGTTCGACGCGACGGTCGAGATTGCGACCCATCCAGTCGGCGCTCGCAAGGAAGCTCTCGCGCTCGCCGCCATTCTCGAAGACGTATATACGCGAGTGCTCGAGAAAGCGCCCGACGATGCTGCGTACGCGGATATTGTCGCTGACACCCGGGACGCCGGGCCGCAGCACGCACATGCCGCGCACCAGCAGCTCGATCGGTACTCCGGCTTGCGAAGCGCGGTAGAGGGCTCGCACGACCTCCGTTTCAGTCACTGCGTTGACCTTGGCGCGGATACCGGCGGGGCGGCCGGCACGAGCGTGCTCCGTTTCACGGTCGATGCGCGCTATCAGCTCGCGGTGTAGCGTCACCGGCGCCACCCACAGATCCTCGTAATCGGTCACTTTCGAAAAGCCCGTTAGCGCGTTGAAGAGCTGAGTATCGTCGGTGCCCAGTTCCGGACGGCACGTGAAGAGGCTTAGATCCGTATAGAGCAGTGCCGTCTTCTCGTTGTAGTTGCCCGTGCCGAAGTGCATGTAACGCCGCAGGCCGTCCTCGTCCTCTCGCACCACCAAAAGCGTCTTGGCGTGAACCTTTTGATTTGCGAACCCATAGACGACGTGCGCGCCGGCGCGCTCCAGCCGTTTGGCCCATTCGATGTTGTTCTCTTCGTCGAAACGCGCCTTGAGCTCGATTACCACCGCGACCTGCTTCTCGTTTTCGGCGGCCGTGAGCAACGCGCGAACGATCGGTGAATTCTTTCCCGAAGTCCGATAGAGCGTCGCTTTAATTGCGAGGACCTTAGGGTCTTCGGCGGCCTGCCACAAGAATTGAATGACCGGATCGAACGACTCGTACGGGTGGTGCAACATGATGTCGCCTTCACGGATCTGCGCGAAGATGTCGGTGACGCCGATCAACCGCTTTGGAATCGCAGGCATGAATGGCTTGTCGCGCAACTGTTCGTATCCCGGAAGGTTGGCAATCTGCCATAGGTCGCTGAGCGCCATCAGGCCGTCGATCTCGTAGCAGTCGACTGAGGCCAGCTCGAGTGAATTGCAAAGAAAATCGCGCATGTACTCGGGCATTCCGCGCTCGAGCTCGAGTCGCACCGGCTCGCCGAATCGACGGCGCCGAAGCTCCGATTCGATCGCCCGCAACAGGTCGTCGGCCTCGTCTTCCTGCAGGTCGAGATCGGCGTCGCGCGTTACGCGGAAGAGATAAGAGTCGCGCACGTGCATGCCGGGGAAAAGGCCGTCGAGGTGATGCGCGATCAGGTCCTCTAATAGAACGAAGCGCCGCTCGCCCGGAGCGCCAGCCTCGACCGGAACGAAACGCGGAAGCGTCGGCGGAATCTTGACGCGCGCGAAGTGAAGCTCGATCCCGTCGCGCGTCGCTTCTTCGAGCTCGACCGCGAGCGATAATGAAAGATTCGAAATGTACGGGAATGGGTGGCCGCTGTCGACTGCCAGCGGCGTCAGTACGGGAAAGACGCTATCGTCGAAGGTGCGCTCGAGCGAACTCTGGGTCTCCTCGTCGAGCTCGGCGACGCGCACGAGCCGAATCCCTTCGCGTTCGAGCGCCGGAAGAACGTCTTCGTTGAGCAGCCGCATCTGCTGCGGCAACGAGGCGCGCAGCCGCGCCGAGATCGCCGCGAGATGCTCGGTCGGTGTTCGGCCGTCCTCCGAACGCCGAACGACCTGCGCCTCGATCTGCTGCTTGATCGCGGCGACTCGAATCATGAAGAACTCGTCGAGATTCGTCCCGTAGATTGCGACGAACTTCAGCCGTTCGAGCAGCGGATTGCGGGCGTCGAGTCCTTCCTCGAGCACGCGATCGTTAAACTCGAGCCACGACAACTCGCGGCTAATATAGAGCGAGGGGTCGTCAAGAGTTGCAACGGGTGCGGCGGAGCGCGCCGGCTGCGGCTGGGTAATCATCGAATTGGTGTGCTTAGCGGTTCGGGCCGGGTTTCGCCTTCCGAGCGGCAAAAAAGGCTATCGCATGCCCGATTTCACCGCGCACGTCGCCGAGCACCTCGTTCTCTCGCTCTCGGCCCTCGTGCTGGCGTTGTCGGCCGGTCTTCCGCTCGGCGTCCTTGCCGCCGAATCCACGGCGCTTCGCGGAGTCGTGCTCGCGACCGCTGGGATTGGTCGAACGCTCCCGAGCTTGGCGGTTTTGATGCTGTTGCTGCCGTGGCTTGGCGTCGGTGCGGCGCCGGCGATCGTAGCCCTCGCGCTGCTCGCGATTCCTCCGATCGTCATCAGCGTCGACGTCGGCATTCGCGGCGTTCCGTTCGCCACTCTCGATGCCGCTGCAGGCATGGGCATGACGCGGCTGCAACGCTTCGCGCGGATCGTCGTGCCGTTCGCGCTGCCGGTGTCCTTCGCCGGCTTGCGCACCGCGGCGACCGAGACGATTGCGAGCGCGACGCTCGCAACGTTCATCGGCGCCGGCGGACTCGGTGACGAGATCGTGCGCGGTCTTCAGACCGGCGATTCCGCAATGCTCTTCGCCGGCGCTGCGGCCGTCGCCGTGCTGGCTCTGGGCGCGGA
>JBAVSO010000072.1:0-27125 GCA_049695635.1 Candidatus Cybelea sp. | reverse complement strand
GGCCTGATCGGCGTCGGTCTAAAGGAAGAGGAGACGGGGCTGCGAGTCGACACCGCCGGACGCCTCGCCTCGACCATCCTGGGCTTCGTCGGCACCGACGAAAACGGGCTCGACGGCATCGAGTACGCCTACGACGGAATGCTGCGCGGTCAGTCGGGCCGCGTCACCCTCGAAGCAGATGAGTTCGGACGGCCGATACCCTTTGGCGCGGAACGCGTCGTCGTGCCCGCGCAGCCCGGTTTGGACGTCGAGCTGACGATCGATCCCTACCTGCAATTCGTCGCAGAGCGAGCGCTGGCCAAGCAGGTCAGCGAGTTTCACGCGCTCGATGGAACGGCGATCGTGATGGATCCATGGTCGGGTGAAATCCTTGCGATGGCCAACCTGCCTAACTTCGATCCCAATCGGTTTTGGAAATATGGCGACGAGCAGCGCCGCGATCGTGCCGTCATGGATGCGTACGAGCCCGGCTCTACGTACAAGCTCATCACCGCCGCCGCCGCGCTCGAATCCGGCAAGGTCAGCTTGACGAGCCGATTCCCCGCGCACGATCGCCTCGAGATAGGCGGGCAGACGATTCATAATGCGGAAGACGGCTTCATGGCAGGAACGGGCGGTGGCGAAACGCTCGAGCAGATCGTGGAGTTCTCGCATAACGTCGGGGCGGCGGAAGTGGGTCTTTCTATCGGCGCGAAGACGCTCTACGCGATGGAACGCAAAGCCGGCTTCGGATCGCCGACCGGAGTGGGATTGCCGGGTGAAAACCCCGGAATCGTGCCACCGCCGTCACAATGGAGCGGTTCCTCGCTGGCAACGATGTCGTTCGGACAGGGCGTCTCGGTTACTCCGCTCGCAATGGCTCGATATTACTGCGCGATCGCAAATGGCGGATTGTTGATGCAGCCTCACATCGCGCGCGCCGTATATAATGAGCAGGGAAATCTTTTGCGGCGATTTTCACCGGCCGTCGTTCACCGCGTTTTCTCGCAGCGCACCGCAACCGAGTTGCGCACGTTCTTGCGCGCGGTCGTTTTGCACGGTACGGGCGATCCGACCGCGCAGATTCCGGGATACGCGACTGCCGGAAAGACCGGTACCGCGCAGATGGTAGTCGACGGACTCTACCGGTCCGGCTACTACGCCGCCTCATTCATCGGAATGGTCCCGTACCCGCACGCACGCTACCTTATTTACGTCAAAGTAGAACGCCCGATCGGCTCGTACTACGGAAGCGTCGTCGCCGCTCCGGCTTTCGCCGCTATCGCCCGTGCCGCTATGCTGCACGCCGGAGTCCTGCCGAGCACCGACGTCGCCATCCGTGGCCGCTGAGCCGAACGTCGCTTTGGCGACGTTGCTGAAACGTCTCGAAAAGCCGTTGGCCGTGCTCGGAGATCGAAACCGCAACGTCAACGCGATCGAGATCAATTCGCGACGCGTCAAACCCGGCGCGCTCTTCGTCGCGTTGCGCGGAGCACATACTGACGGACATCGCCACGCAAACGATGCCGCCGGCAAGGGCGCGCACGTCGTCGTCGTCGAGCGCGCCGTGGATTTGCCCGCCGGCGTCACCGTCGTGCAGGTCGCGAACTCGCGGCGCGCGCTTTCGGCCCTTGCGGCCGCGTTCTACGGCGACCCTTCTCACTCGCTCGACGTGATCGGCGTTACCGGCACCAACGGAAAGACGACCACGACGCACATGATCGCCGCGGTTCTCAACGCCGCCGGCATTTCGTGCGGCATCGCGGGAACGGTCGGCGCCGAGTTTCGAACGCGTCGCTGGCTGCTGGAGAACACGACGCCGCAGCCGCCCGAGCTGCAGCGGCTGCTCGCGCGAATGCACGATGCGGGCGCGAAGGCGGTGGCGATGGAGGTAAGCTCCCATGCCCTCGCGCTCGATCGCGCGCAAGACGTGCGCTTCCGCGTCGCGGCGTTGACGAACGTCACGCGCGATCATCTCGACTTTCACGAAACGATCGAGGCGTACGCCGCTGCCAAGCGGCGGCTCTTCTCGCTCGCGCCGGCTAGCGTTATCAATGCCGACGACCAATACGGTGAGCGCTGGGAATCGGAGTTACGCGGCGAGGGGCGCTCGGTGATTTCATACGGACTGCGGAGTGCCGCTAACCTGGTTCCCGAAGAGCTCGCGGTCGAACCGAGCGGAAGCCGCTTCACCGTGAACGGGCAACGATATCAGCTGCGTCTCCCCGGGCGTTTCAACATTTGGAACGCGCTCGCGGCGATCGGAGTGGCGCGGTTTTTGGGCGTTGATGACGCCACCAGCGCGCGTGGGCTCTCGGAACTCGAGCGCGTGCCCGGACGCATGGAACGCCTCGATGGCGGAGACATCGCGGTCGTCGTGGATTACGCGCATACGCCCGACGCGCTGGAGAGCGCGCTGCGTTCGCTGCGCGAGACGGCGAGCGGCGCGCTGATCGTCGTTTTCGGATGCGGCGGAGATCGCGACCGTGGAAAGCGGCCCGAGATGGGTGCGGTGGGCGCCGTTTTTGCCGATCGTCTCTATGTGACCAGCGACAACCCGCGCACCGAGGATCCGCAGACGATCGTTGACGCGATCGTAGCGGGAATCGGGGATCGAGAGCGCATCGTCGAGCTCGATCGGCGCCGCGCCATCGAACGTGCGATCGCGGAGGCGCGATCCGGCGATGTCGTTCTGATCGCCGGAAAAGGCCACGAGACATATCAGATCGTCGGCGATCGGGTGCTGCCGTTCGACGACGCCGCGGTTGCACGCGAAGCGCTCGGCTCGCGGAGCGTGCTGCGATGAGGCTGCCGATCGATCTTGCCGTCGAGGCGGCCAATGCAACGATCTTCGAACGGCAAATAGCGCCGGCGACGGTGCGAGCGAGCACCGATACTCGAACGATCGAGCCCGGCGACACGTTTGTGGCGCTGCACGGCGAGTGTTTCGACGGTCACGATTTCGCCGAAGAAGCGGTCCGGCGCGGTGCCACGATGCTCGTTCTCGATCGCTTGGATGCGCGTCTCCCGGGGATCGCCGTAATGCTCGTCGACGATACGAAGGCGGCCTACATGGCGCTCGCGGGTGCGGCGCGAGCGTTCTTTCGCGGCCGAGTCATCGCAATCACCGGAAGCACCGGCAAAACGACGACGAAGAGCCTCTTGGCGCAACTGCTGGCCGTGAAGTACCGCGATCGCGTGCTGGCGGCGCCCGAGAACGAGAACAACGAGATCGGTGTCAGCAAGCTGCTCCTGAATGCAGCCGGGGACGCGCACGACGTTCTCGTCATCGAGATGGGCGCGCGCCGCTACGGCGACGTTTCAGCTCTCGTCGAAATCGCGCGGCCGCAGCTGGGAATCTTGACAAATATCGGCGAGGCGCACCTCGAGATCATGGGTTCGCGCGAGCGCCTCGAAGCAACGAAGTGGGGACTCTTCTCAGGCGGCGCGCGCGCGATCCTCAACGTCGCCGACGAGGTCGCCCGGCGGCGAGCCCCGAGCCTCGACACGCCGGCGCATTGGTTCGGTGCCGTGCGATCACCACTTGAGGCCGACGTGGAGCTCGAGCCGTTGACGGCGATCGCGGGCGATCGTCTCGTTCATCGTTGCAAGGGTCGCATCGCCGAGTATCCTATCGACGTCCGCTTACCCGGTTTGCATAATCGTGCAAATCTTGCGGCTGCAATCGCGGGCGCGCTCGAGCTCGAAGTGCCGCTCGAACGGCTTCTTGACGAAATCCCGAAGCTCCGTTTGCCGCGGGGGCGCTACGATCGGATAGCCGTGGAAGGCGGCATCCACTTCATCTACGACGCCTACAACGCCAACGCGAGCGGCATGATCGCCGCGCTCGATGCGTTCGCGTCCGAGGCGGCTTCACGCCGCATTGCGGTGCTCGCGAGCATGGCCGAGCTCGGCGAAGAGTCACAAACGCTCCACGAGCGCGTCGGAGCTCACGCGGCGAGCAAGGTAGACGTGCTGCTCGTGCGCGGCGAGTACGCAACCGATTTGGCGCGCGGCGCGAAGCGCGGCGGCCTCAAGTCGCCTCAGATCGTCTTCGTCGAGACGAACGCTCGAGCCGTGCGATGGTTGCGCGAACACGTGCGTCCGGACGACGTCGTGCTGCTCAAGGGTTCGCGCAAATACAAACTGGAAGAGATCGTGGAAGAGCTGCGCTCGTGAGCCTCGCAACGCGCAGCCTGGTGGTGACCCGCGCCGAAATGCCGGCGGGGCTGATCGCGATTCCCTTGAGAACGCCGCTCGTTCGCCCGAGCGACGATCTCGTGGCGATCGTCGCGAGTGCGATTGAAGGCATCGCGCGCCCCGGCGACGTCGTTGCGGTTTCGGAGAGTGCGGTCGCGATCGCCCAAGGCGAGCTGCTCGCCGCGGAATACGTTCGCCCCTCGTGGCTCGCCTTCGCAATCTCACGTCGGGCCGATCCGATGGCGACGATCAGTCAGCCCGAATCGGTTCAACTCGTGATCGATCGGGCCGGATCCTGGAGAGTGATTTATGCAACCTTCGTGCAGCTCGTTGCGCGGCTGACCGGCAGGCGGGGCGGCTTTTACCGAGTGATGGGCGATGCGGTTGCGGCATTCGACGGATATACCGGAACGATGCCGCCGTACGAGCGGGCGATCGTATTCGCACCCCGCGAACCGGACGGCTTCGCTCGATCCGTGCACGAGCGAACCGGCATCGCATGCGCCGTCGTCGACGCCAACGATCTCGGCAAGGCGAAGGTTCTTGGTCGTTCGAGCGGCGTCTGCGCTGCGAGCGTGGAGGCGGCTTTGCTCGATAATCCGCACGGCAATAGCGACGAGCAGACGCCCGTCGTCGTGTTGAAGTGGCGCGGCCACGGCGAGAATCCGCTGCTAAAGGACGAGCGATGAATCTCGCGTTCTCGAGCCTGCTGATCTGGGCGCTCTTCGGCTTTGTGATCGCGGCGGCCGCGGGAGCGGCGCTGCTCGCTCTGTTGAGCCGTCTGCAGGTACGGCAGCAGGCCTACGAAGACGCGCCCCAGAGCCATAGCCGGAAGACCGGGACGCCAACGATGGGCGGACTCGTCTTCGTCGTCGTTCTGCTGGCCGCGCTCGTCATCGTGCGCTTAGCGCCATTTATGGATCTCGTATTGCTCGTGGTGCTATGCGCAGCGATCGGCGCGACCGACGATCTGCTGACCATCCGCGGCGGACCGAGGCGCGGCTTGCCGGCGCGCACGAAGTTCCTTGCGACCGCGTTGGCCGCGGTGGTTTTCCTGCGCATGATCGACGCGGGATTGGGGGAAAATGCGATCTTCATCGCAGGGACCTTCCACCTTATCGTCCCGCATTGGCTTTGGCTGGTGCTCGGTATTCTCGCGATCACGGGAAGCGTCCACGCCGTGAATCTTACCGACGGGCTCGACGGTCTCGCTTCCGGAAGCATGATCCCACCCTTGATCGTTTTTGCGGCAATCGGCGCGACCATGCAAATTCCGTCAGCGGCAATCGCTGCCGCGGCCGGTGCGGGCGCCTGCGCCGGCTTCCTGATCTTCAATCGCCATCCGGCTCGGCTCTTCATGGGCGATACGGGTTCGCTTGCGCTCGGCGCGCTGCTGGCCGGCGTCGCGATCCTTTGCGGGCAGATGCTGCTGCTGCTGGTCGTCGGAGGCGTCTTCGTCGTCGAAGCCCTCTCGGTTATCGCGCAAGTCGCGTATTTCAAAGCGACCGGAGGGCGCCGCATACTTCGCATGAGCCCTTTGCACCACCACTTCGAGCTGGCAGGCTGGCCCGAGACGAAGGTGACGATTCGCTTCTGGCTTGCATCGTTGCTCTGTTCGTTGCTAGGATGGGCCATCGTGCGATGAGCGATACCTTTCAATTCGACGCCGGGGAAACGATACTCATCATCGGCCTAGGCCGCAGCGGATTGGCGAGCATCGAGGTGCTTAGCGAACACCGCGTCACTCTCTACGCTACGGATGAGAAGCCGATCTCGGAGCTGGCGACGCCGATCGCGGCGGCGCATTCATTCGGCGCGCGCTTCGTCGAACCCGCACAGCTAGCGAATCTCGCCGGTGAGCTCACCTGCGCCATTCTCTCGCCCGGCGTGCCGCCGACGTCGCGGGTCGTGCGTCACCTTCACGAATACAACGTGCCGGTCTTCGGCGAGATCGAGCTCGCCTATCGCCTCTGCAAGGCGCCTATCGTCGCGGTTACCGGAACGAAGGGCAAGTCGACGACGACCGCGTTGATCGGACACCTGCTGCGTAGCTGCGGTGAGCGGGTTCGCGTCGGCGGAAACATCGGTAACCCGTTGATCAAGGAGGTTCTCGGCACTCAGCCCAGCGACTGGGTCGTCGCCGAGGTCTCTTCATTCCAGCTCGAAACGATTCGTTCGTTTAAGCCGCGCATCGCCGTGCTGCTCAACCTGATGCCCGACCATCTCGACCGCTACTATTCGATGGAAGAGTATGCCGAAGCCAAATATCGGATCTGCGCCAATCAATCAATGATGGACTGGTTCGTCGGCAATCTCGACGATTCGCGAATTCGTTTGCTCCATTGGCGCACCGGCGATACGCGGGTGCAGGCCAGGCAGCTCTGGTTCTCTCTCGAGAACCGCGAGCACGCGACGATGTACCTGCGCGACGGGGTCGTGACGTACGCGCCGGTCGCCGGCGATCCGCGACCGGTCCCGGTCGTACCGCGTGACGAGATTCCGCTGCCCGGCGACCACAACGTTCGCAACGCGATGGCGGCGCTGCTCGCGGCAATCGTCGCCGGCTGTCCGATCGAATCGTTGCGCGAGGCGATCGCAAGCTTCGAGCCGATGCCGCACCGGCTCATAACGGTCGCCGAGATCGACCGCGTCCGCTACATTGACGATTCGAAGGCAACGAACCCCGCATCGGTCATCGCCGCGCTAAACACCTACGATGCGCCGATCGTCTTGATTGCCGGCGGCCGTTCGAAGGGAACGGAGTTCGAGGCACTCGGAGCCGAGATTCGCAATCGCGCGAGCGCATTGGTCGCGATCGGCGAAGCGGCCGGTGAAATTCGTCGGGCCGCTGAAGGTGTGCCCACGATCCTAGCCTCAACGATGGAAGAAGCCGTGCGGCGCGCACGTGAGCTCGCGGTGCCGGGCGGGATCGTCTTGCTCTCGCCGGGCTGCGCCTCGTTCGATATGTTCGCGTCGGCCGAAGATCGTGGCGACCAGTTCGCGGCGGCGGTCGCGGCGTTACGGGAGCCGGCCGGTGCATAGCGCCGCGACGCTACGCCCGTCGACGCGCGCGCCGATCGATACGGTGCTCTTCACCTCGGTTGCAGCGCTGATCGGAATCGGTCTCGTGATGGTCTTTTCGGCGTCGAGCGCGATCGCGTACGCACAGCACGGTGACATCGCGTACTACCTCAAACGGCAGCTGGTCTGGCTGGCCTTTGGGTTGGCCGGCGCCTACGTATGCTACCGGATCGACTACCGGCGTTTGCGAAGCCTCGCGCCGTATCTATTGGTGGCGGCGATCGCCGGTCTGCTGCTCGTTTTCTTTCCGCACGTCGGCGTGGGGGTCAACGGCGGACGCCGCTGGATCGGTGCGTCAAGTTTTAGCGTCGAGCCGTCGGAGTTTGCCAAGCTCGCGCTGGTCATCTATCTATCGGCGGTCTTGTCGGTACGAGGCGATCGGATCACGTCGCTCGTGCGCGGCCTCGTTCCCCTTTGCGTGCCGGTCGCGATCATGGCCGTGTTGGTGCTCAAAGAGCCCGATATGGGAACGGCGAGCCTGCTGCTCTTCGTCGCACTTACGCTCTTCTTTGCTGCGGGAGCTCGCCTCGTTCATCTCACGGCCGTCGTGCTTGCAATGGTCCCGTTTGCCGCGATCACCGTGCTCGCAAGTCCGTATCGGCGGGCGCGAGTCTTTGCCTTCCTCGATCCATGGAAGGATCCGCTCAATACCGGCTTCCACATCGTCCAGTCGCTTTTGGCGCTCGGCAGCGGCGGGCTCTTCGGCGTTGGATTGGGCGCCTCGCGCGCGAAGTTCTTCTACCTGCCCGAGCAGTACACCGACTTTATCTTCTCGGTGCTCGGCGAAGAGCTCGGCTTGATCGGTACGCTCGCGGTGATTGCGCTCTTCGTCACGTTGGCCTATCGTTCGGTCAAGATCGCGCTCGCCGCGCCGGACCGTTTTGGATTCTTTCTTGCGATCGGCTGCGCCGCGATGATTACGATACAGGCCTTCGTCAACATCGGTGTCGTCTCGTCGTCGTGGCCGGTGACCGGCGTTCCGCTTCCGTTCATCTCGTTCGGCGGCAGCTCGCTGGTCGTGAACCTCATCGCCGTCGCGCTCATCGCAAATATTTCCCGCCATTCCCCAGCGCGCAGAGTTCGCGGAGAGGCGTGACCGTCGTTTTTGCGGGCGGCGGGACGGGCGGACATCTCTACCCGGCAATCGCTATTGCAGACGCCCTGCGCGAGCGCAGCGCGAAGATCTCTTTCATCGGGACCGCCGACCGTCTCGAGGCGACGATCGTGCCGAAGGCCGGCTACGACCTGCAAACGATCGCGAGCCGATCGCTGCCGCGCTCGCTCTCGCTCGATGTGCTGCCAACGATCGCGGCCAACTTCAAGGGGACGCTCCAGAGCTTGCGTCTGCTCGCAAGCCGGCGTCCGGATCTCGTGATTGCAACCGGTGGTTACGTTGCTTTTCCCGTCGCCCTCGCTGCGCGCTTGAGACGGTTCTTGCGCCTCTCCAACGCGCGCCTCGTCTTGCTCGAGCCCAACGCCGAGGCCGGTTTGACGAACCGGCTACTGGCGCCGATAGTTGACGAAGTGTGGGCTCTCGATTCGACCGGCATCCCGATCCGCTCGACGCTGCGAACGCTGCCGCCGCGCGACGCTGCGATTGCGCGCCTCGGGCTCGACCCGTCGTTGCGAACGCTGGTTGCAATGGGCGGAAGCCAGGGCGCCCGTTCGATCAACGATGCTTTGATGAATCTGATCGAACGCAATGCTTTGCCGCCGGGCTGGCAGCTCTTCGCACTGACCGGCAAAGAGGAATACGATCGCGTGCGCTCGATGATTCCTCACTCGAGCGCGTACCTCGATGACATGGCCGACGCGTACGCGGTCGCGGATCTGCTCTTGAGTCGTGCCGGTGCTTCGACGCTCGGCGAGCTGGCCGCGCTGGGAAAACCGTCTATTCTCGTTCCCTATCCGTACGCTGCGCAGGCGCACCAAGCCGCAAACGCCGCACGCTTTGAAGCCGCCGGGGCGGCCGCCGTCCTTACCGATGGCGAGCTTGCGGCCGGCGATCTGCCCGCGCTTCTCGCACGAACGGTGCTGCCGGAGCGCCTGCAGGAGCTCGCCCGCGGTGCGGCGCGACTGGCAGGAGACGACCCGGTTCGCACGATTCTCGCACGGATCGATCTCTTAGTTCCGCGAAAGGGCAATCCGTGAAGGCGACTCACTTCGTCGGAATCGGCGGCATCGGGATGAGTGCGATAGCGCGCATTCTGCTGGCGCGCGGCGAGCGCGTCTTCGGGTCGGACATCGCCCTTTCGCCGCTTGTCGAGGAACTACGTGGTGAGGGCGCGCGAATCACCATCGGCCATCACGCTCGCAACGTGCGCGACGCCGATGCCGTCATCGTCAGCTCGGCGATTGACCGCCGGAATCCCGAATACGCCGCCGCCGTGCAGCTGGGGATTCCAGTGCTGCGACGGGGAGAGATGCTCTCGCGTCTGTTGCGAGACCGGCGCGGCATCGCGGTCTGCGGAACGCACGGCAAGACGACGACGACCGCGATGACGCACGCGGTCTTACGACGAGGTGGAATTGATGCGAGCCTCGTTCTCGGCGGCATCGACGTCGAGCTTGGGAGCAATGCCTACGACGGCGCGTCGCCGTGGTTGGTCACCGAGGCCGACGAGTCGGATGGATCCTTTGCGTTGCTCGAACCGGCGATGGCGATCGTCACCAATATCGAAAACGATCATCTCACCAGCGACGACGAGCTGCCTGGCTTGGCACGGGCATTCGCGGAGTTTCTTGCAAAACTGCCTGAAGACGGTCTGGCGGTGATCGGCGTAGACAATCCGCTTTCGGCCTCGCTCCAGTCGCATGACTTGCGCGCCCGGATCGTCACGTTTGGCCTCGATTCAAACGCTGGGCTGCGCGCGGCGGACCTGAGCTTTGCGGATTTCGGGTCGAGATTCAACGTCATTGCGGGGGGGCGCACGGCAGGAAATATCGAGCTGCGAGTTCCCGGCAGGATCAACGTCGAGAACGCGCTCGCTGCGATCGCGATTGGTGTCGAGCTCGGCGTGCCCTTCGCGGCGATCTCCGAGGCCCTGCGCCTCTTCCGCGGCGTGCGTCGCCGGTTCGACGTCTTGATCTCCAACGAGCGCGCCACGATCGTGGACGATTACGCCCATCACCCGACCGCGGTGCGCGCGACGATCGCAGCGGCGCGCCGCTACCATCACGGCGAGCTCGTGGTGGCCTTTCAGCCGCATCGCTTCACGCGAACGGCATTCTTAGCGCGCGAGTTTGCCGATTCGCTGCGTGGCGCCGATCGCGTCTACCTCGCTCCGGTCTACGCCGCCTCGGAGCCGGCAATTCCCGGTGTGAGCGAACGTTCGATTGGAGAACCGCTGGCCGCGTGCGGCGCGAGCGTCCGTTACGCCGGTTCGTTGCAAGAGCTGGAGAGCCGTCTTCTCGACGAGACTCCTGCGGGCGCGATGGTGTTGATGCTCGGCGCCGGCGACATTACCGATGTTGCGTCGCGACTGGCCGCGCGTCTCGCGAGAAAAGCCGAGGATCGCGCCGCCTCGGTGCGCGCGTGAGCGTCACGACGGCGAGAGCCGTCCGTACCCTCCTCGACGCCTCGGATCGCCATGCCTTGGAGGAGATCTTCGGCGATCGCGTTGGCTTCGACGAGCCGCTCGCGCCCTATACTTCGTGGAAGATCGGCGGGCCGGCCGATGCGTTGGCGGCCGTGCAGAACGAGGCGGAGCTCGCGCAGTTGATGCGTTACTGCTTGCGGCGCCGGATGGCGTGGTGGATCATCGGCAGCGGAAGCAACGTGCTCGTCGGTGACGGCGGGGTGCGCGGTATCGTCGTTCGCTTGGCCGGCGAGTTCGCGGCGGCGCGCGTGCGCGCCGCCAATGGCAGCGTGATCGTCGAAGCTGGAGGTTCGGCTGACATGGCGCTCGTGACCGCCAAGGCGGCTTCGGCCGGGGCGGCCGGTATCGGCTCGCTGGCCGGCATTCCGGGCACGATCGGCGGTTCGCTGCGAATGAACGCCGGCACCGATCGTGAAATCGGCGAGTTCGTTCGCGAAGTCTGGGTTCAGTCGCCGAGCCGTCCCCAGCCGCACGCCGTCAGCGTTCGATATCTCTACCGGCAGTCGACGCTCGAGCGAGACGTCATCGTGTCACGCGTCCTTCTGGAGTTCGCGCGCTCGAGCGCGGGCGACGTTCGCGCCGAGATGCAGACGCGGCTCGTTCGGCGCAAGAAGACGCAGCCGATTTCGTTGCCGAATGCCGGTTCCTGCTTCCGCAATCCCCTGGGCGACAAGGCTGCTCGTTTGATCGAAGCAGCCGGCGCCAAGGGGTGGCGCGAAGGAAACGCTGAAGTTTCGCCGCTGCACGCGAACTTCATCAACAATCTCGGCGGCGCGACGGCAAAAGACGTTGCCACGCTGCTCGCGCGGGTGCGACGTACGGTCCGCGATCGCTGGAACGTGGAACTTCAACTCGAAGTGCATTTGGTCGGAGTCTTCATTGATGCAACGTGATACCGGAAGGGCGAAAGTTGCCGTCGCGATGGGCGGCAGCAGCGCCGAGCGAGAGATCTCGATTCGATCGGGCTCTGAGGTCATGCGCGCGCTGAACTCGCTCGGATACGACGCGTACTCGCTCGATTACGACGAACGCTTCTTCGACGCGTTGCGCCAGCTCAAACCGGACGTCGTCTTCATCGCTCTGCATGGACCGGGCGGTGAAGACGGACACGTTCAAGCCCTGCTCGAGTATCTATCTATTCCTTATACGGGAAGCGGGCTCGAAGCTTCGGCCCTCTCGATGGACAAGCATCTCACGAAAAAGCTGCTCGCCGCCGAGGGTCTGCCGACGCCCGTCTGGGATCTCTTCGATCTCGCCGGCGGCACGCTTCCGCTCTTACCAGGCTCGCTCGATCTTCCACTCGTGATCAAGCCGCGTTTCGAAGGCTCGTCCGCCGGCGTCGCGATCGTGCACACTCACGAGGAGTGGACGAGCGCAATGCTCGACGCATCGAAGTCGTACACGCAAATCCTTGCCGAGGAGTACGTACAAGGGCGCGAGTTTACGTGCGCGGTGCTGGGCGAGGAGGCCCTGCCGGTTCTCGAAATCGTCGCGAACCGAGACGGTTTCTACAGCTACGATGCGAAATACGAACCGGGCGGCTGCACCCACATCGTCCCGGCACCGATCGACGAGGGACTGGCGGCGCGCTTGCAGATGCTTGCGCTCTCGGCGCATCGGCTGCTCGGTCTTCGCGACTACTCGCGCAGCGATTTCATCGTTACGCCCGATCAGCGGCCCTATCTGCTGGAAATCAACGCGCTGCCGGGGTTGACGCCGACGAGTCTCATGCCCGACGCATGCGCGGCGGTCGGGATATCGTTCGAAGCGCTGATCGACCGGCTCGTCGGATACGCGCGCGCGCGTGCCGATCTGCGCGATGCCGTCGCCTGATCCCGGCGCGGTTCTCGCGGAGATAAATCGCGGCTGCGCCGGACGACGTCGTCGCGCGTGCGATGCTCTCCACCGAGGACGGCGAAGGCAGCTAAGGCTTGGCGAAACTTTCCGCGTCGTCGGCGATCAAATGATCGATCCGCGACGTTTCGGGCGGCAGGTTTTGCGCGTTTGGGTAGCGCCGTAAGAACTCGGGATCGTTCAGGCGCTCGCCGACGGTCCGGCCTTCCAATTTTGCGTTAATCTCGGCGTAGCGTTCCGGGTCGGTATGTTCTCGAATCCACGTTGCGACCTCGGCGTCGGATTGCGCGTCGGCGATGGCCTTGCGTAGGACGGCTTCGGCAACTCCAAGGGCGTTGAGCAGGCTCGAACTGAAGCCGGTGATTTGGTAATCGCCAATGTTGCCGCCGGGAAGCGTCGCGCGTATCTTGTCGACGGTTCGGGCGGCCATCAGCAGATTCAAGCCTGGAAGAAGCTCGCGCGGGCTTCGAGGGGGGCGCTGCGTGAGGTCCAATGCGTTCATGATGCCCAACCATTTTCAACCAGGCGGCCCACTAATGCCTCTGCCAAGGCGGGCTCGCGGCGGAGTCGAAGCATTGGGCCGAGGGAAAGAACCCGTTGTCATAGCTCGCCATCTTTATGGAGGAATCCTTGCCTACCGTTGTCGATCGTGGTCTCGAAGGTGTCGTTGTCGGGTCCACCCAGCTTAGTAATGTCGAAGGGCAGATCGGGCGCCTAACCTACCGTGGTTACGACATTGACGATCTCGCGCCGAACGCGACCTTCGAAGAGATCGTGCATCTCTTGCTCTATGGTAATCTCCCAAACCGCCACCAGCTCGAAGTCCTCAAGCGTGAGCTCGGCTCGAGCCGAGCGCTCCCCGAGCCGCTCCTGGCTGCGATGCAGAACGTTCCAAAGACGGCGTGGCCGATGGAAGTCCTTCGCACGATCGTCAGCGGGCTCGGACTCTTCTCCCTCGTCAACGCGCAGGGCGAGCACCGTTCGGACGTTCACACCGCGATCGAGTTGATCGCCAAGACGCCCACGATCGTCGCCGCGTGGGATCGCATACGCCGCGAGCTCGAGCCGGTCTCGCCGCGCACGGATCTTTCACAAGCTGGCAACTTCCTCTATATGCGGACCGGCAAAGTTCCGCACGCAATTGAGGAAGATGCGCTCGATACGTACTTGGTGCTGCTCGCCGATCATTCGTACAATGCCTCGACCTTCGCCGCGCGCGTTGCGGCCTCGACCCGCGCCGACATCTACGGGTCCGTGACGGCCGCGCTCGCGACGCTGCAGGGCGATCTCCATGGCGGCGCGGCGACCGCCGCCTTTCGCACCTTGTCGGAGGTAAAGTCGCCCGAGAACGCAGAACCGTACGTCCGCGCGATCCTCGATCGCGGGCAACGGATCATGGGCATGGGTCATCGCGAATACAAGGTGCGCGACCCGCGCGCGCGTCACCTCGAGGCGATGGCTAAGGAACTCGCCGCACACATCGGCGGCGATCGCTGGTACGAAACCGCACACGCGATTGAAGAGGCGAGCCGCAAGGTCTTGCAAGAGCGCAAACCGGGCAACACGATCTACGCGAACGTCGACTTCTATACCGCCCCGGTTCTCGCCGATCTCGGCATCCCGGGTGACGAGTTTACGTGTCTCTTTGCGTGTGGGCGCATCGCAGGCTGGACCGCTCACATCCTCGAGCAACTCGCCGACAACCGGCTCATTCGGCCGCAGGCCACGTATGAAGGCCCCGCTACGGGCCCCTACGTGCCGATCGAACAGCGCTCGGCGAACGGCGCCCGAGGCTAAGAGACACCCCCGATGCTGGTCGTGCCGGCGATCGACTTGCGCGGCGGCAGGTGCGTACGTATGAAACAGGGTGACCCGACCACCGAGATCGAGTACGACGACGATCCGGTCGAACGGGCCAAGGCCTTCGTTGACGCGGGCGCGCAGCGGCTGCACGTGATTGATCTCGACGGTGCCTTCGGCTCCGGGGAGAACCTCGCGGCCGTCGAGCGAATTTGCCAAGCCGTTAGCGTGCCGGTTCAGACCGGTGGTGGTCTGCGTGCCGTAAAGCACGCCGAAGACGCTTTCTCCGCCGGCGCGTCGGAGATTATTCTCGGCACGCTGCTGGTCGAGGACGAACGGCTCGCGCGAAACATCGTGAATCGCTTTGCGGGACGCGTCATCGCCGGAATTGACGCTCGCGGTTCGCAGGTTGCTACGCACGGCTGGCAAGAGCATACTCCGGTCGACCGCGACGCGCTCGTTCGGCGCGTCGCTCAATGGGGCGTCTCACGAATCATCTTTACCGAGATTCGGCGTGACGGGATGGGCGAGGGCTACGATATCGAGGCGTTGTGCGCGATCGCCAATGCGGCCGAGGTGAAAGTGACGGCGAGCGGCGGCGCGCGCAACATTGACGACCTGCGCGAGCTCAAAGCCTCCGTTCCGGTCACGGTGGACTCGTGCATTGTGGGTAGCGCGCTCTACAACGGCACGATGGATCTCGAGGCGGCGATCGCCGCGGTCGCCTAGGGCTCGTCGTCCTCGACGTAGAGGCGCGGTAATTCGCTCGGGAGCCGCGCTACGATCTCGTAGTTAATCGTCTCCGACCAAATCGCCCAGTCTTCCGCGGCGATCGTTGCGTCGCCGTCGGCGCCGATCAGCGTCACCGTCGATCCGGCGCGCGCGTTCGGCGCCGCGCTGAGGTCGATCTCGGTCATGTTCATTGCGACGCGCCCGACGATCGGACAGATCGCGCCGTCGACGGCGAACGCGCCGCGGTTGGAGAGCGCCCGCGGCACGCCGTCGGCATAGCCGGCCGGAACCACGCCGACACGCATGTCGTGCGGTGCGTGAAAGCTGCCGCCGTAGCCGACCGATGCACCCGCAGCAACTGTGCGCGTAACCACAATCTGCGAATGGTAGCGCAGCGCCGGTTGCAAGTCGAGCGGCGTCGCGCCCATCGCCTCGCGGGTTTGATGCGAGGGCCACAGACCGTAGAGCGCGATGCCGAAGCGTGCCATGTCGAGACGCGTCTGCGGCCACATCATCGCAGCCGCCGACGCGGCGATGTGACGAACCGGCCGCAGCGACTGCTGGTCGAGCAACGGCTTGGCCTGCGCGAGCGCCCGTTCGAACGCGTCGAGCTGATGCATCGTATAGGGCGAGTCGAGCTCTTCGGCGGAGGCCAGGTGCGAGAAGATCCCTGCGATTGCAATCTCCGGTATGCGGATTATGTCTTCGATTGCATCGACGAGCTCGTGCGGCTCGAAGCCGAGGCGGTTCAGGTCGGTATTGACTTTGACGTGAATCGCGGCAGTGCGCTGTCGCTTGCGCGCCGCTGCACAGATGCGTCTGGCAAACTCGCGAGTGCTCCAGAGCGCGAACTCGACATTTGCCGCCAGCGCATCCTCGAGCGCCTCCGGGGCAACCGGACCCATCACCAAGATCGGCACCCAGACACCACCGGCCCGCAGCGCAAGCGCTTCCTCAATCGTATAAACGCACAGGCGCGCCGCGTACGGCTCGATCGCGCGGGCGGCCGGAAGCAGGCCGTGGCCGTAGGCATTTCCTTTGAGGACGAAGGCCGCCCGGCGCGCGCCGACTAGATCGCGCAGCAGCGCCGCATTGTGACGCAACGCGCGCAGAGAGATCGTCAGGCCGCCGATCACGAGGCGGTCCATTCGCTCAGGCAGCAAACGGGCCTGGCGGGAGAGGGCAGACTCAGAAGAGGGAGGCATGGTGCGGTGGCTGGGCTCGGCTGCTAGGGTCCTTGCACTCCCCCGCGGAGTCTGCTACTATGGCAGAGTTGGCGCTCGAGCGCCCAGAGTGCTAAATTGTATCCCTCACCTAGTCAACCCAAAGCTGTGGAGGTTTTCCGTGAATCTCAAGCCCTTGTTCGACAACGTCGTTGTCGAGCACGTAGAGCAGGACGACAAGACGACCGGCGGCGTTTTTCTCCCGGACACCGCTAAGGAGAAGCCCCAGGAGGGCGTGATCCGGGCGGTCGGACCCGGCCGAGTTACCGATAAAGGTACGCTGGTCGAAATGCATGTCAAGGTCGGCGCTCGCGTGCTCTACCGCAAGTACTCGGGAAGCGAAGTCAAGATTGACGGCACCGAGTATCTCATCATCCCTGAAAAAGACATTCTCGCCATCGTCGACAAAGTGCCGGCCGGCGTCTAAGGAGTTCAAGTTTAAACATGGCTGCTAAGCAACTCGTATTCGATGAAAGCGCGCGTCGCGCGCTCGAGCGCGGTGCGAACATCCTCGCCGACGCCGTGAAGGTGACGCTCGGCCCCAAGGGTCGCAACGTCGTGCTCGACAAGAAGTTCGGCTCACCGACGATCACCAATGACGGCGTGACGATCGCTAAGGAGATCGAGCTGCCCGACGTGTTCGAGAACATGGGGGCCCAGCTCGTCAAGGAAGTCGCATCTAAGACCAACGACATCGCCGGCGACGGCACTACGACCGCAACGGTGCTCGCGCAGGCGATCATCCGCGAAGGTTTGCGCAACGTTACCGCGGGCAGCAATCCGCTGCTGATCAAGCACGGTATTGATAAAGCCGTCGAAATCACGGTGAAAGAGATGGAGTCCTTCAAAAAGGACGTCGATACCAAGGAGAAGATCGCGCAAGTCGCGTCGATTTCCGCAAACGATCCCGAGATCGGTACGTTTATCGCCGAAGCGATGGAGAAGGTCGGCAAGGACGGCGTGATCACGGTCGAAGAGTCGAAAACGCTCAAGACCGAGGTCGAGACCAAGGACGGTATGCAGTTCGACAAGGGCTACATCTCGCCGTATATGGTTACCGACTCCGAGCGCATGGAGTCGGTGCTCGAAAACCCGTACATTCTCGTGACGGAGCGCAAGATCTCGGCGATCGCCGACATCCTGCCGCTGCTTGAGAAGGTCGTTCAGGTGCAAAAACCGCTGCTCATTATCGCCGAGGACGTCGAAGGTGAAGCGCTCGCGACGCTGGTCGTCAACAAGCTGCGCGGAACGTTCACGTCGGTTGCGGTCAAGGCGCCGGGCTTCGGCGACCGTCGCAAAGAGATGCTCAAAGACATCGCCACGCTCACCGGTGCGACCGTCATTTCGGAAGAGTTGGGGCTCAAGCTCGACAAGGTGACGCCCGACCAGCTCGGTCAAGCCAAGCGCGTGACGGTTACCAAGGAAGAGACCACCCTCGTCGACGGCAACGGTAAAGCCGATGCGATCAAAGGCCGTATCGAGATGATCAAAAAGCAGATTGAAGAGACCGACTCCGACTTCGATCGCGAGAAGCTGCAAGAGCGCCTTGCCAAGCTCTCCGGCGGCGTTGCGGTCATTCAAGTCGGCGCCGCGACCGAAACGGAGCTCAAAGAGAAGAAGCACCGCATCGAAGATGCGCTTTCGGCGACTCGCGCGGCCGTTCAAGAGGGCATGATCCCCGGCGGTGGCGCTTCGCTCGTTCACGCGATCAAGGCGATCGATAGGTACGAGCCCCCTAAGAGCAACGGCCATAGCGCGACCTGGGCCGACGAGAAGATCGGTATCGGCATCGTGCGCAAGGCGCTCGAGGAGCCGGCCCGTCAAATCGCCGACAACGCGGGCTTCGAAGGCTCGGTGCAGGTCAACGCGGTTCGCTCGAAGAGCGCGCCGTTCGGCTTCGACGCGATGAGCGGCGAGGTCGTCGACATGTTCAAGGCCGGTATCGTCGAACCGCTCAAAGTAACGCGTGCGGCACTGCAAAACGCGGCCTCAATCGGGTCGATGATCCTGACCACCGAAACGCTCATTGCCGACAAGCCCGAGCCTAAGAAAGAGCCGGCTGGTATGCCCGGCGGCGGCATGGGCGGCTACGACATGATGTAGTGGTCCCACGTCATCCTGAGCCTGTCGAAGGATGACCGGTGACAACAGACATCGAGAGCCCGGCGAAGCGCCGGGCTCTTATTTTATCCCAGGTGCGCTCAAGGATTACGCGGCCGAAACGGTGCTACGATGAGGCCCACCGGAGGGAGAAGGTGCCATGAAAAGGTTCGCAATGCTCTTAACGCTGTTGCCGGCGCTCGTAGGCGTCGGTCCAGCCACTCCCGTTCGCCATCTCGAGTACGCGTTCGCAATCTATCCAACCGCAAGACCTAACGGCGGCCTCTACAACGGCACGTTGAGCGTCAATATCCTCGGCAGCGCACCCGACGGCGGCACGCTGGTGCAGGCGAGCGAATCGTGGTATTACGCGCTTCGTCCCCGTCAAGCTCGCGAGTGCGAAGTCTACGCGGGCGGAACCGTTAGCTGTGACGACGCGCCGCCGTATCCGTCGGAGACCGAGCTGGTCCTGTTTCCATTGCTCGCACGGAACTTCTTCAGCGACGGTTTAGCCGGCGGCCCTGCGTCGTGGCAGCGCAATTTCAAGCTTTCCGTTCAAAAGGGCTCGTATGTCACCGATGCGGCGATCGACTTGAATGCGACACCGCAAAGCGGTGGCCCCGATCTGGTCGTGACGTCGAAAGGCGTTTTCAAACAACTCGATCGGCAGAAGCGGACGTCCCTAGAAGAGGGCCGCTTCGTCTACGATCGCGCGGCGCAGCTCCCTGTCGAAGTTCACGAGCTGCAGTCGCCGACGCCGGTCGGTAGTGTCTACGCTCAAACGACAGTCGATCTACTGCTCCTAAAAGACTCGGCATCGCTGGCGCGTTAAAAACCCCGAGCCAAAATTAGGCCGGACGGCGCTACCGTCTCACTGGATCCGGCTCAACGAGCGAGGTATCCGTCGTCGCGGGCTCGACGAGCGGCGCCCCGTAGAGCGAACCGCTCGGCTCGCGAATATCTTCGAAGGCGATGGACGCTTGACTGACGACCCGTCTGTGTTCGAGATAGAGCGTACTGGATGTGCTCTCCCTAGCGATGTAGGGCGCTCCGTCTACGATCGAAAAATCGATCGTCCAGGGGACGTCAACGAGCGGAGCGAGTGTAAAGTTTCCGGAGATGGCAGCTTTCCTCGGCAAGTAATCGTGCGCGCCGATCCATAGCTCGCGCAGCCGATTCTCCTTCGGGTGCCGCAGCGGGGTAAGCCTCAGGTGGTAGGTCGCAACGTTACCGATCGTTGGCGTATCTATGAGCGCGACACGATACTCCGGCGCTTGCGCCGATACGGTCGCGATCACCCGAAGCGGGCTCTCCGCTTCATTATCCACGCCGCTTGTCGACGCAGCATAGCGAAGACCGAACGCGTACGTTGGCGAGAGCAACGGCTCACCGAGCAGATCTATGGCCGGCGCCGGGCGCCCCATCGGGATTGAAAGGACGCCCTTCGGGCCGCTGCCACCCGAGAGCGAGATGGTAAAGTACGTGTTGACGCCGTGTGGAACCGGAGGCGGCTGCGCCAACTGCTCGTCGCTTATAGGAAATAGCCGAATCGCTCCATTACTTGGGTCGCAACTCGCGCGGTAGTGATCGGCGGCAGGGCGCGTACCGTCGAGTCCGGTCACAACTATCGTATAATCTAGGCGCCGCGGATACTGCGCCGTGGTGACGGCCGACCTAGCCCGAAGCCAGATCGCGTCGGCGTCTGCCGCCGGTAGCATTCAGACCACTTCAGTCTTCGAGAGCGGGCGCCCTTGCCAAAATTAGCCGGCCGACGTTTGCCAGAGCTTCGGACAGAGCAACGTGTTGACGGGATCGCCTGCCAGCGCGTCGAGCATATCTTCGGTCACGTTGAACTGAATGCTTTGCGGCCAGCCGGTCCACGGAATCGGGAACGGAATCGGGACCCTGATGAAGTGATATTGATGTGTCGGCGTACGCAGACGCAGAGCCAACTGCTGCGATCCGGCAGCCACTGACGCGTCGGACGAAAGCCATGTGTAGTACGCATCCTGATCGTTCTCGACGAGGATCTGCGTGGGAAGCGGCTCGGGCACCGGCTTGTTGCACGTGACCTGGCTCTTATCAAAGAGAACGAAGGTCGGCTGCACGTAGAGAAATGATTGCGGCGCAGTTCCGGAGAGCAGCACCGGCCGTGGCGGCGGGGAACCGGGTGCGTCGCTCAGCTTTTCGCTGATGCTTCGGTCGTGGCCGGTAATGAAGAAAAGATAGTCCGAAGTCCCGCAACGATATTTCGGCGCCTCGACGCCCAGCGCATAAATTCCGAAAGCGCTGTCGAACTCGACGATGGCTTCATCTTCGTCACCACGCTCGATTCGAAAGACTCTGTTCACCTGCAAGCGGCCCGTTCGGTCGCTCAAGTGGACCCGTATTTCGACGGGGGTTCCAGGGGCCGCGCGCGCGATCGCGCCGCAGAAACCGACGTGCATGATGACGTGAGCGAGAGCCAGCATCTCCCCCCGCCGTTCGGCGGCGGCTCGCTCGACACCTCAAGAGCGGCCGAGTCGGGTTACCGGGCCGCTAGGAACGGACGCGGCCTTCTCTGAAGTACTGGCTCCTTCATGTCCGCGCGCGCCGTTAACGATTTCACGATTCGCGTGGCGACGGTCAACGGATCCGGGAGCCAGTCCTCCAACCTAGTGCTGACCAACGCCATCGCCCGCCTCGGAATTCCAGTAGCTCCGAAGAACGTCTTTCCGTCGAACATCGAGGGTCTGCCGACGTGGTTTGACGTGCGCATTTCAGCCCTCGGCTACCAATGCCGCGCGCGGGACTTCGACGTGCTCGTCGCGCTCAATGCGGTGACCTGGCAGCAAGACGTCGCCGGCGTCAAGTCCGGCGGCGCGGTCATCCACGAAGAGAGTTTTCCGTGCAAGGGCGATACGCTGCGCGAAGACCTCACGTATTACGCGGTCCCTTTCACCGCGCTCGCGAAAGAGCACTTCGCCGATAAGGGCGACCTTCGTAAGTACCTAATGAACATGATCTACGTCGGCGTGCTCGCGCAGCTGCTCGAGATGCCGATTGAGACCGTCGAGGAAAGCCTGCGCGCGCAGTTCCGTAGCAAGGTGTCGGCCGTCGAGCTTAATATGGCGGCGGTCAAGGTCGGCGTCGAGTACGCGCAGCAGCAGCTCGAGAAGCACGATCCGTGGCGCGTGGTGCCGATGAGCGGCAAGACCGAAGGGCTGTTGTTCATGGAGGGTAATCGGGCCGCGGCGCTAGGATGCGTCATGGGCGGCTGCACCGTTGCCGCATGGTATCCGATCACGCCTTCCTCCTCGCTCTGCGAATATTTCATTCAGTACTGCGACCGCTACCGCGTCAACGAAGAGACGGGCGAGCGCAACGTCGCGATCGTGCAGGCCGAGGACGAACTCGCCGCGGCTGGGATCGTCTTCGGAGCGGGCTGGGCGGGCGCGCGTGCGATGACGTCGACCTCGGGACCGGGCATATCGCTGATGGCCGAGTACGCGGGCTATGGGTACTTTGCCGAGGTGCCGGGCGTTATTTTCGACGTCCAGCGGGCCGGGCCGTCGACCGGTTTGCCGACCCGAACGATGCAAGGCGACGTCTCGTTTGCGTACACGCTCTCGCACGGCGATACCAAGCACCTTGTGCTCTTGCCGGCAACTGTCGCCGAAGCGTACGAGTTCGCGATGGAAGCGTTCGATCTGGCGGAACGTTTTC
Source organism: Candidatus Cybelea sp. (assembly GCA_049695635.1). GTDB lineage: Bacteria > Vulcanimicrobiota > Vulcanimicrobiia > Vulcanimicrobiales > Vulcanimicrobiaceae > Cybelea. The sequence goes on along the minus strand of JBAVSO010000072.1, from coordinate 4,852 downwards.
AGACGCCCGTGTTCGTGCTGAGCGATCTGGACTTGGGAATGAACGCCTGGCTGACGCCCCCGCTGCGCTACCCCGAGAAGCCGTTCGACCGCGGTAAGGTGCTGGGCGCGGACGATCTCGCCACGATGAAGTCGTGGGGACGCTATCGCGACGTCGACAAGGATGGGATCGCCTATCGCACGCTCCCCGGAACCAAACACCCCGGCGCCGGCTTCTTTACTCGTGGGACGGGGCATGACGAGGAAGCGCGCTACTCGGAGATGCCCGAAGTCTGGCAGCGCAATCTCGATCGCCTCACACGCAAGCACGATACCGCTCGAACCGCGGTGCCGGCGCCGGTTGTCGAGGAAAAGAAGGGATGCAAGCTCGCGATTCTCGCATACGGCACGACGCACCACGCCGTGGTGGAGGCGCGTGACTTTCTGCGCGAAGCGGGGATCGAGTTTAACTACATGCGGGTGCGCGGTCTGCCGCTCTCGCCCGAAGTCGCGACGTTCGTGAAGCGTCACGACCGCGTCTACGTGGTCGAGCAGAATCGCGACGGGCAACTCTACGGAATTCTGCGTACGGAACTTCCGACGCATTTGATCGGCCGGTTGGAATCGATCCGCCACTACAACGGCGTGCCGATCGATGCCCACGCGATCATCGATCCGCTGCTCGAAGAGGAACGCAGGCCGGCCGTGATCGCCGAGTAACCCTTCGACTCCGCTTAACTCTAAATAAGGAAGTTTAATGACAGCAAACCTCAATATCGTCGGGCTGACGCGCGAAGTCTACAAGGGTCTGCCAACCACGCTCTGTGCGGGCTGCGGGCACAACTCGATCACCAACCACCTGATCAAGGCGCTCTACGAGTACGGCGTCGAGCCGCACAACCTCGCGAAGATGAGCGGCATCGGCTGCTCGTCGAAGACGCCGGCCTATTTCGTCGAGCAAGCTCACGGCTTCAACGGCTTGCATGGCCGGATGCCGTCGGCTGCAACCGGGGCGAAGCTCGCCAATCGAGATCTTCTTGTTCTCGGCATCAGCGGCGACGGCGACACGGCCAGCATCGGTCTCGGTCAATACTGTCATATGATCCGCCGCAATCTCGACTGCACGTACATCGTTGAAAACAACGGCTGCTACGGCTTGACGAAAGGTCAGTTCTCGGCCACGGCCGACGTCGGGTCGACCCAGAAGGGCGGCAAAGTCAACGAGTATGCGACGATGGACATTTGCGGACTGGCGATCGAGCTGGACGCAACTTTCGTCGCCCGTTCCTTCTCAGGTGACGGGAAACAGCTCGTTCCCTTGCTTCAGGCGGCCTTCTCTCACCGCGGCACCGCCATCCTCGACGTGATCAGCCCGTGCGTGACGTTCAACGATCATGAAGGCTCGACGAAGAGCTACGCATACGTCAAGGAGCACGACATCGTTCTCCACACCGCGGATTATATTGCCGGCGGTCGCGAGATCACCGTCGACTACGATCCCGGCACCGTTCGCGACGTTGAGCTCGAAGACGGATCGCACGTGCTGCTGCGCAAGCTCGACGTCGACTACGATCCAACCGACGGGATCGCGGCGTTGCGCACGATCCACGAATCGCGCGCGCGGGGCGAGTTCGTTACCGGCTTGCTCTACGTGGACACCAAGGAACACGATCTTTGCGAACGCGAGCATCTGGCGCACACCCCGCTGGCACAACTCGACGAAGAGGACCTGCGAATCGACCGCGAAAAGTGGCAGAAGCTGATGCAGACGTGAAAGGAGCTCTATCGATGAAGGGTCATCGTTCACTCGCGCTCTTAACGGCGGCGATTGTGCTGTGCGCGTTGCCCGCCCGCGCGGCCGTGATGCACGGACGCGCCTGGGAAGCCACCTACGTGGCAGCTTTTCAGCCCACCTTCGGCCCTTCGAGAGTTCCCTATTCGGGCACCATGAGCCTCAAGTTTAATCAAGGGATCGTTAGCGGGACGTACGTCTCGGACTCGGTCCGTCCGGATCCGCTCCGCGGCCGCACGGTCCCCGTCAGCGGCAACGTCAGCGAAGGCCGGATCACGCTCATTTTTCAGTCGCCCGCCAACTTCACCATCCGCGGTACGATCGCCGGCGACGGTCAGATCTCCGGCTCGGGGTCGATCAGAGGCACCACCTATAGCCTCCTAGCCAAAGTCAAGTCGTCCCCCTAAGCGCCAAGGACGCAGTAAGAATTGTGTCATCCTGAGCTTGTCGAAGGATGACGGGTCAAAGAAACTCGCTCGATGGCGTTTGCGCCGCGCTTCGTAAAGCGAAGTCTGTCTTTATCCTGACCGGCTCCGGGGTCTCGGCGGAGAGCGGATTGCCGACCTTTCGCGGCGTTAACGGTTTGTGGCGAACGCATCGGGTTGAAGAACTCGCTTCGCCGCCGGGTTTTGCGCGCGATCCACTGCTTGTGTGGACCTGGTACAACGAGCGAAAGGCAGCGCACCTTAGCGCCGAGCCCAACGCCGGCCATCGCGCGATCGTGCAGCTAGAGAATACAATCCCCGATTTCACGCTGGCAACGCAAAACGTAGATTCGCTTCATCTGCGCGCGGGCTCGCGCAACGTGCTCGAACTGCACGGCGACCTGCGCGAAGCGCGCTGCACGAAGTGCGATGCGCGCCGACCGCTCGACGCGACCGGCCTTCCGCTCGACGAGATCGGACACTCCTGCGGAGGGCGCTTCCGGCCGAACATCGTTTGGTTCGGTGAGCCGCTTCCGGCCGTAGTCTGGCGCGAAGCCGAGATCGCGGCCGGTCGAGCCGACGTAATTCTGGTCGTCGGAACGAGCGCGGTCGTCTATCCCGCCGCTGCCCTGGCCACGCATTATAACGACCGCGCCTTCGTCGTCGAAATCAATCCGGAGGAGACGGCGATCAGCGATCGGGTCGATTGCGTCTTGCGCGCAAACGCGGCCAACGTTCTTCCAAGAATCGTTGACGCGCTTTAGGATTACCCGGGCTTGACCGCGCGCGCCGCGGCCGCTGCCTTTCGCCATGTGAAGAGCCAGTAAACCGGCAAGCCGGAGAGCAGGATGCCGACGCCGATCAATGTGTCGTATGGCGAGTTCCAGATCGTGTCGCCGACGATCACCCATGCAGCGGCCAGGAAAATCACCGTCGTGACCGGATGACCCGGCATTCGGAAAAACGGCCGAGTCGCTTGCGGATCGCGCGCGTCGCGATTGCGAAAGACGATCAGCGCGACCGCGGCGAGGCCAAAGAAGATGTAGTCGTTGCAGGTGACGTAGTTGAGAATCTGATCGTAGCGCCCGGAGAGCGTGATCACGATGGCGATCAGGCCTTGAAGCAGGATCGCAATTACCGGCGCGTGCGTCCGCGCGTTTACCCTCGCGAGTGGCTTGAAGAACGTTCCGTCGGCGGCCATCTGAAAGTAGACGCGCGGTGAGGTGAGAATCTGGTTGCTGAGAAAGCCGAGCGTCGAAAGCGCGATCACCGTCGCCATGACACGTAGACCGGCTTGACCGAAGGCGAGTCGCGCGATATCCGAAGCCGGCGTATTCGTCGCCGCTAGTCCTTGGATTCCGAGAACCCGCAGGCAGGCGGCGTTCACCGCGAGGTAGAGCAGCACGACGGTGACCACGCCAATGAGCATTCCGCGCGACAAGGTCCGGGCGGGCTCTTTGAGCTCGGCGGTCATGAAGCTCGACGTCTGCCAGCCGCTATAGGCAAAGAGAACCGGGACCATGGCAAGCCCCAAGGCTCCGAAGACGGCGCCCGTTTGCGGCAAACGCGTCGCAATCGCGGGCGCGTGAACGTGGGTTAGCCCGATCGCCGCGAAGGCGACGATCGCGAGAATCTTGACGACCATGAATGCGTTTTGCGTAGACGTGCCCGTACGTACGCCCAGCGCGTTGATCGCGGTGAAGAGCGCGATCGCGGCCACACCGACCGCCGCAGTCGAAGTCTGCCAGCCGGTGAGCGGTTCGAAGTACGCCGCAAATGTCACTGCGGCGGCAGCCATGCCGCCGCTCTGTGAAACGAGCAACAGGCACCACCCGAAGATGAACGCGAGCGCAGGATGAAATGCGTCGCGCAAATATGCGTAGAGTCCCCCGTCATGCGGACGGCGTGCCGCGAGCTCGGCAAAGATGCCCGCGCCGAGCAGCGCGATCGTGCCGCCGGCGATCCAAACGAGCATGACCAGCAACCCGCTTCCGACATGTCGCGCGACGACCGACGGGTTCATGAAGATCCCCGAGCCGATGATGCCGCCCATCACGATCAGGGCGGCGTCGCGCGTACCGAGGCGGCGCAGGAGTTTAGGCGAAGATTGCTGCCATGCTTGCATTAGTGACGTTCTTCCTCGCGACACTGGCGAACACCGTGGCGCAGGCGCCGCCGCAAGGTCCGTCGGCCCCGGCAGCCATGCAGCCGCCGCTCGAAGAAGGCCCGTGCCTCGACTCCGCGCGGATGGTACCGAGGGTTCTCGCGAAACCGGTCTCGCGCGCGATGCAGATCGTGCGCATCGATCAGGTGCTTTCGACCGCGACAATGACGCCGGGAGCGATCATCGGCTTTCTGTACACAACGCAGGACGGCTCGTCCTGGCTTGGCGAGCGAACGGCGCAGTACACGTCCCCGGCCAGCGCCACCGAGATCAACCAGGTGCTTGCGGCGACACACACGTCGACAAAAAACGTCACGGCGTTTCCCGCGGAGACACACTATGGGGTAGAGACGAAATCCCCGCAGCTCTTTGCGGTGCGTATCCCGCAGGATTCCTTCGGCGCCCTGCGGATCCAACTTGCTCCGTGCGTCGTCTGGCCGGCAGGGCGCCCGCTTCCGGACCCAAGCATGTAACCTGACTGGGTGAGTGGCAC
>JBAVSO010000071.1:0-29191 GCA_049695635.1 Candidatus Cybelea sp. | reverse complement strand
GCCGGGCGCACCGGCGAGCGGTCGCGCCGGCGCCATCCACTACGTGACATTCAAGAACGTGACGGTCCCCAAGAATCACTGCCCGGCCGACCAGTTCGCGTTCTGCATTACGATTTCGCCCGAGACGACCGGACCGTACTGGGGTTGGTGCGGTAACGTTAGCTGTTACGGATCGCTGTACGAGATGGTTGCGACGAGCGAGATCCTTGAAATAAAGACCGGTAAGCCGGCGAACAAGAAGCTGCCGCAATCGTTCTCTCCCAGCCCCGGCAACCCGACGTGGCTCTACATAACCGAAGTGAAGCCGATTCGGCCGGCTAAAAGTCCGAAGTTCACGCTGATCTCCTCGGCCTGCGACTACTACTATCCGAGCACGTGTTACGGACCGATCAACGTCGGCCTCGTCCCGGGGCCTTAATCGTCGCCGATGATGTTCGCGCCGTCGCGCGCGCGCTCGGATCGTTGCAGCTCCATCCAATACGACGACGGCTTCGAGCCGGCGATCTTCTTGAAGGCGCGCGGCTGCCGGGCGTAATCGAACGCGTCGGTCGCGGGATCCATTGCGCGCGCGTCGCTGCGCGCGAGCGGCGACAAGCCAAAGTTATCCTCGATAAAGCGGAGCACGCTCGAGGTTTCGTACTGGACGTGCGTGACGTAGCCTTGCTTTGCATACGCCGAGACTGCGATTAGCGGCACGCGGAAACCGAGACCGTCGTAATCTTCGAGGACCGGCTGCACCGGATCGAACCAGCCGCCCCAATCGTCCCACATCACGAAGATCGCGGTGGATTTCCAAAATTTGCTCTCGCCGATCGCGTCAACTATACTCGCCACCCAAGCCGGACCTTGCGTCGACGCTAAGCCGGGATGATCGGAGGTTGCAAAGGTCGGCGTGATCCAGGTGACGTTCGCGAGCTCGCCGTTGCCGACATCGGTGAGAACCTGTGCGGGCGGATTGATGACGTCGGCGCTCCAATCAGAACCGTCGTAGATCGCGCGATCGGCTTGGTACGACGACCACAGACCGCCGCTGTCGTAGATCGAGCCGGCGTAAAATCGCCAGCTCAGGCCGGCCTGGTCGGCGGCAGCTCCAAGCGTGGGGTTGTCAAAACAAACGGGAATCCTGGGCCCGATTCTGCGGCGCTTCGTGAGCGTCGGAATCGTATCGGTCTTTCCGCCTTCGCATCCCCACGCGCTCGCGGGCGTATTAACGGCGCGGCTCGCATAGGCGGCGACCGCATATTGGTGCGCGACGAAACTGCCGTCGAGATTCGAAGAGAACATCTGATCGGCAAGCACGTACTGCTTTGCCATCTGCCAGTACGGCTCGATCTCGTTGCGCGGCACGTACGCGTACGCGAAGTCTTTAGGATGGCCGCGGCCGGCTTGCTGGTGATTCCAGCCATCCATCCTGCACTGAGTCCCCGGAAGAGCTCCTTGACCGTCGCAATCGGTCTTAAAAGATTGCGACGAATGCGCGATATCCCAGATGGTGCCGAGCATCTGTTGATGTAACTTGATTTTGCGACGCTGCTCGTCGTAGCCGTACGATGCGGTCGTCGCGCCGGGGTATCCCATGAAGAGATTGTTGAACGAGCGATTCTCCTGAATGATAAAAACGACGTGTTTGATGGGACTTTTGGACCATGGATGCGGCCCTTCGACTACGCTCAGGGTGACACGTTTGACTCCGCTCGGCGTGACACGTTTGAGCACGTCGCGGTTGAAAACATCGGGGTAAGATGCAATGGGTGGTAAGGTCGGAGGGCGAGCGGGCGAGCACGCAGCGAGCACGCAAACGGAAAGATGCGCGACGATTTTCTTGACGGTCACGGCTAAGCGCGCTTGGCTGCGAGCGGATTCGCTCCCTCTACTGCTCGTTCGAGAAAAGTCGCTTCTCTTGGCAGGAAAAGGTGACTTTGGGCCGCATTGACCGGCACGGGCATCGCGGTTCGGTGCCCATCTCTACAGCTCAGCTATTGAAGGAGTTTAAACGTGCGTTTTTCGCTTCTCTGTGCGAGTAGCGCGCTCGCGGCGAGCCTGATCCTTTCAGCATGCTCGAGCGGCAACGTGTCGCAAGCCATCCCGGGCGGCTCGCAGTCAGCGATGAGCCATCATGCGGGAACCCCGATGCTCCAACTTAAAGGCGCGACGGCCGACACATCATGCCCCTCGTCGTATTACGAGTGCGTGACGGTATCGAAGTCTTCACCACTACAGCAGCAGTGGTGCATCGTTTACTCAGGCACCTCGGATTGCAGCGATCTGTACCCGGGTACCTGGACGTGGTCGGCGCCGGTTTCGAAAGCCCACCACAAGAGACACAAGAAGGGCAAAGTCATTTCGAAGTTCAGCCCGAACCCCGGCAACCCGACCGAGCTGACGATCTCCCTTAAGGGGAAGGTCAAACAGAGCGGCGGTAAGGTCGGATACGTAGCCAACCTCCAGGCTTGCGACAGCAACAACTCGTGCGTCGGCCCGGTTCCGATCGGGATCATCGTACAGTAACAACGCTTCTCGACTAGAAGCCCCTTAATGAAAGAGGCCCGGCAGTTGCCGAGCCTCTTTTCTTTTAGTCGCCGAACTCTGCGGCCGGCCGATATTGAGCGCGCGGCGTTTGCTGCGCGCGAATCCAGTACGATGCGTCCTTGCCGCCCGCAATCTTGCTGAACTTGCGCGGCGACTGATTGAAATCGAAGGCGTCGAGATCGTTTGCGGGATCGTTTGCGCGCGCGTCGCTCGCGGCGAGTTGCCCGAGGCCGAAGTCGTCTTCGATAAAGCGCAGCACGCTCGCGGTTTCGTACTGGACGTGCGTGACGCGGCCTTTGCGCGCATACGGTGAGATCACGATCAGCGGCACGCGAAAGCCGAGCCCGTCATAATCTTCGTAGACGGGCGGCACCGGGTCGAACCAGCCTCCCCAATCGTCCCACATCACGAAGATCGCCGTTGATTTCCAAAACTTGCTTTCGCCGATCGCATTGACGAGCGAGCTCACCCAGGCCGGGCCCTTGTGGCCGAGCAGTCCGGGATGATCGGAGCTATCCCAGCTTGGCGGCGTGATCCAAGTGATCGCCGCGAGCTTACCGTGGCCGACGTCCTTGAAGAAGCGCGTCGCCGGGCTGATCACGTCGGCGCTCCAATCCGGCCCTTCGAAGATCTTGCGGTCGGCTTGGTATGACGACCAGATACCGCCGTCGTCGTAGATGTCGCTTGCGTAGAAGCGCCAGCTCACGCGGGCCGCGTCGGCCTCGTCGGCGACCGTTGGATTGTCGAAGCAGACGACGATGGATTTTCCTTTCGTGCGCTGTTCGGTCAAAGTTGGAATGGTATCGCTCTTTCCGCCCTCGCATCCCCAGTCGGCGTACGGCCCGTCCACCGAGCGGCTCGCGTACGCCGCGACTGCGTATTGGTGCGCGACGAAGCTCGCGTCGAGATTCGATGTAAACATACGATCGGCGAGCACGTATTGCTTCGCCATCGTCCAGTACGGTTCGATCTCGTTGCGCGCAACGTAAGCGTAAGCGGCGTTGGGCGGGTCGTTCGACTCGCGCTTTGTGTTCCAGCCGTCCATCTTACAGTGCGTTCCGGGCGGCTTTGCGGCCCCGTCGCAGTCCGCAAAGAACGCAGCTGCCGAATGATCGAGATCCCACCCCGTCGCAAGGCTCTCCGCGTGCAGCTGGACCTTGTGCCCGCGCGCGTCGTAGCCGTACGAAGCGGTCGTCGCGCCGGGGTAACCCATGAAGAGATCGTTGAAGCTGCGGTTCTCCTGAATGATGAAAACCACGTGCTTGATAGGCGTTGTTGACGAGTCATCCTTCGACAACCCTTCGACTCCGCTCAGGGTGACACGGTCATGGGGCAGCGCACGCATCGTGTCACCCTGAGCCTGTCGAAGGGCGACGGGAATGTCACCCTGAGCGGAGTCGAAGGGCGACACGGCAGACCGTCCGCAACCTACGAGCGCACAGATTGCGGTGAGTGCCAAAAGCGGTTTAATCGTCACCGATAATGTTTGCGGAACGCGGCGGCGAGGTTTGTTCCAATTGGCGCCAGTACGAGGCGGGTTTGCTGCCGGCAATCTCTTTGAACTTGCGCGGAGGCTGACTGTAATCGAAGACGTCGGGATCGCCGGCCGGGTCGTTCGCTCGCGTGTCGCTTGCCGCCAGCTGCCCCAGCCCGAAGTTGTCTTCGATATAGCGCAGGACGCTCGCCGTTTCGTACTGGACGTGCGTGACGCGGCCTTTTTTCGTGTACGGCGAGATCACGATCAACGGCACGCGGAATCCGAGGCCGTCGTAATCTTCGAAGACCGGCTGCACGGGATCGAACATTCCGCCCCAATCATCCCATTGCACGAAGATCGCGGTCGACTTCCAAAACTTGCTCTCGCCGACGGCATTGACGACGCTCGCGACCCAAGCCGGGCCTTGCGTTGCATCCATGCCGGCGTGATCGGAGGCGGCCCAGGTCGGCGTGATCCACGTGATTGAGGCCAGCTTGCCCTTACCGATGTCGGTGAGAAACTGCGACTGCGGAGTGATTACGTCGGCCTTCCAATCGTGACCGTAGTAGATCTGGCTATCGGCCTGATAAGCTGACCAGAGGCCGCCCGGAGAGTCTATCACGCTGGTGTAAAAGCGCCAGCTCAGCTTGGCCGCATCGGCTTCGGAAGCGATCGTCGGGTTTCCGAAGCACGCGAGGACCGGTGGCCCAGCAGTGCGCTTCTTCGTGAGCGTCTCGATCGTATCGCTCTTGCCTCCCTCGCATCCCCAGCTCGAGTACGGATAGTTCACTGCGCGGCTCGCGAACGCCGCGACGACGTACTGGTGCGCGATAAAGCTGCCGTCGAGATTCGACGCAAACATGTGATCGGCGAGCGCGTACTGCTGGGCCATCGTCCAGTACGGCACGATCTCGCCGTGCTTGACGTACGAGTACTCCGGATCCTTGGGAGCGCCGATATTGACGCCTTCCGAGAGCCAGCCGTCCATCTTGCAATCGGTGCCGGGCAGTTTGCCCTGTCCGTCGCAGGCCGCAAAATAGGCGAGCGACGAATGGCCGACGTCCCACTGCGTTCCGAGCGGACGAGCCCGCAGCTCGATCTTCTTGCCGCTGCTGTCGTAGCCGTACGATGCCGTCACCGCGTTGGGGAAGCCCTCGAAGAGATTGTTGAACGAGCGATTCTCCTGCACGATGTAAACGACGTGCGTGATAGGAACCGTTGACGTGTCACCCTGAGCTTGTCGAAGGGGGACCAGCGTGGGTGACGTGAGCGAACCTCCACAACCTGCGAGGGCACAGATTGCGGCCAGCGTGAGAAGGCTTTTAATCATCTCCGAGCGCGTTAGCCGGTCGGCCCCGTCCGGCCCACGAACGGTCGAGCCGAATCCAATGCGACGCCGGCTTCGAGCCCGCGATCTCCTTGAACTTACGCGGCTTCTGAGTGAAGTCGAAAGAGGTCGGATCGTTCGCCGGATCGTTTGCGCGCTTGTCGCTCGCCGCCATTTGCGCCAAGCCGAAGTTGTCCTCGATGAAACGCAGCACGCTCGCGGTCTCGTATTGGGCGTGCGTCACCGAGCCTTTCTTTGCATACGGCGAGATCATGATCAGCCCGACGCGAAAGCCGAGCCCGTCGTAATCTTCGAAGACAGGTTTGACCGGATCGAAGAAGCCGCCCCAGTCATCCCATTGAATGAAGATCGCGGTAGAGTTCCAGAACTTGCTCTTGCCGACCGCGTCAACAACACTAGCGACCCACGACGGCCCTTCGCTCGCTTGGCCCTCGGGGTGATCGGAGGTCGGCCACGTCGGCGTGATCCACGTGATCTGGCTGAGCTCGCCCTTTCCGATATCGGTGAGGAACTGCGATGGCGGGTTTATGACGTCGGTATTCCAATCGGGGCCACCGTAGATTGGCTTGTCGGCTTGATACGATGACCACAAGCCGCCGCTTCCGCCGAGCGTGTCGGCATAGAACCGCCAGCTCACACCCGCCGTATCGGCTTCGGCGGCCAGCGTCGGGTTTTCGAAACAGGTAACGATCGGCGAGCCGTACGTTCGCCGCTGCGTGATCGTTGAAACCATATCGGTCTTTCCGCCCTCGCAACCCCACTCTCCGTCCGGAAAATCAACCGCAGAGCTCGCGAAGCCGGCGACGACGTATTGATGCGCAATGAAGCTGCCGTCGAGATTCGAGGCAAACATATTGTCTGCGAGCACGTACTGCTTGGCCATCGTCCAATACGGCGCGATCTGGCTTTCCTCTACGTAGGTATACTGCGGATTGGACGGAGCGCCGCCGCCGGACGAACCTTCGTTGTTCCAGCCGTCCATTTTGCAATCGGTTCCCGGAAGCGATCCCTGTCCGTCGCACGCCGCGAAGAACGCCGCCGACGCATGGCCGAGGTCCCAGGATGTCGCCAGCGACTGGGGTGTGAGCTTGATCTTCTCGCCCTTGCTGTTGAATCCGTATTTTGCCGTCTTCGCACCCGGAAAGCCGTAGAACATGTCGTTGAACGAACGGTTCTCTTGAACGATGTAGACGACGTGCTGGATGGGTGTTGCGGTCCGACGGTGCCTAACAGTGTCACCCTGAGCCTGTCGAAGGGCGACACTGTTGGACGCGGGCGACACGATTGAGGATCCGCAGCCGGCGGCCACGCAAACGAGCGCGAGTGCGGCGAGTTGTTTAGTCATCACCAATGATACCTTTCGGAACGGGGCGCCGGCGTGTCGCGTTCTCGAGCTGCAGCCAATACTGCGGTGACTTCGCTCCGCGGATCTTTTCGAACTTGCGGGGCGACTGGCTGTAATCGAAGGCCGCCGGATCGTTCGCCGGGTCGTTCGCGCGCGCGTCGCTCGCGGCCATCTGCGGCAGCCCGAAGTTGTCTTCGATGAATCGCAGCACGCTCGCGGTCTCGTACTGATCGTGCGTCACCGAACCTTGTTTCGCGTAGGGCGAGATCATTATTAACGGCACCCGAAAACCGAGGCCGTCGTAATCCTCGTAGACGGGCTGAACCGGGTCGAACCATCCGCCCCAATCGTCCCACATGATGAAGATCGCAGTTGACTTCCAAAACTTGCTCTTGCCGACCGCGTCAACGACGCTCGCGACCCAGGCGGGTCCGAGATTATCCCACATGCCGGCGTGATCGGAGGTTTCGTAGGTCGGCGTGATCCACGTGATGTTGGCCAGCTTTCCGGCCTCGATGTCGGTCAAGACTTGCGCGGGCGGACTGATGACGTCGTTAGTCCAGTCGGGCCCGTGATAGACTTTGTCGTCGGACTGGTACGACGACCACAGGCCGCCGTCACCGTAGATATCGCCGGCGTAGAACCGCCAACTCAGCCCGGCGTGATCGGCGTTGATCCCGATCGTCGGATTCTTCATGCAGGTCTTCACATAATCACCGGAGAGCGTGCGCGCGTCGGTCAGCGTCTGTACCTCATCTCCCGAACCTCCCTCGCAGCCCCAGTAACCGCTGGGGCCATCTACCGATCGGCTCGCATACGCGGCGACCGCATATTGATGCGAGACGTAGCTGGCGTCGAGATTCGACGCGAACATTTGGTCGGCGAGAACGTATTGGTTTGCCATCGCCCAATACGGCTTGATCTCTCGTCGCGGCACGTATGCATATGGGGCATTGGGCGGTGCCATGAAGCTGCCGTGCGTATTGTTCCAGCCGTCCAGCTTGCAGTTGGTGCCCGGAAGACCTGACTGGCTGTCGCAGTCAATGAAGAACGAGAGCGAGGAATGCGGCAGATCCCAGTGCGTCTTGAGCGTCTGCGCGCGCAGCGCGATCTTATCGCCCTTCTCGTCGTAGCCGTAGTTCTGCGTGGTCGCGCCGGGATAGTCGAGGAAAAGGTTGTTGAAGCTGCGATTCTCTTGAACGATGAAGACGACGTGCTGAATCGGCGTTGACGCGTTCCGAGCGTGTTGCGAATCGAAGCCGCCCTTCGACAAGCTCAGGCTCGACGCCGGCGGCACGCTGCCGCTGCCTGCATTTGTGGAACAAGCGGCGACGGCCATTGCGCATGCAATAGCCGTCGTCCGCTTGAGTCCCTGGATTAGCGCGCTAGAGACCACCGACGCCGTTCGGCGTTCCCCAGCCGGCAGGTCCGGAGTAGCGTCCGTACTGGTTCGTTCCGGCCTGGCAGAGATAGGTGCCCTGCAGACTCGCCGGACAACCGTTCACTTTACCGCTCGAGATGTAGTTGAAGTCCTTCTTCTTCTTCTTTTTCTTGAGCATCCAGATGTTCTTGCCGCCATCTTGCTTCGTCGAGTTAGCCGCAAGCCCGAACATGCCGGCAACCAACGGCGACGAAACGCTCGTGCCGCCAATCGTGATCCAGCCATGCTCCTGATACGTGTCGTACTCGGCGACGCCCGCGGCGACCGCAGAGGTGTCGTTGTCAGTGCGTTTGCTGCACTTCGGGTCGTGCTGCCACGAAGGCTTCGCGACGACCGAGCAGCCTCCGCCGCTCAACGGCCAGACGACCTCGCTATAAACCGGCGGCGAGCCGGCCTTGGAAAGCACCGTTCCGCCGACCGAAACGACAGTGCTGTAATCGGACGGGTCAAACGTGCCGTATCCGCCGTCACCTGCACTGGCGAGATAGGTCACGCCGGGCTGATCGAAGGCACCGCCCGAGGAGCTGCCGCCGCCGCCGCCCCAGCTGTTGCTGACGATGGTCGCGCCGAGCTTGACGGCCTCTAGTTCCGCGGCGTAGAGATTATTAGTATAGTTGTCGTTCGCTTCGATCAGATAGATCGTGCAGAGCGGACAGCTAGCCGAGACCATCTCGACGTCGAGATCGATCTCGACTCCCCAACCGGAATTGCCTTGCGGATAGTTGCCCTGCTGACCCGTTTGATTGTACTTCGTGAAGTTTGCCGTCCCCAGACCAAACTCGGTCCGGTATGCGGCGAGGTCGGAGGCGACGTTGGGATTATCGAACGCATCAACGATCGCGACCACCTGTCCCGCGCCCTTGGTGATCGGCAGATTGTAGCGTGCTTGGAACGACGAGGGCGCCCAGCCTGCAACATCGGGGCTCATAACCCCGTCCCGCTCGACGATCGCGTCGCACTGCATCTTGCCGCCGGTGCGGCTGCCGGGACACGCCCGGCGACCTTGAAGCGACTGCGAAAGAGAAATCTGATTCGTAGGAGCGACCGATTGGCCGCCTTGGGCCGGAACGCTCGACATGCTGCCGGCGTTGCAACCCGCAAAAGCGAACGCCAATACAAGCGGCGCCGCAAACTTTAAGGATCCGTTCACACATGCTCCTTCATGAGAGAAACTCGGGGGAGCCGATGGGTTCCCGACAAGGTCGCCAATAACCTCGATATGAAGGCCCCTCAGGCTATGAGATTTGTCATTGCCCTTCTCGTCGGCATGCTCGCCGGCTGCGCCTCGGCGCCGGGGCCGGTTACAGCGCCGCTGCGGACGGCCGCTTGGATGGCCCCTGAGGCGAAGCTAACGGATCTGCTCTACGCCTCGTCGATCGGGGGGCGTGTGATGGTCTACGATTACCCGAGCGGCGGTCTTGTCGGAACCTTTACGGTAGCAACGGGCATCGGCGTCTGGGGCATCTGTTCGGATCGCGACGGTGACGTCTTCATCACCTCGCAGCAGAGCGCGACCTCATCGTCAGTTTATGAGTACGCCCACGGCGGCACGACGCCGATCGCCACGCTGCACGACGACGGCTACGCTGCCAACGATTGTTCGAGCGATCCGGTCACGGGGAACCTCGCGGTCACCAACTACGACTTTGGTCCGAGCGGCGGCTCGAACGTCGCGATCTATACCGGCGCTCGCGGCAAGCCGCACCACTACAGCGATTCAAAGCTGAGCGTCGCCTTCTGCGGTTACGACGAGAAAGGGAATCTCTTTGTTGACGGACGGGGCACCTATCAGCTCGCGGAGCTTCCGAAAGGAGGCAGCAAGCTCGAGAAGATCGGCTTGAACAAACATCTCGTCGTGCCGGGCGGCGTCGAGTGGGACGGCACCCATCTTGCGATCGAAGACGGCGGCTACGTGCGCCGCTTTGCGGCGATCGACCGCTTCGCGCTTGCGAAATCGAAGGCCGGCATTGTCGGCGTCACGCATCTGCGCGGTCAGCCGAATCGTGGCGCAGCCTTCTGGCTCGAAAGCGGAAACGTCGTGAGCGTCGCGGGCCAGCAAGATACGCGGGTCGGCCTCTGGCGGTATCCGAAAGGCGGCTTCTACACGCGGTTATTTCACGGACAAGGCGTTCGCGGAGACAGCCTCTATGGGGTAACCGTGAGCAAGGCACCCTCGCAGTGACGAAAACGTTAGCGGTCGCCGTGTGCTGCGTTGCCGCGCTCGCGCTCGGCGCCTGCTCGTCCTTCGCCCTTCGACAGGCTCAGGGTGACACGGTCGGGGAGCGTCAAGATGACAGTTTGGTGATGCCGGCGCGCGATGGTGAGGCGTTGCGCGCGCTCTCGCAGACCGGTGCCGGCAAAATCGAGCACGTCGTCTTCATCGTGCAAGAGAATCGCAGCTTCAACAATCTCTTCATGGGCTATCCCGGCGCCTACACCGTTTCGAGCGGCAAGGACTCCAAGGGCGGAACGATCGCGCTGCAGCCGGTCAGCCTGCAGAAGCAATACACGATTGACCATTCCACGATCGCGATGTTCGCGGCGTGCGACGGAAAGGGAAGCCTGCCGGGGACGAAGTGCCGCATGGACGCCTTCGACAAAGAGTTTGCCGACGAAACGAGATTGAGACACCCGCAGTACGTCTACGCTCCGCGCAGCGAGTCGAGACCGTACTGGGATATGGCGCACCAGTGGGTGCTCGCCGACCGCATGTTCCAATCGCAGCTCGACGAGAGCTTCGTCGCGCACCAATATATCATCGCCGCGCAGGCGCAATCGGCCGTGAATCTTCCCAACGGTCCGTGGGGCTGCCCGCCCGGACCGAGCACCTTCGTCGGCACGATCAACTCCGATCGCACCAACGGTCCCTCCGAACTGCCGTGTTTCGACTATCAGACGCTCGGCGACGAGCTCGACGCGGCGAAGCTTTCGTGGCGCTTTTACTCGAGTCAGTACAGCACGCCGTCGAGCGGTTTCGGCGCCGTCTGGTCGAGTTATCAAGCCGTCAAACACATCTATTACGGACCCGATTGGGCCAAAGACGTGATTTATCCGCAGAAGCAGTTTCTGCTCGACGTGCCGGCCGGCAAACTTGCAAACTTTACCTGGATCACACCGATCTGCGCGAACTCCGATCACGTGAACTGCGGCGGCGGGCACGGCCCGTCGTGGGTCGCGACGCTCGTCAACACGATCGGCAAGAGCAAGTTCTGGAACTCCACGGCAATCTTCGTGCAGTGGGATGATTGGGGCGGCCTGTACGACCCCGTTGCGCCGCCCTTCAAGGATTACGACGGCCTCGGCTTTCGCGTTCCGCTGCTCGTGATCTCGCCGTATGCGAAGAAGAACTACGTCTCGCACGAACAGTACGAGACGGCGAGCGTGCTACGCTTCGCCGAAGACCTCTTCGGTCTGGGTCAACTCGCGGCCGCCGATCGCCGCGCGACCTCGCCGGCCGCCGATTGCTTCGACTTCATGGAGCGCCCGCGCGCGTTCGTGCGGATTCGGTCGCCGGAGGGACGGAACTTCTTCCTGCGGCAAGGGCGCGACGACCGGATCCCCGATTACGAATAGAAGCGGGCGCTTTTACACGCCCGCCTCCGTTGCTCTAGAAGGCGCCGATTCCGTTGGGCGTTCCCCAGCCGTCGGGAGCCGAGTAGCTTTTATACTGGTTGGTTCCGGCCTCGCAGAGATAGCTGTCCTGCAAGCTCGACGGACAGCCGTTTACGCTGCCGCTGGTGATCTCGTGAAGATCCTTCTTGAGCGCCTTTTTCTTTAGCGTCCAGAAGGCCTCGCCGGCGTTCTGTTTATCGGCGTTACCCGCTAACGCGAAGATGCTCGCCAACACGGGGGACGAGATGCTCGTGCCCTCGACGGTGAACCAACCCTTGTATGGGCCAAACGTGTCGTACTCCGCAACGCCCTGCGCGACCGCCGCGACGTCGTTCATCGTACGGAAGCTGCAGTTGGGATCGTGTTGCCACGAGGGCTTGGTGACGCCCGACGCGCAGCCCACTCCGGTGTCAGGCCAAACGGATTCGGTATACGACGAGCCGGTTTTGTGCAGAAGCGTACCGCCGGCTGAAATGACGCTCGCGAGCGCCGCGGGCGCCTGCGTGCCGTAGCCGTAATCGCCGGCTGAAGCGAGATAGACGACACCCGGCTTATCGAAGAACTTAGTATTGACGCAGTCGTTGGAGCCGAGACAGCCCCAGCTGTTGCTGACGATGTGCGCGCCGAGCTTTACCGCTTCGGCTTCAGCCTTTTGGAGACTCCGCGTGTTGGCGGCGTTCGCTTCGATCAGATAGGTCGTGCATTTCGGACAGACCGCCGCGACCATCTCGATGTCGAGATCGTCTTCGAGGCACCAGCCGGTTTGCGAGCTCGGACACGAAATAGGATAGCTGCCCTTCTCTCCCTGCTCATTGTATTTTACGAACTTCGCTTTTCCGAGGTTGAACTGGGTGCGGTACGCGGCGAGATCGGTGGCCGCGTTTGGATTGTCATATGCATCCACGATCGCGACGATCTGGCCCGCGCCGTTCGTCGACGACGGAAGATTATAAGCCGCCTGAAGATCCGGCGGCCCGAATCCGGCAACGTCGGGTGAGATCTTGTTGCCCATCAGCAGCAGGTCGCACTGTGCGTAACCGGCTGGCACGTCCGGACAGACTTGTTTGGCCTCTCCGGTGGCCTTCCAGTGCGGAATCGAAGTACTTTGTACCGGCGTTAGCCCGGCGGTTGCCGGCAGATTCGAAGAGCCGCCGGCGTTACACGCTGCGACGGCAAGCGCCGCAATAACCGGCGCGGCGAGTTTCATAGGTACGTTCACGGGAGAGCTCCTTTCTAGTCCTATCCTAGAACGCACGAATGCCGTCGGGCGTTCCCCAGCCGGCTGGGGCCGAGTAGTCGCGGTACTGCCCGGTTCCCGCGCTGCAAAGGTAGGTGCCGCGCAGACTCGCGGGACAGCCGGAAACGAGCCCGCTGACGATCGGATGAAGGTATTGTTTTTGGTGCTTTTTGCTTAGCGCCCAGAACCGTTCGCCGCCGTCGTTTCCGCCTGCGTCGCCGGCGACGCCAAAGATGCCCGCGACTAGCGGCGCGGAGACGCTCGTTCCGCTCACGAGGATCCATCCGTTATGGCGGAAGCTGTCGTATTCGGCCGCATCTCTTGCAACCGCCGCGACGTCGTTCATGGTGCGGTAAGGACAACTTGGATCGTCCTGCCAGGCCGGCTTGACCTCATCGCTGCAGCCGGCGCCCGAATCTCTCCAAGCGTTCTCGCTGTACTCCGTGCCGCTTTTCGCGAGCACGGTTCCGCCAACCGCAACGACCGTGCCGAGCGAGGCCGGCGCTTGCGTTCCGTAACCATAGTCACCGGCGGAAGCGACGAACGTTACGTCTTTCTTCGCGAAGTCTTCGGGGTTGACGCAACCGTTTGACCCAGTGCCGCAGCCCCAGCTATTGCTGACGATGTGGGCTCCGAGCCGAACCGCACTCAGCTCGGCAATCTGCAGATCGTTCGGAAAGTCGCTCTTCGCCTCGAAGAGGTAGATCGTGCACTTAGGGCAGACTGCCGAGACCATCTCGATATCGAGATCCTCTTCGAGCGCCCAGCCACCATTGCTCGCGGGGTAGTCTTTCTTTTGCCCCTCTTGGTTGTATTTCGCGAACTTCGCCGAGCCAAGGTGAAATGCGGCGCGGTACTTCGCCAGGTCGGCGGCCGCATTCGGATTGTCGTACGCGTCAACGACGGCAACGAGCTCTCCCGAGCCTTCGCTCGCCGGCGGAAGGTTGTACGCCGCGAGAAAATCGGCCGGCTGCCAGCCGGCGATCGACTGGTGCTTTTCATTCATCAGCAGCGCGTCGCAATGCGCGCGCGGGGGCGGCTGCAGCGGACACGCAGCCTGCGCCGCTCCGGCAGCCTGCCACTGCGGGATCGTACGCGCCGGTATTTGAGCTTTCGAAACGAGCGCCGGAATATTCGAAGAACCCCCGGCATTACACGCCGCCACGAGGAAGACTGCAACCAGCTGCGCCGCAAGTTTTAAGGGGTTCACGAACTCTCTTCTGCTCTTTGGCGTTGTCTGGAATGGGAGGGGTTACGTTCGCTCGAACTAGCCACCTGCGAGTATGGGCCGGCGGCCGAGCGCCAGCCCGTCTTGTTGAGACGCCCGTTTTCGCTACGGAAGGAAGGCGATGCTCGTGGAGCATTTGGCTCGCATAGTAAAGCGACGTTGGTACGTCGCAGCGCTGTCTGCTGCGATTTTTGCATTGGCGGCGTGTGGTGCCGCAACGACTCCCTCGACGCTGCCCAACGCTGAGGCGAACGCAATGATGCGATCGCTGTCCGGCAGCGGTTCCGGAAAAATCCAGCACATCGTTTACGTCGTTCAGGAGAACCGCAGCTTTAACGACATATTCGAGGGGTATCCAGGCGCTTATACCGTTTCGCAAGGCAAGATGTCGAATGGGCAGACGATCGCGCTGCAGCCGATCTCGTTAACGATGGCGTACGACATCGATCACTCCGCGAACGCAATGTTCCAGGCCTGCGACGGACGGGGCAAGCTCCCCGGAACGAAGTGCAGGATGGACGGCTTCAATCGCGAGCAGCAGTTCGGCGGACCTCAGAACGGACAGTTCGGTTACGTGCCGCACGACGAGTCGAAGCCGTATTTCGACATGGCCCACGAGTTTGTCTTAGCCGACCGGATGTTTCAATCGCAGCTCGACGAGAGCTTCGTCGCGCACCAATACATCATCGCGGCTCAGGCGATGTCGAGTGTAGACGTTCCCGACTCGGGGACCTGGGGCTGCGCCGCCGGAAAGTACGCGATCGTCTCGACGATAACGCAAGACCGCGGCTACGGCAACCCGCAGCGACCGTGCTTCGACTATACGACGCTCGGTGACGAGTTCGACAAGGCCAAATTGGAGTGGCGATTCTACACGAGTAAGTACACCGAGCCGTACAGCGGGTACTGGTCGGGATATCAGGCCATCAACCACATCTTCAACGGACCCGACTGGAAGAAAGATATCGTCACGCCGCAGAAACGCTTCCTGAAAGACGTGAAGGCTGGAAAGCTCGCGAGCTTCACATGGATCACGCCGACCTGCGAGGATTCCGATCACTTGTCGTGCGGTGGAGGTTTCGGGCCGTCGTGGGTGGCCTCGGTCGTCAACGCGGTCGGCGAGAGCAAGTTCTGGGATTCGACCGTGGTCTTCGTGCAATGGGACGACTGGGGCGGCATGTACGACCCGGTCGCTCCGAAGTTCAAAGACTACGATAGCTTGGGCTTCCGCGTGGGCTTAATCGTGATCTCCCCGTACGCGAAGAAGAACTACGTCTCTCACGTGCACTACGAGACCGCAAGCGTGCTGCGCTTCGCTGAGGATCTCTTCGGCCTCGCCCACCTTACGGCGGCCGATAAGCGGGCAACGTCGCCGGCTGCCGACTGCCTCGATTTCTCGCAAGCGCCGCGCAAGTTCGTGCCGATCAAAGCGCCGAAGGACGCGAACTTCTTCCTGAATCAACCGGTCGATCCACGAATTCCTGATACGCAATGAAGCGTCTCGCACCGGTTGCCATTGCCGCGGCGCTCGCCGTCGCCCTCGGGGGATGTTCTTCCCGCCCCTTCGACTCCGCTCAGAGTGACACGGTGTTGCCGTACATGCAGAGCAAAAATGCGCTACGCGCGCTGGATGGCACCGGCGCGGGAAAGATCACCCACGTCGTCTACATCGTTCAAGAGAACCGCAGCTTCGACAACATGTTCCACGGTTATCCGGGTGCGGACACGGTCTCGAGCGGTCAGAACTCGTACGGTCAAACGATCACGCTGCAGCCCCGCTCGATGAAGACCGCCTACGAGATAGACCACTCCGCGCAGGCGATGTTCGAGGCATGCAACGGGACGGGTAAACTGCCGGGAACCGACTGTCAGATGAACGGTTTCAACAACGAGTTCTCGTTCGGGGGTCCCGCCAACCCCGAGTACGTCTACGTGCCGCACCGCGAGTCGAAGCCGTACTTCGATATGGCGCACGAAGGTGTTCTCGCCGATCGGATGTTCCAATCGCAGCTCGACGAGAGCTTCGTCGGCCATCAATACGTCATCGCCGCGCAGGCGGCATGGAGCGTCGATCTGCCCTACGGCGCCTGGGGTTGCGGCGGAGGCAAGGGCGATTACGTCAACACGATCACCAAAGATCGCACCCTGGGCCCAAGGATCAACCCGTGCTACGACTACCAAACGCTCGCCGACGAGCTCGATAAGGCCGGGCTCTCGTGGCGCTTCTACGCCGCCACCTACGGGAGCGCGTCGAGCGGCGGGGGCGCCGAGTGGTCGGCCTTCAGGGCGATTAAGCACGTTCGCTACGGACCGGATTGGAAGAACGTGATCTCGCCGAATTGGAAGTTCATCACCGACGTCCGCAAAGGCAAACTCGCCAACTTCACCTGGATCACACCCGTCTGCGACGACTCCGATCACGTGAACTGTTACGGGGGTTACGGCCCGTCATGGGTTGCCGCGCTCGTCAACACGGTCGGCAAGAGCAAGTTCTGGGATTCGACCGCGATCTTCATTCAGTGGGACGATTGGGGCGGTCTTTACGATCACGTCCCGCCGCCTTACAAAGATCGCGACAGCTTAGGGTTCCGGGTGCCGCTGCTGATTCTCTCACCGTACGCGCGCGAGAACCGCGTCTCGCACAAGCAGTACGAAACGGCGAGCGTGCTGCGCTTCGCCGAAGACCTCTTCGGCCTCGGTCAGCTCGCGGCCGCCGACAAGCGCGCGCTCTCACCGGCTAACGATTGCTTCGACTTCTCGCAGCAGCCGTTAAATTTCGTGCCGATCGCGGCGCCGCTCGGGCCGAAGTTCTTCATGCACAACCGCGACCCCGAGAACTACTTCGCGCCCGACTACGAATAGAAGTGGCATGCGCCGTTTGAGCCCGCTGCGCGTTGCAGCACTCTTGGCGGCGGTCGCGGCGTTGGGTGGATGCGCCCTTCGACAGGCTCAGGGTGACACGGTGATTCCGTATATGCGCGATGCGCAGGCGCTGCGAGCAGTTGGCGCGACCGGGGCCGGAAAGATCGCGCACGTCGTCTACATCGTGCAAGAGAACCGCAGTTTCGATAACCTTTTCGAAGGTTATCCGGGCGCGGATACGGTCTCGAGCGGCAAGAACTCGCAGGGTCAGACGATCGCGCTCCAGCCGACGAGTTTGACGCGCGTCTACGAGATCGATCACTCGGCTTCCGGCATGATCGCCGCCTGCGACGGAACCGGCAAGCTCCCGGGCACGAAGTGCCGGATGGACGCGTTCGACAAGGAGTACTCGCGCGGCGGCCCTACCAATCCGCAGTACGTCTACGTTCCGCACCAAGAGACCAAGCCGTATTGGGAGATGGCGCACCAATGGGTCTTGGCCGACAAGACCTTTCAGTCGCAGCTCGACGAGAGCTTCGTCGCGCACCAATACATCATCGCCGCACAGGCCGATTCGAGTGCCAACGTCCCGACCGGTCTGTGGGGTTGCGCGGGTCCGCCGGGCGATGAGGTGCAGACGCTTACGCAGCAGCGCACCTACGGCAAGAATCAGCGGCCGTGCTTCAACTACGAAACGCTCGGCGACGAGCTCGATGCCGCGAACCTCCCCTGGCGTTTCTACACGAGCGTCTACACCGGCGCTCCGAGCGGTTTCTGGTCGGGCTACCAGGCCGTCAAGCACATCTTTCACGGACCCGACTGGAGCAAAGACGTCATCACCCCGCCGAAGCAGTTTCTCATTGACGTGGCGGCCGGAAAGCTCGCGAGCTTTACCTGGATCACGCCCTTCTGCGCCAACTCCGATCATATGATGTGCGGCGGCGGGTACGGGCCGTCGTGGGTCGCCGCGCTCGTCAACGCGATCGGTAAGAGCAAGTTCTGGAACTCGACCGTCATTTTCGTGCAGTGGGACGATTGGGGCGGGCTCTACGACCACGTGCCTCCACCGCATAAGGACTACGACGGCACCGGCTTTCGAGTTCCCCTGCTCGTCATCTCGCCGTATGCGAAGAAAGACTACGTTTCGCACGTGCAGTACGAGACCGCCAGCGTGCTGCGCTTCGCCGAAGATCTATTCGGCCTCAATCAACTCGCGGCTGCTGACAAGCGCGCGACCTCGCCCGCGAAAGACTGTCTAGACTTCTCGCAGACGCCGCGCGCGTTCGTCCCGATCAAGGCGCCGAAGGGAGAGAAGTTCTTCTTGCGCCAGGATACCGACTACCGCATCCCCGACTACGAATAGCCGGCCGATGAACCGCTAATGCCCTGCCGACCGATGCTGCGCGGCGAAGAGATCGACGGCAAGTTGCAGATTGAGCCAATACTGCGGGGTGGTGTCAAACGCGTGGCTATCATTGGCGGAGGCGGCTGCGTTGAGACGGTCTGGACACGCTCGCTTTGCACTCGAGCCGAAAGGAGACCATAGTGAACCAATTGCCTACCAATGCTGCTCTCCTGGTGATCGACGTGCAGCAAGGCTTCAACCATCCGGACTGGGGATCGCGCAACAACCCAGATGCGGAAGCAAACATTGCCCGCCTTATCACGGCATGGCGAGCTAGTGGACGGCCCATTTTCCATGTACATCACGACTCGCTGTCGCCGAATGGGGCTTTTCGTCCAGGAACGCCTGGTAACGCGCCCAAATCGGAGGCCCTTCCGGCACAGGGAGAGCCAGTTTACCGGAAGCACGTGAACAGTGCCTTTATCGGCACAGCGCTCGAAGGTGATCTACGCAGCACCGGCGTCAGCACGCTCGTCATTGTTGGACTCACAACTCCGCATTGCGTGTCGACGACAACACGAATGGCAGCCAATCTTGGCTTCAAGACCTACCTGGTCTCTGACGCAACCGCTGCATTCGATCTAGTGGGCATAGATGGACGCAAGAGATCGGCTGCAGACGTGCACTATGGAGCGTTGAGCGACCTTCAAGCAGAGTTTGCGACCATTGTGGAGACCGCCGCGCTCATTGATAACGTTGATGTCCGCTTATAGAGCACGCGCTCCTTTAAATGTTTGCAGTGGACTAAACCGTAGAAAGTGAAGGCTATCGTATGCAGCTAAAGCCGTTCTTACTCGACGAGTGGCTCAATGCCCACGAGCCCAGCATCTCGTTCAATCTCGCGGCAAGTACCGGACGCACGTGGCACGCGAGCGAGCTACTCGAGTTCGTCGGCGAGGAGGACCGCGCACGCATTCTAGATTGCGCGCTGCGTTACGGTCGCCCGGCCGGCGATAATGGCTTGCGCGAAGCGATTGCTGAGATGCAAGGTGTGAGCGCTGACTGCGTTCTGGTGGTGACAGGAGCGTCGGAGGCACTGCTCGTTCTTTTTTGGCTCGCTGCGGAGCCGGAAGCGAACATCATCATGCCCAATCCCGGCTATCCGCCGTTCTCAGCATTGCCCGAATCTCTGGGTTTGGAGACGCGCTTCTACAACATTAGCAAAGAGCGTCGGTTCGTCATCGACCTCGAAGAAATCGAGCAGCTCGCCGACGCAAACACCAAGCTGATTCTCATAAACAGCCCCCACAATCCAACCGGAGCAACGCTAAGCGACGCGGAGTTCGATCGCCTCGCGGCGTTTGCGTCAGTGCGGCGGATTCAACTCGTAAGCGACGAAGTGTATCACCCAGTCTACCACGCCCGAAAGACTCTCTCGGCGGCGCGGTTGCCGGGCGTCACGGTCATAAACGACTTTTCGAAGGCCTTCTCGTTCTCCGGGCTCCGTATCGGGTGGATGATCGAGCATGACGCCGCTCGGCGCGAGCGCTATCTCAACGCTCGTTGCTATTTCTCTATCTCGAACAACGTACTGGGAGAGGCACTCGCTGAAATCGTAGTTCGCAAGCGCGACGTCATCTTGCGCGAAGCGCAAGAAACGGCAAGTCGGAATCTCGCGCTGCTCGACGCGTTCATGGCGGAGCATCGCACGACGTTCGGCTGGATCCGGCCACAAGGTGGCATGACGGCATTTCCGTGGATAGTCGGCGAATCGGGCGCTCGACCTTTCTGCCGCCGTGCAGTAGAGAAAGGCGTATTATTCGCGCCCGGCGATTGCTTCGGCGCACCAGAGCACTTCAGGCTCGGCTTTGCCGCCAGCGGCGACGGGTTTAGTGAAGCTCTGGCTCGCGTGGGAGAGCTCGGTAGCGTGATGACGGCTTCCTGAATTCACGACGACCGATTTGCAAACAAAAACTCTTGGGAGCTGCATCGTCAATTAGTTGTGATAGAGGGTCGATATGAATGATCTGCGTATTTTGCTCAAGCGCTTCGAAAGCCCCGACGAAACGCATACGTTCCCGAAGGGGACATTTCAGGTCGTCAATATCGGTGGAATGACCATCGGCCGTGCCAGGTACGAACCTGGTTGGAAATGGTCGGAGCACGTCGGAGCCGCGCTCGGAGAGACGCAGTGCGAAATCGAACACGTCGGGATGGTAGTTTCGGGATGTGCTACGGCGGCCTTCGACGACGGAAAGGTCGTCGAGATGCGCGCCGGCGACCTCTTTCACATTGCCGGCAAGCATGACAGCTGGGTGGTCGGCGACGAGCCCTACGTCTCAATTCATTTCATGGGCGCCAGCTCGTACGCCAAGTGAACGGAGCGCGCTATCTCCGCGCTCTAGTGAATGGCGATTCCGCGTGGGTCGGCGAGGCGACTGATTCTGTTGCAATCCGGGCGACTTAGGAGCGACGGCACCTGGACCGAGGAAGCTCTAGCGATCGCGGCGTACCTCCCGTACAAATCGGCGTGAACGTTATTGCGACGCGCGTGATTGTTCTTTTCGCGTAAAGGAGCGACGCAGATGAAATGCTTGAGTTTCGGCCGCTACGCCCTCAGCATATGCGTGTTGGTCGCAATCGTCACTGGGTGTGGGGGCCGCGCCGGCGGTGGCGCGGTGCCAGTGGTAAACGCCGCTCCCGATGCACTTCCGTATCATCGAACGTTTCATTACACTGGCAAGCCGCAGTCGTTCAAAGTACCGGCCGGTGTCACGAAGATTACGGTCATTGCCCACGGCGGTAACGGTGCAGGCGTTCTCGGCGCTTATGGCGGGCGCGTTAGCGCGATAATTCCGGTTGCGCCCGCAGAGAAGCTCGTGATTTTCGTTGGTGGCGACGGATCCGGAGTGAACGGCGGCTTTAACGGTGGCGCGAACGGCGGCGCGCCAAACTCCGGCAGCCCAACCCCGACCGGTTACGGGGGCGGCGGGGCGTCCGATGTGCGACAGCACGGCGATGGGTTAGCCGACCGAATCTTAGTATCCGGCGGCGGTGGCGGCGAAGGCGGCGGCTTTACTAACACCAAGATCATCGGCGGCGTCGGCGGAAAGGGGGGCGCCAAGAGCGGCGGCTCCGGCGGAGACGGCGTATGCGAGGACTGCCGCAGTAGGTACTTCGGCGGCGGCGGCGGACAAGGCGGCGCGCAGCATCTCGGCGGACCGGGCGGTGCAGCTAGCGACTGCGCCTACAGCAGCAACGGCGTTGACGGAATGCCCCTCGCCGGCGGAACTGGCGGGCAGGGCTTCGCTTCTTCCGGCAGCTTCTACGGTCCCAGCGGTGGTGGAGGTGGCGGCGGCTATTACGGTGGCGGCGGAGGGGGTGGGGGCGGAAGCTGGCAATATCGCGGCCTCTGCACTGCCGCCGGTGGAGGAGGCGGCGGCGGCTCGTCCTACGCCGAACGCCGCGCCACAAACGTGCATATGTGGCAAGGCTGGAAGAAATCGGGGAACGGCGGCTTGATCGTCTTTAACTGGTAGGTAACATCCTCAATGCGCTCCACCGAACAAACGGCAAGAGCCGGGACCTAAGGACGATCGGCACCGCGGGCCAAAACTCCGGCATCGCTCAGGCGCTTTGCCATCTCTTTTTCGAACTCGTCCACGGCCTTTTCTACTCGTTCTCTTAGGCTCGCATTCATTCGATGCCAGAAGAACATCCGAGGCAGCCCCGAAGCGCCAGGCTCGCCGAGCCACGATACGCGATCTTTATATGGTAGCAATCCTTTTTCGATCGCGATTACGGATAGTAGAAGAGCTTGCAGGGAATCTACTCCGTATATAAGCCGGCTGACAGGCTCGTCGAACCCTAGAACGTCATAGCGACAGGAAAAGTCTTTATCGGCAAGGCGTGGAGCATGTATTTGAATCAGGATCCTCAGGAAGTGATCTCCGCCTTGAATCCGCAAGTCGCGGCATGCGATGACAGACGAGTCGCTTGGAGCTTGAGGCGTTACAATTACGCCGGGCCACTCATCAGCTGAAGGCGCCATACCATCAGCCTATCTGCTCACCACGCCTAGACTTCCCTGCTCGATAGATCGTGAAGGTGGGCGCCGCGTGTGACCAAAAACGACGCAGCATTCGTCTCGGAGGCGTCAAGCTGTAAGTCTGAGCATTGGGGGCAGGGTTGCGCTCTAGCTAGGAGCCGAGAGCTTCCGTTCGAACAATCGCTACGGTCAACTGTTCGCGCGTCGAGGAGGCGATAGATGAAAGGGTCGGATTATGGTCCTTCTGCTTTAAGTATTTGTGCGACCCTGGCCGTGCTTTCGGGATGCGGCGGGTTCCAGCCGGCGATCGGTCGACCTGGTCCGACCGTGCAGGGTCATGCCGTCCAGACTCGCACCGACGGGCGGGAGTCCTGGATGTTCCCGGGAGTAAGTGATGAAGATTTGCTATACGTCGCGGGAAGCCGACGCTCAAACCGCGTCTACGTTTTCACGTACCCGGGCGGGCAGCACGTTGGTACACTCAGCGGCCTTGCGAATCCGGACGCGGTTTGCGTCGATGCCTCACAGAACGTCTGGATCTCGAGCGACAGCGGAAACCCAAGCGAAATGATCGAGTACGCGCATGGCAAAGCAAAGCGGCGTGCTACGCTCCCCGACAACTACGGATTTCCGGCAGCTTGTTCGGTTGACCCGAAGACGGGGAACCTTGCCGTCGTCAATCTCTTTGGGACGAGCGGTATGATAGTCTACGCCGATGCGAAGGGAACCCCCACCGCTTACAGCGTCGCGAACTTCGAATACGTATGGGGCTGCGCCTACGATGCGTCGGGCAACTTGTTTGCAAGCGGGGAAGTGTACGGCTCAGGCACTCACGTGGCGAGACTGCCCGCCGGCGGTTCCCAGTTCAGGGATCTGCGGCTCTCGAAATCGCTCGAGGACACTGCCAGTGGCCTCAAATGGGATGGAAACTACCTAGACCTCGGCATAGGCGTGGAAATTTATCGGTTGCTCATCAGCGGCTCGAAAGCGACTGTCAAGAACACCGTTACTCTCCTTGACGCCGATTCAGAATGGGGGTTTAACTTTTTTGTCGACGGCGCCACCGTTGTCTCACACGTCGAACCACAGCTTGGTGCCGTCGGGTTGTGGAACTTTCCAAGCGGTGGGTACCCCACGCAGATCATACCTAACGCTCACGACGAGAAAAGCGCGTCCAACGAGAACGGCATTGCGGTGAGCAAGGCGATGGATAGATAGCTGCGACGAGCAGCTCGTCCATCACAGCGCTGATGATGTCGAGCTAACACCGGTTGCCGGAGAATGAAGCGCGCAGCGCTTCGCCTTACGGAGGCGGTACGATCTCGAAGTTTCTCGGCGAAATGCTTCGCAGGTCGCGAGCGTCGTCGCGCGTCCACACCGGCGCGCCGTAGCGGTCGTTCACGAGGGGTACCACGTTGTCGCAGCAGCCGGTATCGTACACGTAGAGCCCGTACGTCTTCATGGCTTGCGCGACGATCTTGGCCTCGCGGCTAAAGCCATCTATATTAAACGAGCTCTTGAGGCGAGCGTGAGCGCCGTACGGCATCGGGGTTTCGCCCGAAGGTCCTCGATATCTCAAGCCGTCGGTGCAGTGTTCGATGGAGGCTGGAGAAACGCACTCGGTCTCGGAGAGGGTGTCCGCAACCGCGTTCCAGCCGATTGCATGACCGATGACGCCGGCAGCAAGTTCTTCGGGCCGGATCGCCATCAGACCGATCGGTAGACCGGTGGCAGTCGACGCGTTGGTCTTCGGGCGCACGAACGGCTTGGTGAGATCAACGTGCAGATTGCTGTAGACCGATAGCTCACCGCGTGCGTTATACGTCGTTTCGTAACCCTCATAGTACTGGCAGCTTTTCGTCTCAAGCACAAGCGAGTGGCCGTCGGATAACGGCTCGATGTAGAAGTTCGATTCCCATGGAACCGGTGAGACCGGCTGGTGCCAGTGGACTTTCGGTCGAACCGGAACGCGCGGCGTTAAGTTGTTCGCATCGTTAATCAGCTCGTTGGTTGGAATGGTCGCCTCGAATCCACCGTCTCCGCCGGCCGCGACGGTCGCCTCGAGCCACGCCGAGCTGCGCGGATCGGGCGACACGCCGGCGACGTTCATTTGCCAAACATTACCGCTGGGGTACGGACAACCGAGAAAATCGCCCTTGCTCGAGAGCGCGACCCGAGCGACCTCA
Organism: Candidatus Cybelea sp.; assembly: GCA_049695635.1. Taxonomy (GTDB): domain Bacteria; phylum Vulcanimicrobiota; class Vulcanimicrobiia; order Vulcanimicrobiales; family Vulcanimicrobiaceae; genus Cybelea. Next base: position 4,533 of record JBAVSO010000071.1, on the reverse strand, counting down.
GGATGCAACCGCGCGCCTGTCGCGGGCGGTACGCCGACGAAGCCTTCAAAGAGCAGGATCGAAGTTGTGGCAACGACCAGCGCGACCAAACCCGTCTCGCGGCGGTTCCAATTAAACTGCAGCATGCCGCAAATTCAGCTTTTTCTTCAGCCCCCTCCTTCGTCTTATCGTCCCCGATTACGGCCGGGCCGGCGGTCCCGGGACGCGGTCGAAAGCCCCAAAAACTGGGGTTCGAATAGACCATGAGGGGCTCGCTCGCAAAGGTGTATCGTCTTAATATAGTCGGCGCTCCCTGAGGAAAGGTTTATTTATGGGCGTGCAAACGTCCGCTTCCGATCGATCGACGTCATTTTTGATGAACGTCTCTCGCGATATTGCGTACGACGTTACGCAGTTGACCTCTCACGTCTTCGACACCGATGTGACGGCGCTCGCCGATCTCGTCGGGCGACGCCCGCTTTTGATCGCGTTTGACGAGGTGGTTTACGTCTTGTACGGTGCGACGATTCGCGCCTATTTGGAACGCCACCTCAACGTTTTCAGCACCGTTATCCTTAAGGCGGGTGAAGCGAACAAAAACTTCTACCAGGTCGAGCGCGTCTGCGAAGCGGCGATTGCCGCCGGCCTTCCGCGAAACGGCGTAATGATCGGCGTGGGCGGCGGTGTCGTGCTCGATATCGTCGGCATGGCCGCGGCGCTCTATCGGCGGGGCGTTGATTTCGTGCGGATTCCGACGACCCTGATCGGCATGATTGACGTCGCGGTCGGCATCAAGCAGGCCGTGAATTTCGGCAAAAGGAAGAATATTCTCGGCACCTTTTATCCGCCGATCGGCGTCCTCAACGATCCCACGTTTCTGCAAACCTCGTCGCGTGGCGATCTTGCCGGCGGCGTTGCCGAAATGATCAAAATCGGCCTAATCGCGGACCGCGTTCTCTTCTGCCTGCTGGAACAATATCTCGAACGCTTGATCGAAAGCTCTTTTCAAAAGCCGCCAGCGGTCGCGCGGGAGATTCTGGAACGCTCGCAGCTCGCAATGATGACGCAGCTCGCCGCAAACCTTTATGAAGACGACCTCAAACGGGCGGTGGACTTCGGGCACTCGTTCAGCCCCACTCTCGAGCTGCGAAGCGATTACCGGGTGAAGCGCGGTGAGGCCGTTGCGATCGACATGCTGCTATCAACTGCGATCGCAGTGCATCGCGGAATCTGCGAGCGCACCCTTTTCGACCGTCTGATCGCGTTGTACGAGACGGCAGGGCTGGCGATAATCGACGACTCGTGCACGGTGCCTCTTTTGGTGGAAGCTTTGGTTGACGTCAAAGGTCAACGCGGCGGTCACCTGAATTTTCCAGTCCCGGCCGGACTTGGAGCCTGCACCTTTTTGCAGCACGTTGACGCAAACGATTGTCGCGTGGCGTTAAACGCGGTAGTAGGGCGGTCGCGTTCGAGCGAACTTCCGGCGAGCGCATAGCGCTCGTTACTTCTTTGCGAGGCTGAGCGTTGCGCCGATCGGATCGTTTTCGCCGGAGATGCTCTCGATAGGGTTGCCGCCCGAAGGGTAATTCCAAATCAGCGTATCGTTGCCGTTCTGATTGGGGCCGATCAACTGAGTAGCGTAGCGGTGTTTGGGTCCGGAGTCGACGCGCGGAAGCCAGAACTGCGACACCTCCGACGATCCGGTAAGGACCATCGTGTTGACGGTCGTTGCGACGCTTCCGCTGATCGAAAAGGTGTAGATCGTGCTCGTGAAGTTGTGTTTGACGGCGACCTGATCGCCGACGGCGAGGTACTTGCCGTCCCACTGTACGCCGCCGGGCAAGTAAATCGTCTCGTCCACGTTGATAAAGGCGAGGGTATTGCCGCGCTTGGCTAACTCGCCGAGCCCGAAGACGCTGCCCTGAGTCTCGCCGTCGACGAATAGATTCCCGTTGCCGTCGTACGCGCAGTAGTAGTAATACCAGATATTCGGATTCGAGTACGCCGTTGGGGTGCCGCTGGCGTGCCGGTAGACTTCGACGTTGCCGATCTGTTCGGTGGCTCCCCAAAAGTCGGCGACCGCGAGATCTCCCGTCTTTGGATCCACGGAACAGCCGTTCGCCCTGCCGTTGGAATCTATCAGGTTCCTGATCGGGGTGGTGGCACCGTGAGCGTACTCGGTGATTTGATGTACGCCGTCGCTCGTGTCGTTGGTGACGTAGACGTTGCCCGTGTTATCAACGCACAAACCTTCCGGATTGAAGAAGCCGGTCAGCTCCCCGACGAGCTTGTGCCCGTGTTTGTAAGTATAGATGAATACGACTTGCGCTTCCAAGTCGGAGATATACAGGAGATCGTCGTTCTTTGCCTCGGGGAGGATCCACGACTTTCCCGCGGGCACGTGTGAGACGAGTCTGCCGTTCGGCGGCGTGAAGGACGGCTGCAACGCCGACCCGGCGCCGGCACAGCCGGCGAGCAGACCGGCAAGAACTCCGAGTGCGAGCCGGTATCGACGCATAGCTCCTCCGATTCTGTAGCGGGTTTGAGCGCATCATATCACCGCGCCGTCCGCAGGCGCAGGCAGGAGCAAGCCTATTGCGCCGTATCCGCACAGGAAGCCGCGGAAACGCACGCGGCCGGCCGCGAATTGACAGGGCGTGCGCATCGCCGCCCCCGAGCGTCATCGTGTAAACAGCCCGACCACTAAACCGCAGAGCGCTCCGCCGCCAACCAACGCGGGCTCCGGTACTTTCCATTTCGAATAAAGAACGGCAAGGGCCGCGATCAGTACGATAAAACCGAAGGCGTCGTGGATCGTGGTGCGCGCCACCAAGTACGACGTCCCGAGCAATACGCCGACGACCGCCACGGTGATGCCCCGCACGAAACCCTGCAGCCGTCCGTTGCTGCGATAGCGCCGTAAGAGCGGCGTGCCGAGCAGCACGAAAATCAGCGACGGCGTAAAGATGCCGACCGTGGCGGCGAGGGCGCCCGCCAGACCGCCGTTGAGAAAACCGACGAAGGTGGCCGTGATGACGACCGGCCCTGGCGAGACGATTCCGACGGCAACCGCATCCAGGAACGCCTGATTCGAAAGCCAGTGGTACTGATCCACGACGTAAGCTTTTAGAAACGGGACGACCACGAGTCCGCTGCCGAAGACGAGCAGCCCGGTCTTGAAGAAGAACCAAAATAACTTCGGCACTGCAACGCTTGGATAGGCACCTGCCACGATCGGCGCGATCGATCGCAGCCGTACGTCGGTCGAGCCGCCCGGAGCGGCGGACTCAGCGCGAGCCTGCTGGGGCCGATAGAAAACGATGATTCCTAGTACGCCGGCGAACAAGAAAAGCGCGATCAACTCCTGCTGCACGGCGATCGTGATCGCGCAGGCGACGATCGCAAACGCGTAGGCCATCCACTCGCCGCGCAGGGTCTTGCGGCCGAGGTCCCAGCACGACCGCACGATGATCGCGATGACGACCGGTCCCGCCCCATAAAAGATGGCTCGCAACTGCCAAGTGGAGCCGAAGCGAACGTAGAGGGCCGCGACGGCGACGACGATCGTAAACGGCGCCGCCGCAAACGCGACGGCAACGCTCAAGGCCCCGAGAACGCCGTGGGTGATGTACCCGCAATAGACGCCCAGCTGATATGCGAGCGGTCCCGGACACGCCGTAGCGATCGCAAGCCCTTCGTCATACTCGTCGGCGCCGATCCAGCCGTACCTTTCGACTAGGTCGCGGCGCATGTAGCTCGCCAGGGCTACCGGACCGCCGAAACCGGTAAGCCCTAGGCGAAAGAAATACCAAACAAATGCTCGGAGCGACGCGCCGCGCGTCATATGCTCCGCTTCGTCGCGAGTTTGCTGCTCTCATTGAGCGCACGAAGCCGGGGCTCGGCTAGTGTTTGCAGGGCCGGCTACGAAAGGTTTTCCATCGTGCATGAGGATCGCTGGTGGCGCGGTGCGGTGCTGTTACCGATTTTCGCGAACGCCCCTCACGGTGTGGTCTTCGTCGAACGCGCGCAACATATGCGTCGCAACCCCGGACAGATCGGCCTTCCGGGCGGAGGCGCGGAGCCGAGCGATGCGGGCGATCCGGTGAGGACGGCGTTGCGAGAACTCTTCGAGGAGCTCGGCGTTTCCGCCGAGCGCGTCAACGTGGTTGGCCGCTTGCCGGAATGCAAACAAGTTTCGGGCCGCGCGCTTATCACCCCGATCGTTGGGGTCCTCGATGCAGAAACGCGCCTTACTCCCGATGGCGACGAGATCGCCGCGGTTTTCGACGCGCCTTTGGCTTCGATCGTCGCCGCCGGCGCCATCTACGAGGACGTGAAGCGGAGCGGACTCCGCGGCAAGCCGATGTATGCCTTCGACTACGAGACGCGCCACATTTGGGGGTTCACAGGTGGAATTCTAAAATCTTTCGTTGATACATGGACTCTGCCGGAGTCGTCGCTTCGGCGCGCCGTCGAAGCGGCTTGGACCGAGTAGCGTGCAAGGCCCGCAACCAATCGCGTCGCGTACAAAGTTGTAGTTAGTGATGGTTGATG
>JBAVSO010000070.1:0-29051 GCA_049695635.1 Candidatus Cybelea sp. | reverse complement strand
CGATCAAGGCGCCCCCGCACCCAGTTCTCGGTACTGACCGTGACGAACCATATGGCCCACTTCGGCACTCAGACGGAGTTGGAGGCGTACGACCTTCACCGATAGGCGAGTCCGAGAGCGCCGGACTCCAAGCTAACCTATTCGGTCGGAATTACTCGCTGGCCGATTCGAGGAATATTCCTCTTGTGAATCCGCCCCGCTCCTGGTTCTTTTTCTTGCGAACCTTTTCGAGATCTTCGCGTGACAAGTTGTAAGCGTGAAGAATGCCCTCAATGACCTCGGAAAGATCGGCTAGCTCCGCCAATAGCGCGTCGTCTGATGCATCTACGAGCTCCCCGGCTTCCTCCAGCGCCTTGGCTTTTAGCGCGAGACGAAACTCCGCGGCACGGAGTTCCCGCCACACTACCAGCTTGCCGGAGCCTTTAATTATTTCCGGGACGCGATCTCGAACGAGCTTTCCATATTTCTTCATGCGGACCAAAACCGCGGCCATTCTACCGAGATGGCGGCCTGGTACAGGCGCTCAATCTCCGACTCGCCGATTGCCAATGATATGCCTTCGCGAGATAAAACTTGATTCCGAAGGAGAAGCTTTCTTATGAATACATCGGTTGGAAGCCAGTCCGACTTCCCGGCATTGCATCTGCCACAGGCCAAGACGAGATCCCCAATGTCGTCTTCAAGTAAGAAACTCCAGGGAATAACATGATCCACGGTGGGAACAAGGCGCTCGCAAAATTCTGACTCACAGTAGAAGCAAGACTGCGACTCTGCGAGGAGAAGTTTTAAATACTTCTGCAGCGACTTTCGGGACGCTCCCACCCTTGAAACCTTCTGCACAATACGAGGTGCAAGCCGATTGCAGTTCTCCAAGAATTCAGCCCAATAGAAGTTCGCGACCACCTCTAGAACTGGCGCTTGTCGTGTGAGGAAACAGCGGGCTTCTGGCGTGACTACTACATCGCTCCAGCCCGGCTCCCAACGATACAACAACGGCATCCGCGGCGGCCTGCTCGCATGAAATGCGGTCAGAACGTTTACCGTTAGCAGTCTAGACATTCGACGATCGATTTTTGCTCGACCCGCTGCGGGTAACCTCGAGAGGTCGTGCGTTCTGTGTTCCTGGGCTATTTCCCGAACCAGTTGTACTGCCGTTGATTCCTTGCTAAGAGACGTGGCCTGGCGGAGGTGGTAAACTACCGTGAGATTCCAATACAAATTGGTGAACTCTCGACCGATCGCGTCGAGAGGTAAATGAAGAGCCTGCGACTGCTGGCAGCATCGCACTAGGGCCTTAAGCAAAGCGGGCTTATAGCTAGCTGACTTTCGCGCGTGGCGCATCAGCGCGACGATGTCGCCGATTCGTATATCGGCTTCCCCAGTCAGAGGGTCTGCCACAACTCACGAACCTTGCTTCTCTCGATTCCAGCGGGGGCAACCATTCGCACCGATGGAAGGCCCGAGATCACAATATTACAGCCCTGCCAGCCTGCTCGGCGAGCCTTTGCGGACAACGGCTTTCGAGGCATGACGCGATCCTCGGTAATGAGGCGGCCTGGAATTGCGTCGACGAAGACTACGGTGTTGAACCTTTTATCGAACTCAACGAAGATGTGCTCGGGCATCTTTTCCGCGGCGGATATGGTCAATCGTGGGTTGGTATGCCGCACCGGTGATTCGAAGGCCAAACCGCCCATCCTTGGCTTTTAGCTGGTAAGATCGCTCGCATACATGGCACTTAAAATCGGCCACCGGCGTATTGTTCGGAAGCCGATCAAGAGCGTCGCTCGCACAGTCTAGGCAGTAAAGATTGAACGACGCCCATGTTTCTAAGGCAACTCGCATCGCCTGAGCGGCGCTGATGAAAGGCGCCGCTATCGAGAAATCGACCAAGGGACTAAAGACCGGCGGAATGTCCTCTCGTTCGTAGCGCCCGGGGCGAACGAACCGCAACAGTCCTTGGTCGCGGAGCAGTTGCAGGCTTTGCCGTATCTTGGCGTCGATAAAACGATTATTCGGAAACCGACGCTGAAGTTCGTCGTGGCGCGCCAGTACTTCCGATAGCGAGAACTCTCGCGGTAACGTCTGGACGATCCCGCGAACAGCGTCTTTCCATGTCTGCGTTTGCGCCATTGTTCCTCCGAACAAATCAAAAACCTCAGTCATTGGGCCGTTAGCGAGTGCTCAGCTTTGCTCCTTGAGCGCGATACGATGAAATGGGCGACCAGATTAAGGTACCAGACGGCCATCAGTTGCGCTTTACGGCCTCCGATCGAGCGCGCTAAGCTGGTCCACCCAACCCCGCAGATTCGTGTTTGAGCTACCACGACATTGCGCGCCACTTTTTCAACCTTTTAATCGCAGCGGCGAGTGCCATTCTGGGTACTGTTTAGCTGGTCTCGCCCCGAGCGACAAAGTCTCGAGAATCGACCTGCCATCTAGAGCGTAGTAGTCGCGGCCATTCTCAAACTCGTCCTTTATGGTTTTGCTGACGCCAAACCGCCGGTCTGGGGTACGGTGACGTACGCGTCTTCAAAAAGCGTGTGAATGTTTTTATTAACAGAAGGCCATTGGTGAGTAACCTGCGCCGTCATGTTCGATCTCAATAACCTAGGGCGGATGACTGGAAACTTAGCAAGGTCGTCGCCACCAGGCTAGCATTTCACGCAGCGACCCATTGTGCCAGCACGTCTGGCACTATCGTATGTCACGTTGCGCCCTGAGCGGATCGGTAACAGCGTCGGAAGCCTTTAGCGGAACTGTCGAGCCCTCGCAAGGAAAAGCTGCTGAACCACGTCGAGTTCATGCCGATGAAGAAGCGAGCAGCGTTTCAGCGCTGCGCGGTCGATGTCGCTGCGCAGCTTCTCGGGGTGCGTAAGAGCATCGCGATCTTCACGAACGCTGCTCGGCACAATCGGCACAAATTGAAGGAATCTTGGCATGGCCGGCAAGCTGTTGGTGTTTCTCGGCTCGCGCGAGTGCGCCCGCGCCAGAATTCCTTACAGAATAAGGCGTTTCCAGTGGTGGAGATGGGGGGACTCGAACCCCCGACCCCTTACATGCGAAGCAAGTGCTCTACCAGCTGAGCTACATCCCCACGGGGCCGCATTGGCGACCTGGAGGATTGTACGTGCCGAGCTAGGCACCTGTCAAAGCAGATGAGCAAGCTCCTGCAAACTGTGTCGATGGTGGCATCGCTGGTTCTCAGCGTCGGTAGCGGCGCGCCGGCAAAGGCGGCGCCGGTCGAAGTCGCGGTGGACCGCTGCAACGGCCAGACGATCGACGACGCTTCGGCGCGCATCCGCGACTACGACCGGCACCCACCGGGAGGAGGTTCGGGGCAACTGATCGCGCGGTTCGGCGCGATCGCGGACATCATGCAGGTTATCGATGAGGAACACCAAGTTCTAGAAAGCGTTTGCTTGAGCGAAACGCAGCGAGCGGCGTTCGTCGAACAGATCGCCGAGACCGCAGCATGGGCGCTTGCGCTCGAGGCCGACTTGGCTGCGCGCCTGAATGCTTCGTGTCCGGCGGCTGCTCAGGCATTGCCGACGATGATGCTCTCCGATGCCTGGCTTTCGCTTGCCAACGTCGTCAACGGCGACGGGGGCACCGTTCCGAAGCGGTTCAGTGACGTCATCCCAAAAGTGCAAACTCGCGCGCAAGCGGTCGGCCTGGTTCTGCCGGCCTGGTCGGATACCTCGGCGTACTGGCGCGATCAGGTTCACGCTAAGGCAAAGGCGGCGGTCGCCACTTGCCCGTCACCAAGCCCAAACCCGTCTTCGACGTAAAAGGATTTTGAGAATAGTTCGCAAATAACTGCCTGCGTGGCGACTCGAGCGGAATACGTTACACGGCCGCGGGAGCTGATTGCTTCCACCTTGCAGCGTGAGCCGCGCTTTCTTTCGGCCGCCGAGATCTACGATCGGCTAAAGCGCGGCGGAGCACGGGTCTCGTTATCAACTGTCTATCGCACGCTCGACCGCTTGCGCGCGAAGGGCGAGGTAACCGAGCGAACCGACGTCGAGGGTGAGGCGACGTTCATGCTTTGCGAGCCGGCGCATCACCATCATCACGCGATCTGCGCGGAGTGCGGACGCGTCGAAGACGTTGATTGCACCGCGGTGGAGCAGTTCACCGAATCGCTCCGTGCGCTCCACGGATTCGAGCTAGACAGTCACGCCATGGAGTTCTTCGGTCGATGCCGCGCCTGCAACTGAAACGCGTTTTGGAGTGCGCTCTCGGAATCGCGCTGCTGGCGGGATGCCAAGCGCAGAATGGCGCAACGAACCATAAGATTCAGGTCGCGACGACCATTTCGACGCTCAACTCATTCGTGCAGGGCGTCGGCGGCGAGTATGTCAGCGTCAAGAACATCGTGCCGGTCGGCGCGTCGCCAGAGACTTTTCAACCGGCGCCGCAGGACGTCGCGACCGTCGCCGACGCCAACCTGCTCGTAGAGAACGGTGCTGGTCTGGAGACGTGGCTCGACCGGCTGTTGCGAGATGCCGGCTCCCGTAATCTGCACGTCGTAGTCGCCGCCGATGGGTTGCCGGTGAAGAATATGAACCCGCATCTTTGGATGGACCCGGTTCTCGCGAAGGAGTACGTGCGCAAGATCCGAGATGCGTTGATCGAGATCGATCCCCCGCACGCTGCCGAGTACCGGCGCAACGCCGCGAGCTACGACGCGCGGCTCGACGAGCTCATCGCGCAGATTCGGCGCCAGATCACCACGGTTCTACCCTCGCACCGCTACATGATCGTTTTTCACAACGCGTGGCAATACTACAACGATCGTTTCGGCATCACGACGCTCGGTTTTGTCGAGCGTAATCCCGGCCAGGAGCCGAATCCCCAGCAGATCGCGCAGCTCATCGATCTAGCAAAGCAGCATCACGTGCACGGCGTCTTCAGCGAGCCAGAGTACAGCTCGAAGCTGCTCTATTCGATCGCGCAGGGCGCCGGCATCAAAGTCGTCGAGGACCTCTACGACGATTCGGTCGGAACGGATCCGCGGGTGGCAAACTACCTCGCGATGCTTAACTACGATACCGGTGTGATCGTGAAAACGCTTAAGTGAGGTCATCCTTCGACAGGCTCAGGATGACACTGACAGTCCTTCGACTCCGTCGCTTCGCGACTCCGCTCAGGGTGACAAAGCGGCTCAAGTGATGGCGTGATGGATGACGCTAACAAAGTGACGAGGGATGCGGTGGTGGCGCTCGATCTCACCGTGCGTTACGACGATTTTACCGCGCTCGACCGTGCGACGCTGACGGCGCGTTTCGGCGAAGCGCTCGGCATCGTTGGACCGAACGGCTCGGGAAAGTCTACGCTGCTCAAGACCATCGCGGGGCTCTTGCTGCCGACCAGCGGTGAGCTGCACGTGTTGGGTTCGCAACCGCGCAAGCTTCCGCCGGGAGAGATCGCGTACGTTCCGCAGGTCGAGGCGGTAGACTGGACGTTTCCGGCGACGGTTCGGGACGTCGTCTCGATGGGTCGGTTCGCGCATCTGCGCTTTTGGGAGCGCTTTGGGCCGCGCGATCGCGAGGTCGTTCGTCACGCGCTCGAAGCCGTCAATATGAGCGCGCTCGCCGACCGGCACATCGCAAAACTTTCAGGTGGACAACAGCAGCGTGCTTTTGTAGCGCGCGCGATTGCGCAGGAGCCCAAGCTATTGCTGCTCGACGAACCAACGACCGGCGTTGACGCGGCGACCGAAGAAGCGCTGCGCAAAATCGTTCGCAAACTCGTTGCCGAGGGGTTGCCCGTGCTGATGGCCACGCACGACCTCGATCGCGTCGACGAATGGTTCGACCGTTTGCTCGTGCTCGACCGGCGCGTGCTCGCGCTCGGCACGCCGCGCGAAGTCGTCGCGTCGGGTACGTACAGCGCGATTCGGGAGCATACCCACACGCACGGCCACCTGCGTCACGATCACGAGCCCCACAAGGCGCATGCCGCTCACCCGGAAATACGAAGGTGATCGACCTTTTGGGGCAGCCGTTTCATTATGCGTTTATGCAGCGGGCGTTTGTGGCGGCGCTCGCCGTTGGGCTGCTCTGCTCGACGATGGGCACGTACGTGATCCTGCGCAAGCTCGCGTTTATCGGGGATGGAATCGCGCACGCGTCGTTTGCCGGCATCGTCATCGCGTATCTGCGCGGGGCGAACTTCTACATCGGTGCCGGAATCGTCGCGGTGGTAACGGCGGTGGGAATAGGGTTCGTTCATCGCCGCGGCCGAATCTCGCTCGACACGACCATCGGCGTGCTCTTCACCGGCATGTTCGCGCTCGGCGTTTTTTTGATGAGCCAGCAGCGCAGCTACGCCGTCGATCTGCAGAGTTTTCTCTTCGGCGACATCCTTGCGGTGCAGCCGCAGGATCTTTGGCTGATCCTGGCTCTGAGCATCGTCGTCGCGGTCGCGGTGATCGTGCTCTTCCGCGGATTGCTCTATACGACGTTCGACCCGGTCGTGGCTCAGGCCAGCGGAATCGCCTCGCCGCTTTACGAGTATGCGCTGCTAGTGATGCTGGCGCTCACCATCGTGGTCTCACTGCAAGCAGTGGGGATCGTTTTAGTGGCCGCGCTGCTGGTCACACCCGCGGCCGCCGCCTATCAGCTCACGTCGCGCTTCGCGCCGATGATGGCGATGGCCGCGCTCTTCGGTGCGGCCAGCACCGTCGGCGGTCTCTATCTCTCGTATTACGTGCGCGCGTCGAGCGGCGCGACGATCGTCTTGCTAGCGACGCTGCTCTTTTTCATGGCGATCGCTGCAAGCCGTCTGCGTCGAGCTAGCGCACGAGCAGCGTAAAGGGTGCGGTGAAGACTTTGCCACCGGCGCCGCGGAACTCGACCCAGAGCCGATAAGAGCCGGCTGGCAGCGAGGGCAGATTCATCTGCATCAACGGGCCGGCCGAACCGCTCATGTCCATCTCCGTGCCTGGGCTCATCGTCATGTTCATGCTTCCGGCGGCGCCGCGCGCCGACGGGTGGACGTGCACGTACGATAAGCTCTGCACGTTGATCAACACGGCATGGGCCGCGGCACCAAGATAGGTTGCGAGGTCGCTGGCTGGCCGTCCGCCTTCCAAGACCGTGACGTCCACGCTTTGCGGCCGGCCGGCTGCGAGCGTCGTCGTGCCGAGTGTCACCGTATACGGTCCGACCGATGCGCTGCGCTCCAATCCCGTGCGCGAAAGCTGCGAGTTCGCGACCGGGCCATCGCTTTCGGTCGTAAAACGAAAGACCTGGTGGCCGATGCCGCGCGGCGTCGTATCCGCGAAAACGTAATAGCGATGATTCGGCCCCTTCGTAAACGGCAGCGAGAACGTACCGGTCGCCGAGTCGAAGCTCGGGTGCAGGTGCGCGAAGGTCGCAAAGTCGTCACGCACGATGATGATGTGCGCCAGCTTCTGCATGTCCACCTCGTAGGTGAGGATCGGAGTCTTGCCGTCGAGCGCGTACTGGCGAATGTCGAGCGTTGCGGCCAATCCTGCTCCGTGTTCGGCCCAGAACTTCGAGACGATCTTCGGCGTGCCGCCGAGCAGTGCAAAGATGCCGGTCTGCTCGGGCGGTCCGGCCGACGCGCGCGCAAGACCCACGCCGCAGGCGGCGGCCAATGCGCAGCCGGCAAGCACGCTCCTCAGTCGGCGCCGCGTACGACTCTCCACGTTTCCTCCTCCATTGGTTGCAAGTATCCGCCGGCAGCGAGCGCATCGAGTGCTTCGCGCAACGCGGCACGTTCGTTCTTATTCGGCATTCCCGCCCAGCGCATCGCGAGCGCGTTGAGCTTTAATGTCGTTCCCGGCACGAGCGCCTGTCGCAGAAAGTCCGGCGTCAGCTTGACGCGTTCCATTCGACGCGCGATCGGCTCGAGCGCCTTCTCGAAGTTACTCATTGCTGCTTTTCGGCCGGCTGCGCGCTGAAATAATTGATGATTATCGGGTCGGCGAGCGTCCCGCATGCTTCGGCGAGCGTCGTGAACGCCGTCTGCCACCCGACTCCGTTGACGACGGCGGAGCGCCGCGCGATGCCGCGCAGGATCGCTCGCGCGACCTGCTCTGGCGATGCGACGAGCGGCAAAGTACGCTTGATTCCCACCGTCGAGTGAAACTCCGAGGCGACGACCCCGGGGTCAACGTAGGTCACCGCGACTCCTCGGGCGCGCAGCTCGCGCCGCAACTGAATCGCCGCGGCCCGGATCGCGGCTTTGGCAAGCGAATATGCGCCCCACGAGGGCAGCGGCACGCGGGCAACGCCCGAACCGACGAAGACGAGCTGCCCGTGCGTGGCTTCGAGATTTGCGAGTGCGGCTCGCGCCAGACGCAATGGCGCTGCAACGTGGAGCTGCAACTGCGCCTCGATCGCCGCGTCGCCGGTTTCGAAGAGTGGACCGATGGCGCCGGTCCCAGCGTTGTTGACGACCACGTCAATCCGACCGAACGATTGCAGCGCGGTCTCCACGATGCGAGCGGCCGTCTCCGGCGCCGTCACGTCGCCGGCGACTATGGCGCAGGCGCTGCCCGCGTCGCGAATCGCTCGAGCAACCTCGTCAAGGCGGGCAGCTCGCCGAGCCACCATCACAACGCTGAAGCCCTCGCGCGCAGACGCCAGCGCGAGCGCGCGGCCGATGCCGGAGCTTGCGCCGGTTACGATGAGCGTGCGCGCATCGTCAGGCATATGTGTCGCAATATGCGCGATATTCGCGCTCGATGCTCTGTGGGAGCCCCGCGTAATGTTCCGTTTCGTCGGCAATCTTAGCAGGCAGCGGAGTAACGACCGTTCGCTCCTCGCGGGCGAACTGCGAAAGCGTCTGGGCGACTGGTTTAAAACTGCCGTCGCTTCTGGTGACGCCGAAGCGCAGCTCGTGCGGTGCGCGATCGAAGGGCGGAAGGTCTGCGAGCGACGGATCGTAATCGGCCCAGCACCACCAAAACGCACCGAGCGCGCCGCGCGCGTGAAGGCGGTCGATCGCGCCTCGCGCGTAGGCGGCCATTTCGTCTTCCTGCAGGCAGGCGAAGCCGTCCACTTTATTCTGTCCGGGCGGGCACTCGGGATTTCCGAGCTCCGAGAAGAGCACTGCTTTGCGGCTAAACGACTGCTGAAGCTGGCAGAGGAACGGAACGACGTTGGTGTCGAGCCGGTCGCGCGCAAACGCGCTGTAGACAGAATAGCCGTGCATCGTCGCGAACGCCCATGGTGCCGCGATGCTCGACGGGCGCAGGTTTCGATCGTGATCGAAATCTTCACCGTGCATGCCCGCCGTGACCGGAGCACCCGAGGCTTCGACCAGCGCGTCGGTCAACCGCGCGCTCCACTGCGCAGCGTCGTTCGGCGATGCGGGCACCCGCAGGTTCGAAAACTCGTTGCCGAGATCCCACGCAAGGAGCGCCGGATTGTCCCGCACCCGCTCGCCGACGCGCTGGGCAAAGAAGACCTGCGCGCGCAAGAGATCCGGATCGGCGTAGAAGTCTCCGATCGAGCGGTCGACGACGGAACCGCCGGCGATCGTGCGAAATCGCCCTTGCGTCGGCTCGCGCTCGAGCGTCCAGGCCGGGAGCCAGTTTACGCCGCTCATGTGGCCGCAAAAGAGCGTCGGCATCGCGCGCAAGCCTGCTGCGGCAATCTTTTCCATGATTGCGTCGAAGCGGCGCAACGTTTGCGGGTCCATTGCGTTGTGCTCCGGCTGGAAGGCTTCCCACATAAGGAAGAAGCGGACGACGTCGAGCCCGAGTTCCTTGATGCGCGCGATGTCGTCGCCGATCTCGTCGATATTGAAGCGTTGCCACATGTACATGGCGCTGCTACGTGGCCAATAGTTGATGCCGAGCAAAAAGCGGGACATTGCGGGGGGTTGTTCTAGGGAGTCCGCGAAGCGCCTCGCGATGGCGCAAGCGGGCAAAGCACCGATCGTCGGTATTATCATGGGCAGCCGTTCGGATTGGGAGACGATGTCGCCGGCGCGCGATACGCTCGGCGAACTCGGTATCCCGTGCGAGGTGCGCGTCGTTTCAGCGCATCGCATGCCCGACGAGATGTTCGAATACGCTGCGTCGGCCGCGCGTCGCGGCTTTGCCGCGATCATCGCGGGGGCCGGCGGCGCGGCGCACCTGCCCGGAATGACGGCCTCAAAGACGATGATTCCGGTGATCGGGGTTCCGGTACAATCGAAGGCGGGCGGGCTCGACTCGCTCCTTTCGATCGTCCAAATGCCGCCCGGCGTCCCGGTCGCGACGATGGCCATCGGTGGCGCGGTGAATGCCGCGCTCTTCGCCGCGCGCATCATCGCGCTCCACGATGAAGGTGTGGCCGAGCGCCTCGCAGCCTACGTCGCGCGCATGCACGACGCGGCAGCCTCCAGCACGCTCGATTGAAATCCGTCGAAACCATCGGGGTGATCGGCGGGGGCCAGCTCGGCCGAATGTTTGCGCTCGACGCCAAGCGCATGGGATACGACGTCGTGACGCTCGATCCGCAAGAGCACTCGCCCTGCGGCCAAATCGCCGACGAGCAGATCGTCGCCGCGTACGACGATCGCGCGGCGATCGAAGAGCTCGGGCGCCGCAGCGACGTGATCACCTACGAGTTCGAAAACATTGATATCGGATCCGTGCTGCTGCTGGAGTCGCTCTCGCACCGCGTGACCCCGGCGAGCAGCGTGCTGCGCGTAACGCAAGACCGGCTGCTGGAAAAGCAGTTCGCCCGAGAGGCCGGACTCGCGACAACCGAGTTCGCCCCCGTGAGCGACGCCGACGATTTGATGCGTGCAGCCGAGCAAATCGGCTTTCCAACGATCATCAAAACGGTTCGCGGCGGATACGACGGCAAGGGTCAATGGCGCGCCGATTCGCTCGAGCAAGCGCAAGCCGCACTCGCGTCGGCGGCCGGCGCGGAGTTGATCTTCGAACGGCTGGTTCCGCTCGCGTGCGAGCTGAGCGTCATCGCAACCCGTAACGCCTCCGGCGACATCGTCGCGTATCCGGTCGCCGAGAACACGCACGATCGAGGGATTCTGACGATGACGGTTGCTCCGGCGCGCGTCGAACCCGCGATCGCGCAGGAGGCGCGCCGGATGGCCGAAGTCGTCGGGCGCGGCCTGGGCATCGTCGGCACCTACTGCGTGGAGTTCTTTCTCTCGACCGGCGGCGCGCTGCTGGTCAACGAGATCGCTCCGCGTCCGCACAACAGCGGTCACTACACGATCGACGTCACGCCCTGTTCGCAGTACGAGCAGCACGTCCGTGCGATCTGCGAGCTGCCGCTCTCGCCGCCGCGGCTGCTCGCCAACGCGATCATGATCAACGTGCTCGGCGACGGTCGCGGCAATCATCTGGCGGGCGTGGCCGAGCTTTTGAGCGATCCTTCGATCGTGCTGCACGTTTACGGCAAGCGCCATGCGGTCGCGCGCCGGAAAATGGGGCACTTTACGATGCTGGTCGACGGGCCGGTCGACGAGGCAGCAATCGCGCGCGCGAGAGCGGCGCACGCGAAGCTGCACTGGACACCGGCCTGATGCAGTACCTCTACGAGGCGTTCTACGTCTTCGTGACCTTGATCGCGCTGATCAATCCGATCTCCGCGGCAGCCGTCTTCGCTGCGTTGACGGAAGGGCGCTCAGAGAAAGATCAAGCCGAAATCGCAAGGCGCGCCACGATCGTCGCCGGCGTAACGCTGATCGTCTTTGCATTCGTCGGTGAAGCACTGCTCAACGCCCTTGGCGTGAAGATCGGTGCGTTTAAAATTGCCGGTGGGCTGCTGCTGCTCAAGGTCGGCTTCAATATGGTCTTCGCACCCGCCGCGCACCGCGAGATGGCCAACTCTTCGCGTCAGAATGATAACGATCAAAGCGATCCGTCGGTCTTTCCGCTCGCGATACCGATTATCACCGGCCCGGGCGCGCTCACGGCGAGCGTAGCCCTGGTGAATCCAACCGATGCTCACAACTACAGCAACGGCGTAATTTTCGTCATCGTCGCGCTGCTCGTCGTCGGCATCAACTATCTCTTTATGCTCGGCGCGGAAAAGCTGACGACTCGAATCGGGCAGACCGGAATCGACGCCGTGAGCCGGATAATCGGCATCATCATTGCGGCGATTGCCGTCGAGCTCGTCGTTGACGGAGTCACCAGCCTCACGCATCTCGTCATGAGCTAAGAGGCGGCCTCAGGCCGGCTTCGAATAGACGCACGATGATCGTCCGAGCCGGAGTTTTTTATGACGGCACGCTCGAGCCGCCGAAACGCAATGTCGATATCGTGCTCGATCAGGGCAAGGTCGCGGAGATTCGCGCCGCGACCGGCGAGTGCGATCTCGAAGCGGCCTGCGTAACCCCGGGTCTGGTCAACGCGCACGCCCATCTCGAAGGCAGCGGCGAGCCGGACATGATGGGCATGATCCAAACGACGACGCCGAATCAGCGGCTGTTGCGCGCCGTCGAGAATGCGCGCAAATCGGTGAAGGCGGGCATTACGACGATTCGCGACGTCGGCAGCTCGAACAAGATCGCGCCCGACGTGCGCGACGCGATTGAAGAAGGGCGCGTTCCAGGCCCGCGGCTGCGCGCTGCCGGCGCGGTGCTCTGCATGACGGGGGGTCACGGCTGGCCGATCGGTCGTGCCGTTGATTCGCCGTGGGACGCGCGCAAGGCCGTACGCGAGCAGATGTGGATCGGCGCCGATTGCATCAAAGTGATCGCTACCGGCGGCGTCCTGACCAAGGGCGCGGTCCCGGGCAACGCGCAGCTGACTTCCGAGGAGCTCGCCGCCGCCATTGATGAAGCCCACCGGCACGGATTGCGCGTCGCGGCGCACGCGATCGGCACGCAAGGAATCAAGAATGCGCTACGTGCAGGCATTGATTCGATCGAGCACGGCACGATGCTCGACGACGAAGCAATCGGGCTTTTCAAGGAGCGCGGAGTCTATCTGGTGCCTACGCTAAGCGCGCCGACCTGCATTCTGGCCCATCTCGAAGACGGCCATCAACCCCGCTACATCGTTGAGAAAGCCCGCGGCCTGAACGAGGCGATGTTGTCGAACATTCGCCGTGCCTACGAGAGCGGCGTGCGCATCGCGGGCGGTTCCGACGCCGGCACGCCATACAACTACCACGAGAACTACGCGCAGGAAGTCGAGCTGATGTGGTCCCTGCTCGGAATGACGCCGCAGCAGGCGCTGCACGCCGCAACCAACGTTGCGGCCGAGCTCGTGGGGTTGCACCGCGGCACGCTCGCGGCCGGCGAGCCGGCCGATCTGTTGATTCTCGCGCGCGACGCGGGCGAAGATGTGCGGGCGCTGCGCGAGCCGCAGCTCGTTTTGAAGAGCGGCCTGATTCAGTAACGCAGATCGGATCATAATCGCATGCGCAGGGCTGTTCTCTTAAGCGTCTTAATGCTGATCGCCGCACCGATGCCGGTCCGCAGCGGCGTCGCGTCCGGACCCGGCGCGAATGCAACGCTGCTCGGTCAACCGGTTATTGGCAGCCCGATTCGTCACGTCATCGTCGTCGTGCAGGAAAACCGCACCTTCGACAACCTTTTCGCATCGTCGGTTCTCGCGAACGGCGGCCCTTATCCCGGCGCGAACACATCGCAATCAACGACGGTTGACGGCAAGCCCGTCAAACTCAGGGAGGTTTCGCTCGAGTATCCGGCCGATCCGAGTCACTCCCATCTCGCGCTGCTCGGCGAATGGAACGGCGGCCGGATGGACGGCTTCATCAACGACCGGGTGCGAGCCACCTTCGGTTTTATAAAGCCTCCGCCGGGTTATCCGTACGCGTACGTGCCCGCCTCGGAGACCGCGATCTACCACCTGCTCGCCGCGCATTACGCGCTTGCGGACGAAAACTTCGCGCCGCGTTTGGTGCCGACGTTTGCGAGCCATTACACGCTCGCCACCGCGCAGAGTCGCGTCGCCGGAAATCCGAACGACCGCATCTGGGGCTGCGACGCCAAGCTCGGCACGACGGTCCCGATCTTCGGCAAAGGCGAGTCGATGATTACGCCTGGAGTCTTTCCCTGCTTCGATCAGCCGACGATTGCCGACTTGCTCGAAGCCGCGCACGTGAGCTGGAAGTACTACACCGGTCGCTCCGACGATCGCTTCAACCCGGCCGTCAACATTTACGACGCGTTTCGGAAGATTCGCTTCGGCCCCGCATGGAGTCGCAACATCGTCACGCCGTCGGGAACGATCCTCGACGACATCGCGAACTGCCGGCTGCCGCAGGTCGCCTTTGCGATGCCGGGCGCGATCGATTCCGATCACGCCGGCACGCTGAGTGCGGCGGGTCCGGGTTGGGTCGGCTCGATCTATGTGGCGCTCGCTCGGAGCGCGCATGCCGTTGCTCGCTGCAACTATTACAAAGACACCGCAATGATCGTGACCTGGGACGACTCCGGCGGCTGGTACGATCACGTCGCGCCGCCGGCCGGTCCGGCTGGGACGACTTGGGGGCTGCGAATTCCGATCATCGTGCTGTCGGCGTGGGCGCGCTCGAACTACAATCCCGCTCATCCGAACACGACGCCGTTCGTCTCGCACACGCGCCGCGAATCAACGTCCATCACGAAGTTCATCGAGAAGAACTGGAATCTCGGAAACATGGGGCAGCGTGACGTCAACGACGACGATCTAAGCGACATGTTCGACTACACGAGAGCGTCGCTGGTCCCGGCGGTTTCGGAACGTACGCTGAGCCCGCTCATCCGCAGAACGCACTTCAACGTCGCGGTGGCCGATCGCGACGATCGCGTCGTGGACGACGACCGCTAGCGGTGGAACTGAAAGGTGTACGGCTGGCGGTGCTCGCCGCGATTTCGTGGCCGGCGCCGCCGCCGGGCTACGGGCCCTGGGAACAGATCGCTTTTAACATTGCCGATGGGATGCGCCGGCGCGGGCTCGACGTCACGCTCTTCGCGGCGGGCGATTCGCATTTCGATGGCAAGCTGGTCTCGGTTATCCCCGTTGGGCTGAACGAAGATCCAGCGCTCAACGGCGACGTCTTTAGCGCGCTGCACATCGCCGAGCTCTTTCGCCGTGCCGATGAGTTCGATCTGATCCACAATAATTTCGACTGGAAGCCGCTGACCTATGCTCTGGGTTCGGAGCAGCCGCCGATGCACACGACGATCCACGGATTCTCCTCGCCGCAAATTCTGGCGGCGTACTACGCGGGTGCGCGGCGCAGCTTTTACTCTTCGATCTCGAATGCCGATCGCGACCCCGGGCTTGACTACCTGGCGACGACCTACAACGGCATCGATCCGGCGCAGTTTACCTTCAGCGATCGGCCGGGTGAGTATCTCTGTTTTTTGGGCCGGTTTCATCCCGAGAAGGGCGTGCATCTGGGCATCGAGATCGCCAAGCGCGCCGGCGTGCGGATCAAGATTGCCGCTATCCCCCAGGACGAAACGTACTTTCGCGAGATGGTTGCCCCGCAGATTGACGGCGACCGCGTTCAGTTTCTCGGCGCCGTTGAGCGAGATGCGCGTAACGAACTGCTCTCCAACGCGCTGGCGCTGGTTCACATGACGACCCGTCCGGAGCGATTCGGCCTCACGCTCGTCGAGGCGATGGCTTGCGGCACGCCGGTGCTGGGCGCGCGGATGGGCTCGATTCCCGAGATCGTCCAAGACGGGGTGACCGGGTTTCTCTGCGACGACGTGGACGAAGCGGTTGCCAAGGTGCCGCTTCTTGCGACCCTCGACCGCAACGCGTGCCGCGCGCGCGTCGAGCGCGAGTTCAGCGTCGAGCGGATGATCGATCGCTATCTTGAGGTCTACGCCCAGGCGCTGGAGCTGCGGATTCCGCCGCCGCCCAGCGGGGAAAAACTTCGCGCCCGACGCCACGACTGGTGGGATCGGCCGATGGGCTACACGGAGATTCCACCCAAACCAAAGAACCTCGGCTTCTCATGACCGATCGCACCGAGCGCGATTATTCCGGTCGCTCGCTCTTCGAAAAGCTGGGCGTGGCGTCGGAGGCCCACGTCGCGCTCGTCGGACGGCACGACGAGGAGTTTACCACCGCTCTCAACGAGCGGCTGGCCAAGGGCGCGTCACTCTACTTGCGCACGGAGTACGACATCATTTTCGTGCGAATCGATGGGCCGCGCGATCTAGCTCGCCTTGCGCGCGCGGCGGCTCATCTCAAACCCCGCGGCGCGCTCTGGATCTTCCATCCAAAAGGCCGCGGCGCGACGCCAACCGACGGTGAGGTGCGAACCACCGGCATCGCTGCCGGCCTCGTCGACAACAAGATCAGCGCCTACAGCGAATCGCACACCGCAACCCGCTTCGTCATCCCGCTCGCTCTGCGCTGAGCTACATCCAGGCGATCGAGGCGGTCGAAGCGGCTTCCATCGCTTGATAGGCTTTGCTCGTCAGCGCATGGTCAACGACGCCGGCGATGAAGCGCGAAGCCGCGCGCACCTTTGCGAGATCAACGCCGGTTTCGATGCCCATCTGGTGGAGAAGATAGAGCACATCTTCGGTGCCGACGTTACCGGTTGCGCCCGGCGCGTACGGGCAACCGCCCAACCCTCCCGACGACGCATCGAACTTCGCAACGCCGAGCTGCAGCGCGGCGTAGACGTTGGCGAGCGCGGTGCCGCGGGTGTCGTGAAAATGCATCGCAATCGAATCGAGCGGAATCTTCGACGCCAGCAGTGGAATCAGCGCAGCGACTTGACTCGGCACGCCGACGCCGATCGTGTCGCCGATCGAGAGCTCGTCGCAGCCCATCTCCATCAGCTTGAGACTGACGTCGAGAACCATCGCGGGCGTAACGTCGTCGCCGAAGGGCGATCCGAACGCGGTCGAGACGTAACCGCGTACCCAGCATCCATCGCGCTTGCCGGCGCGCACGACCTCACCAAAGGTCGCCAGCGATTCGTCAATCGTCATGTTGATGTTGCGCTTGGTAAAACGCTCGGAAGCCGCGGTAAAGACCGCGATCGCGTCGGCTCCGGCAGCTCGCGCGCGCTCGTAACCTTTGAGATTTGGAACCAGCACCGGATAGCGAACGCCCGGCGCCTTACGAATGCGCGTGAAGACGTCAGCAGCGTCGGCTAGCTGCGGAATTGCCTTGGGACTGACAAACGACGTCGCTTCGATCCACTTCAGTCCCGTTTCCGAGAGCAGATTGATGTAGCGAACCTTGTCGTCGGTCGAGATTAGCGCGCTCTCGTTCTGCAGTCCGTCGCGCGCGCCCATTTCGAAGAGCGTGACACGTGTTGGCAAGGACCCCATGTCGTCTATGACCCCAATTCCACTAGCGGGGTGCCGGCGGCGACGA
Source organism: Candidatus Cybelea sp. (assembly GCA_049695635.1). Taxonomy (GTDB): domain Bacteria; phylum Vulcanimicrobiota; class Vulcanimicrobiia; order Vulcanimicrobiales; family Vulcanimicrobiaceae; genus Cybelea. Next base: position 11,746 of record JBAVSO010000070.1, on the reverse strand, counting down.
TTTGACCCTCTTTGACGTGTACGGCTTTGACGGTTGCTTCGGCCGGCGCTTCGATGCGATGCTCCATCTTCATCGCTTCGAGCACGATCAAAAGCGCGTGCTCCTCCACGCGCTCGCCGTCGCGAATCGCGATCTTAACAATTTTGCCCGGCATCGGCGCGGTGACGTGCGCGCCTTCCAGAGCACCGTGGCTGCCCGCAACCCCGTCGGCCGAGGGTGGCGCTGCAAACTCGAACGACCAGCTGCGCCCGTCGAGGTGCACGTTGAAGTATCGGCGATTGTAGGTAACCGCGCCGGAAATGGTGGTGTCGCCGAACTCAGCCGTCACGACGTCGCCGCGGCGCCGCGCGCGCAGCTCTCCGCTGCGTTCGCCCGAGATGCGCCAGCGATTTGAGATGCTGGTCGAGTCCGCGAGGATTTCGACGGTGCTCTGACCGTGTTGCAGGCGAAGCGGCACGCCGACCTCGCCGAGCCGCCACGGCGCGCGGCCGTCCACGAGCAACGCCGCAAAGCAGAGCAGCACCGCTTCGGCGGGCGGGGGAGCGGGTTTGAAGATCGACTCGTCGAGCCGCTGGGCGAGAAAACTCGTCGTCGTCTCGCCGCGCGCAAACGCCTCGTCACGCGCGATCCAGAGCAGCAGCGGCAAGTTCGTTCGCACGCCGTCGATCTTGAACGCTTCGAGCGATTGCGCAAGGCGCGCGATCGCCGCCGTTCGGTCGCTGCCGCTGACGATGAGTTTGGCGAGCATCGGATCGTAGTAATGACTCACCACACTGCCGGCTGTGACGCCGGCGTCGAGACGCACGCCGGGGCCTTCGGGAGGCGACCAATGCGCGATCGTTCCGATCGACGGCAGCATGTCGTTGGCCGGATCCTCGGCATAGATGCGCGCTTCGATCGCCCAACCGCGTGGCTGCAGCTCGCTTTGCGAGAGCATCAGCTGCTCGCCGGCGGCGATTCGAAGCTGCCATTGCACGAGATCTATGCCGTAGACCAGCTCGGTGACCGGATGCTCGACCTGCAAGCGCGCGTTCATCTCGAGAAAATAGTAAGCTCCGTCGGGCTCGAGCATGAACTCGCAGGTTCCGGCATTCGTGTACCCGACCGATTCGGCGGCACGCACGGCCGCCGCGCCCATTTCGGCGCGCAGTTGCGGCCTCAGCGCGACCGACGGCGCTTCCTCGACGATCTTTTGATGGCGCCGCTGAATCGAGCATTCGCGCTCGCCGAGATGGAGCGTCGTGCCGTGCGTGTCGGCGAGAATTTGAAACTCGATGTGGCGGGGGTCGCGAAGGTAACGCTCGAGCAGAACGCTATCCTCGCCGAAGGCCGCGAGCGCTTCGCGTTTTGCGCTTTCGAGCGCTTCATTAAAGCTCGCGAGCGACTCGACGACGCGCATGCCGCGTCCGCCGCCGCCCGCGCTTGCCTTGATCAAGAGCGGAAAACCGATCTCGTGCGCTCGCGCGTGCAGCGTCGCCCGCGATTGATCGTCGCCGTCGTAGCCGGGAACGGTCGGTACGTCGAACTGGCGCACGCGCCGCTTCGCCTCGATCTTGCTGCCCATCGCCGCCATCGCCTCCGGCGTGGGGCCGACGAAGATGATGCCTGCATCGGCAACAGTGCTCGCGAACGGCGCGCGCTCGGAGAGAAAGCCGTATCCGGGGTGTAATGCGTCGGCATTCATCGCGCGTGCGGCCGCAAGGATCGCGTCAGCATTGAGATAAGATTCGGCGGCCGCTGCCGGCCCGACGCAGCGCGAATCGGCCATGAATTCGAGATGGTACGCATTGGCGTCGGCTTCGGAGTAGATGCCGAGCGGAACGATGCCCATCTCGCGGGCGGCACGCGCAACGCGCACCGCGATCTCGCCGCGATTGGCGACGAGCAGCCGTTTAATCACTGAATTTCGCTGGGCGGCGTTCCAAGAAAGCGCGCAGTCCCTCTTGCCCTTCGGGGCTGACGCGCTGACGCGCGATCGCTTCGGTCGTAATCGAGCGCGACGCGTCGTACGAGCCGTCGAGAACTCGGTGCACCAGCTGCTTGGCGGCGGCGATCGCGTTCGGGCCTGCCGAGTGAAGCTCGGCGAGCCAGCGCTCGACGGCGTCGTCGAGCTCGGCGGCTGGCACGACCTCGTGCACCAGACCGATCCGATGCGCGCTCGCAGCGTCGAAGCGTTCGCCCGTCAGAAAGAGCGCGCGAGCCTGCGACGCGCCGATCTTGGCGAGCACGAAGGGCGAAATAACCGCCGGAATGATACCGAGCTTCACCTCGGTGAAACCGAAGATCGCGTCGTCGGTCGCGATTGCGATGTCGCAGACCGCTGCGAGGCCGGCTCCTCCACCCAGCGCGGCTCCGTGGATTTTGCCGATCACCGGTTTAGGCGAGTTGTCGATCGCACGAAACATGTCGCTCATGCGTTCGGCATCGCCGACGTTCGCCTCGAACGTCAGATCGAGCGAGGCGCGCATCCAGTTGATATCGGCCCCGCCGCAGAAAACCTTGCCTTCGCCGGCCAAAACCACGGCGCGTACGTCGTCGGCCGCAGCGATGCGGGTGAAGATGTCGTGAAGCTGCTCGATTACCTCGGCGTTAAAGGCGTTACGGACCTCCGGGCGCGCAAGCGTGACGCGGGCGACGCCGTCGCTAACGGTGAAGTGAACGCTCTCGGCCATGCCGCCGGGTTCGCGCCCTCATCCGGGCGGGCCTCGCAAGCGTTATACTCGAGGTATGAAAGCCGCACATCCGGCCATCTATCGCTACGCCTGGCTCACACGCGCCAGCCACTGGGTCTGGGTTGTCGCCTTCTTCGTGCTTGTCGGCAGCGGGCTGCAAATCTTCAACGCATCGCCGAATCTCGATGCGTCCGACAAGAGCGATCCGGCGCGGCGCGTCCTTGCAATCGGCTCGCCCGCGTACGGCATCGGAACGACGACGATTTTCGGGCATACGTTCGTCACCACCGGCTGGCTCGGCTGGACGGGCGACGGAATGGGCTCGCGCGGCGCGCACGCGTTCGGTGCCTCGATCACGATTCCGGGTTTCCAAGACCTCGCCGACGGACGCCGTTGGCATCTCTTTTTTGCCTGGATTGCCGCGATCTGCTGGTTGGCATGGCTGGTTTCGAGCGCGATCAAAGGCAACTTGAGCGAAATGGTTCTGCGCGCGAGCGACCTCCCGAAACTCTGGCCGATGCAGGCGTACTACCTCAAACTGCGCAAGACGCCGCCGCCGCACGGAATCTACAATCCGTTGCAAAAGGCTTCGTACACGGCTGTGCTCTTCGTTATCACACCGCTGGTCGTACTCACCGGTCTCGCGCTCTCGCCGGGCATTGATGCAATCGCCAACCCGCTGACCGTCCTCTTCGGCGGGCGGCAGTTCGCTCGCTTGTGGCACTTCGCCGGCATGCTGCTGCTCTTGGGGTTCTTTGCGGTTCACACGTTCCAGGTGCTGACGCAGGGCGTACTCAATCAGATGCGCTCGATGATTACCGGTTGGTATCAGCCGGAATGAAACGACGGCTGTTCATCGCGTCGGCGGCGTCGGCACTCGCGGGGTGCGGGCCGGTCAGCGCGGCGCTCAATGGGAACGACGGGGTTCGGCGGGTGCTTGCATCGGTCGAAGGTCTCAACCATGTCTTGATCGGCACGCGCGGGATGGCGCGCGAGTATCGCGACCGTGACGTCGATCGCGAGTTTCGCGTCAATGGGTTTGCGACGCCCTCGGACGCGCACTACGCGGATCTCGCGGCGGGAGGGTTTGCCGCGTATCATCTCATTGTGGATGGAGCGGTCGAGCGGCCGCGCGCCTTTACTCTCGCCCAACTCTACGCGATGCCGCAGCGAACGCAGATCACGCGCCACGATTGCGTCGAAGGTTGGAGCGCAATCGGTAAGTGGAGCGGCGTGCCGCTCGCGGCGGTGCTGGATGCGGTCCGGCCGCGCGAGGATGCGCGTTACGTCATCTTTCGCTGCATGGACAACGACGGTACCGGAAGCCTTTACTACGAAAGCCTCGATCTCCATCAAGCCCGGCATCCTCAGACGCTGCTCGCGACGCGGCTGAACGACGCGCCGCTCGATCCCGCTCACGGCGCGCCGCTGCGCCTGCGCATTCCGACGCAGCTCGGATACAAGAGCGCGAAGTGGATCGCCCGCATCGAGCTGGTCGGGACGTTTGCGAACGTCTACGGCGGTCAGGGCGGGTACTGGGAGGATGAAGGCTACGAGTGGTACGCCGGCATCTAGCGAAGCACCGAACTGTCACGGCCCGCCGGGTCTGCGCGTTGAAGCTCTTGTCATGACCAGGGGCGCGCTGGTCTGCACCGCTGCTCTGACTCTCCTATTCGGGAGTTCCGCGGGCGACCAGCGCGTTTCGCTGCGTTCCGCTGCGGCGACTTACTTGGCGAAGATCGCAACAATCGCGCCGGTTGCCGGGCGCGAGACCGCGTACGATTACTACGAGCGGCTCACTGAAGACGCCGATGCGCTCGGCGAATCCGCGGTGCCGGAGGGTTACACCGCCGAGCAGTGGTCGCAGACGCTGCAGCGAACGGCAAGCCTCGATTTGAGCCTAGCGACGCAACTGATCGCCGGGTCCTATGACGCGATGGCGTCGGTTCGCGGGCTCGGCGAGGTTTTTGTGCGTTCGTCGCAAGATCGAACGATTCAGCCGGTGGCCGTTTACGTTCCGAGCGGCTACGCTCCAGGCAATCCAACGCCGCTGATCGTTCTGCTGCACGGACATCCGCAATCCGAGACGCAGCTGCTTGCGCCGCCGTACATCGCGCAGCTCGCCGAAGCTACCGAGAGTATCGTCGTCGCTCCATGGGGTCGCGGATACTACGATTTTCGCGGATCCGCAGCGGATGTCTACGATGCGCTGGACGCCGCCACGCGGGCCTTTAACATCGATCCGCGCAAACGATTTTTGGCCGGCTACTCGATGGGCGGCTTCTCGGTTTTCGAGGTGGCGCCGCTTCATCCCGACGACTGGTCGGCGGTCGTCTCGATCGCCGGGGCGCTCTTAGGCTCGGATTCGGGGCGCATCCTCGCGCTGATGCCGCGGACGCCATTCTACGTGCTGACCGGCAGCGCCGACGATAGCATTCCGACGCAATATCCGACCGCGACGGCGATCTTTCTCCACAACGAGGGACTCGACGTGTCGTTCTATTCGCAACCGGGTGGAAAGCACCGTCTCGTGACGTTGCTGCCGATTCTCACGCAGGCCTGGAACGATATGCTCCACGAAATCGTCCGAGCACCGCCGGCCGCGGTGGGAAAAATCTCACTCCCGTCGGCGATTCCGATGAACATGCTGAAGCCGTAAGTTAATGAGAAGAGTTGCAACCATTGCGGCGGCCGCCGCGCTGCTATCTGCCATGGCGGCTGGCGCGCAAGCCCCACCGGCCCCCAGCTTCGTGCCGCCGCCTCCGGGAAACGTCCTGCAGAATCAAACCGTCGCTTTCAACGGCGAGAGCGCGAAGAATCGGTGGCACGCGGTCGTCAGCAAGCAGCTTGTGGGTTCCGGCAACGGAACCAACTTCTACCAGTGGTATCTGTCGATCTACGGGCTGCAACGCGGCGCTTATCGGCTGCGTTACCAGTCACCGCGTAACGGCGGCCCGCTTTCGCACGTCGAACAGGCCAACGGCGCGAAGATGTGGTTTCCCGTCGCACAGGCGCGGATCGTCGGCGCGGCGACTTTGATGCACTCCGGCGTGCAGCAGCTGGTGGTGCAATCTCACGAGATGGTCGCCGATTGCGGTGCCGCCGCGGTGACGATCTTCGCGACCAAGCCGGGCGGCAGCATCGGCGCCGTCGTCACGATCAAGAACCCATGCGATTTGAATGCGAAGCTCGGCGCCGACGGCGCGTCGGTCGAGCTGACGGGGCCGTACTACAAGCCGGACGCGCCGATGTGCTGCCCGACCAAGACCAACGCTACCGCCGAGCAACGGTACCGCAACGGCAAGTGGACCGTCTCGGAGAGCTACTTCAAGGTTGAAAATGGTGGAGGCTGACCATGCGGACGCACATTGATCGACTCGGCGGTATCGTTGCCGCGCTAGCATTTTGCGCAGGATGCTCGCAGACGTTTGTGGCGCCTACGGCGCCGAGTGGACAAACTCTAACTCAGCAAAATGAGATGGCTCCGTTCGTCCACGGACCATATCTCTATGTAGGCGGCTCGACGATTTCGATGTACCGCTTAGGCAGCGCGAAACCGCTTCGCTCCGTTTCGTCCGCTTGCTACACGCACGTCTTCGCGCTCGACTCCACCGGCAATCTGTACGCCGGTAACGGTAATATCTCGTGGGGAACGCTGAGCGTCTACAACGCGAGAACCCTAGCGCTAAGAGATACGTTCGGAGGTATGGACAATTCGTCGTCGCTCGCAGTCGATGCCAATGATTATCTGTACGACGCTAACTGCAGCCCCGCCATTGTCGTTTTCGCGCCCGGCGGCGGGCGGATCGCCGGCGAGATTCGCCGCGGAGCCTTCAGCGTCTGCTCGTTGGGATTCGATGGTTCGGGCAACCTCTACGCGGCGAACTCCTCCCGTCGTTCGATTAGCGTCTACGCTCCGACGAGCCAACCCGGAAAGTTGAAATTCGAACGGCGAATCACCGATGGAGTACATCATCCCAAGCAGCTGTTCGTCGAACCTTCCGGCCGTCTTTTCGTTGCCAACGGCGACTCGGTCAGCGTTTACGCGCCCGGCCGCTCACATCCGGAGCGCGTGATCGAGAATGGTATAAAGCGAGCTACTGCCATCGCGGTCGATTCTAAGGCCAGGATCTACGTCGCCAGCAGCCCCTTCACCAACAGGCGCGGCTTCGAGCCAGGCTGGGTTAGCGTCTACGCCCCGGGGCAGTCGGACCCGCTTCGTAAGATTACGCGGGGCGTCGACGTGCCTTCGTCGCTCGCGGTCGACCCCAACGATAATTTGTACGTGGCGGACTCGTACGGTCATGCGGTGACCGTCTACAGCCCTGGCGGCCGTACGCTAATGTATTCGATTAAGCGCGGAGTGGGTTTCCCATTCGCGGTCTTTATCGGCTCGCGGTAGGCCCGCTCACATTCTAAAGACGCCGAACTGCGTGCGCGGCTGGGGCGCGTGCGCGGCTGCGTCGAGGCCGATCGCGATGACGCGGCGTGTGTCGAGCGGATCGATGATGCCGTCGTCCCACAACCGCGCCGTCGAATAGTACGGATTACCTTCGCGCTCGTATTTTTCGAGGATCGGCGCTTCGAACGCGACCTTTTCCTGCGGCGTCATATCGCCCTTGACGGTTGATAGCACGCTTGCCGCTTGAGGTCCGCCCATGACGCTGATCCGCGCGTTCGGCCACATCCAGAGCTGCCGCGGCGCATAGGCGCGCCCGCACATCCCATAGTTGCCGGCTCCGAAGCTGCCGCCGATCACGACGGTGAACTTCGGGACCTCGGCGCATGCGACGGCCATCACGAGCTTCGCGCCGTCTTTGGCGATGCCGCGGTTCTCGTACTCCTTACCGACCATAAAACCGGTGATGTTCTGCAGGAAGAGCAGCGGTGTGCCGCGCTGCGTGCAAAGCTCGATGAAGTGCGTGCCCTTGAGCGCGCTCTCGCTGAAGAGAATGCCGTTATTGGCGAGTATGCCGATCGGATGTCCCTCGATGCGCGCGAATCCGCAGACGAGCGTCGTGCCGTAGCGCGACTTGAACTCGTGGAACTCCGACCCATCTACGAGCCGCGCGACGATCTCGCGGACGTCGTAGCCGATTCGGCTGTCGGCCGGAATGATGCCGTAGATGTCGCGCGGTTCGTACTTAGGCGGCTGCGGCTCGGTGCGGTCCCACTGACGCGGCAGCTCGAGATGAAGGTTCCGCACGATCTCGCGGACGATCGCGAGCGCGTGCGCGTCGTCGTTGGCGAAGTGGTCGGCCACGCCCGAGACACGCGTGTGGACGTCGGCGCCGCCGAGCTCTTCGGCCGTGACTTCCTCGCCGGTCGCCGCCTTTACCAGCGGCGGTCCGCCCAAGAAGATCGTTCCCTCGTCTTTGACGATCACGGTCTCGTCGCTCATCGCCGGAACGTAGGCACCGCCGGCCGTGCACGATCCCATGACGGCGGCGATCTGCGCGATCCGCTTACTCGACATCCGCGCCTGATTGTAAAAGATGCGCCCGAAATGATCGCGATCCGGAAAGACCTCGTCCTGCAACGGTAAGAACGCGCCGCCCGAGTCCACCAAGTAAATGCACGGAAGATGATTCTGCTCGGCGATCTCCTGCGCGCGCAGATGCTTCTTGACGGTCATCGGGTAGTACGTGCCGCCCTTGACGGTCGCATCGTTGGCGACGATCACGCAGTGCTGGTCCTCGACGATACCGATCCCGGTGACGATGCCGGCGGCCGGCGAAGCGTTCTTATACATGTCGAGCGCCGCCAGCGCCGAGAGCTCGAGGAAAGCCGAATCGGGGTCGATTAGCCGCTCGACTCGCTCGCGAGCGGTGAGTTTCTTGCGCCGCCGATGCTTTTCGACCGCCTCGGCGCCCCCGCCGGCGCGTACGGCGACGAGCCGCTCGCGCAGCTCCGCAACTAACCGCTCCATTCGTGCCGCGTTATCGGCGAAGCTCGTCGAACGGCGATCGAGCCGCGATTCCAAGAGCGCCATCGCCGCCGCATTCGGCGCCTCGCGCTTAGAGCCCGGTTAGACGTCGGCAATTCAGCGAGGGGCGCACCGCGGCAGACTCGTAGCTACGTATGATGGCCGCGCAGGCACAGCTAGACGTCGGCGGCATCCTGCGTCCGCAGGGAAGCCCCGACCTCTCAGTCGCATTGCAACCCTACTCGCAAACGCTCGGCGAGCGTGGAGCCGCGCATTTGCTGCGGCGCGCGGGCTTCAGTGGGACGCCCCAGGAGGTGCAAAGGTATGCTGCGATGCGCGCCGGCGACGCGGCCGGAACGCTGCTTGCGCTTCCGTCGCCGCACTCGGTCGCTCCGCCGCCGGAGGCGCTCGTCAACGGACCGCTTGCCAGACACCAAGTGCGCGAGTCCCTCTCGGCATTGCAGCTCTGGTGGCTCAACCGGATGCTCGCGACGCCGGCTCCTTTGCAAGAGAAGATGACCCTCTACTTTCACGGTCACTTCACCTCGCGTGCCACGGGCCGCTTCCCTCGCATCACGTACAACCAAAACGCACTCTTCCGGGACTACGCCACCGGAAATCTTCGCGAGCTGACCCGCGCTGTTTCAAAAGATGCTGCGATGCTCGTCTTTCTCGACGGCGCAAACAACGTCGCCGAGCATCCGAACGAGAACTACGCCCGCGAGCTGATGGAGCTCTTTACGCTCGGCGTCGACAACTACACCGAAGAGGACGTTCGTGAGTCGGCGCGCGCGTGGACCGGATGGCGCGTTGACCGGCGCGGCGATCGCGTCTTCTTCAATCCGCGGCTGCACGACGACGGTCGGAAGATCTTTCTTGGACGGACCGGAGACTTTACCGGCGACGACATCGTGGACATCATCTTCGATCACGCGCAGTGCTCGCGATTCTTTGCGACGAGCCTGCTCAACTTTTTCGTTTACAACGATCCCGAGCCCGAGCTGGTCGATCGCGTCGCGGAGCTGATACACCGGCATAATTACGAGCTCGCGCCGGTCCTGGGAACGCTGTTTGCAAGCAACGTTTTTTATAGCCGGCGCGCTTATCGCGCTTTGGTCAAGAGCCCGGTCGAGTTCGTCGTCGGCACCTATAAGACGCTGGGCCTCTCCGCCGTCAACGAGAGCGCGTTGGCGGCATTGCAGCAAATGGGTCAGCAGCTCTTTTTTCCTCCGAGCGTCGCGGGCTGGCCGGGTGGCCAAAACTGGTTGACGAGCAGCACGATGATCGCGCGGCAGAACTTTCTGACTCGCCTGCTGGGTTCGCAGACGCTGGCCGCCTCTTCGTGGCTGCACGGATTGCCGCTGGCTCCGGCCAATGCTGCCCAGATGCTCGGCGACAGGCTGCTGCAGGGCGACGTTGCACCGGCCTCACTCTTCGAACTCGAAGGCTATCTTAGCGGAACCGGAAGCGAGGCGCTCGCGTCGCTCTCCGTGGAGAACTACGATCAACGCGTAAGCGGCGCGGTCTATCTCACAATGGCGACGCCCGCGTACCAACTAAATTGATGATACGATGAAAAGACGAGGTTTTCTGGTGGCGACGGTCTCGGGGCTTGCGGTGATCGCGAATCCCGAGCACGTCTTTGCCAGGGCGCTCGCGCAGACGCCACTGCCCGGACTGCCGGGAAGCGAAAACCGCTGCCTGATCTTGATCAACCTCTACGGCGGCAACGATGGATTGAACTGCGTCGTACCGCACGGTAACGATCGCTACTATCAAATGCGCCCCGGCCTGGCAGTCGATCGAAACGCCGTGCTGGCGATCGATGCGCAGACCGGGCTCAACCCGGGAATGCGCGCGTTCAAAGCGCTCTACGATAAGGGAATCGTTGCGATCGTTCAGGGTGTCGGTTATCCGAATCCCGATCATTCGCATTTCCGCTCGACGGAGATTTGGCAGACGGCCGCACCCGATCGCTACGAACACACCGGGTGGCTCGGCCGGTACTTCGACCAAGCCGGTCTTGCGCCCGCGAACCTCTTTAAAGGCGTTGCCGTTTCGAAGGTGCTGCCCGAGGCGCTCGTCTCCGAGAGCACCGACATTCCAGCCATTCCGGGACTCGGCGACTACTCGATGATCGCCGATCGTAACGCGGCCGCAAGCAGTGCCTTCGCCCGTCAGGCCAACGACCGAACGTTGCCTTTCCAATCGCCGTATTTAGCACACGTCATGCAGATCGAAGGCGATGCGCAACGCAGCTCGCAGGAGCTTCCCAAGCTCGTAGCCGGGTATAAGACCTTGGCTGCGTATCCCGCCACGGCTCTCGGGCGCAGCCTCGCCTTAGCCGCGCAGATCGTCGGCAGCAACTTGGGCACCAAGGCAATTTACGTCGAGCACGGCTCGTTCGATACGCACGTGAATCAGAAGGCGACACAAGATCGGCTCTTGACGCAGCTTTCGGATGCGCTCGCCGCCTTCTATCAGGATCTCGCCGCGCACGGCAACGATCGTCGCGTCCTGACCTTGACGTTCAGTGAGTTCGGGCGGCGGATTGACGAGAACGGTAGCCGCGGCACCGATCACGGTGAAGCGTCGCCGCTCTTCCTGATCGGCGGCGGCGTCAAGGGTGGTCTCTACGGAACGGCCCCCGATCTCGCCGTCACCAACATGGGCAACGTTCGCTTTACCGTTGACTTTCGCAGCGTCTACGCGACGGTGCTCGAGCGCTGGCTAGGGCGCCCGGCCGCGACGGTGCTCAACGGCCAGTTCCAGCAGCTTCCCGTTCTCGGTTAGCGCCGGCTAGCGTGAGCTCGTCGATTCTTTTTCTAGGAAGCGGCGGCGCGCGCTTCGTCGTCGCGCGCCAGCTGCGAGCCTCGGGCGGGATGTGGATGCGATTCGGAGAGACGCAGATTCACTTGGACCCTGGCCCCGGTGCGCTGGTTCGCGCGCTCACGCACGTGCCGCCCTGCAATCCGCGCGAACTCGAAGCGATCGTCCTCTCACACAAACACCTCGACCATTCCGGCGACGTCAACGTGATGATCGAGGCGATGACGTCGGGCGGATTTCGGCGGCGTGGCGCGATTCTGGCGCCCGCCGACGCATTCGACGACGAGCCGGTGGTGCTACCGTACGCGCGCCGCTTCGT